>DATHHM010000409.1:0-19647 GCA_035317145.1 Xanthobacteraceae bacterium | reverse complement strand
AGCCAGGCGGCACGGTCGGGTTCGAGCCACTGCGTCTCGCGGAAGCCGATGCGCAGCGCCACATTGAGCAGCGCCGACAGCGCGATGACGGCAAGGCAGGCCCAGATTGGAACCTCGAATTCGAGGCCGAAATGGACCACCAGCACAGCGCCGAATTGGCCCAAAACCGCGAGCCAACGCAGGCGAACCAGCGTATCCAGCCGCACATTGCGCGGCCGATCATTGATCCGTGGCAGACCAAACATGTGCCGTAATGTAGCGGCTCGTGGGGCCAATCCAAACCGGCAAGGTGACGCTGGCGCTTAAGCTCCCGATGGGCGAAACTGGGGCAAATAATCCTGCCAGGAGAGACGCCATGGCCTATGAGCTCGATCAGTTCATATCGGACTGCCGTTCCATCCTTTCGCGCGATCCCGGCCCCGACGGGCGCGAGGAAGTCCGCACCCAGCTCGAGCACCTGCTGCAAAATCCGGATTTCGTCCGCAAGCATTGCGAGGACGCGCCTCGCGGCTTGCATGTGCTCTATGAGGACCCGGAGCTCGGTTTCCAGGTCCTCGCCCACATCAACGACAAGGCGCGGGTGTCGCCGCCGCACGACCACGGCGCGTCCTGGGCGATCTACGGCCAGGCCACTCATTACACCGACATGATCGAATGGGAGCGCGAGGACAACGGCGGCGACGAAGCACACGCCAAGCTCAAGCCGGTGAAGAAATACCGCCTGACGCCCGGCAAAGCCGGCATCTACCAGGACGGCAAGATTCACTCGATCGATTATCCCGACTATTCGCGCTTCGTCCGCGTCACCGGGACGAACCTCGACAAGATCAATCGCGTGCGTTTCGACCTCAAGACCGGCGCCGTGCATCCCATGACGCCGCAGCAGGCGACGTGACGGCCATCGGTGAGCGCATCTTCGGTTAGTCCGGCCGATCTGCGGCGCATGATCGGCGACGTCGGCGAGCTTGCGCTCGTCGACGTCCGCGAGGAGCTGATCTTTTCGCAGCGCCATCTGCTGCTGGCGCGCTCGATCCCGTTGAGCCGGCTTGAATTGAAATTCGCCCAACTTGTGCCGCGCCGCGCGACACGCATTGTGCTGTGCGACGATGGCGACGGTGCCACCGGCCGCGCCGCGGCGATTCTTGCGCGCAACGGCTATTCGGACGTTTCCATTCTCGAAGGCGGTGTTGATGCCTGGGCGGCGGCCGGATACGAGCTGTTCTCCGGCGTCAACGTGCCGAGCAAGGCGTTCGGCGAATACATCGAGCATGAAAGCGGTACGCCAAACATCGCGGCGGCGGAGCTTGAGCAATTGTTGCGCGAAAAGGCCGACATCGTCGTGCTCGACAGCCGTCCGTTCGACGAATATTCGCGCGTTTCGATCCCGAGCGGCATCAATGTGCCCGGCGCCGAGCTGGTGCTGCGCGCCCGCGAGATCGCACCGTCGCCACAGACCATGATCGTCGTCAATTGCGCCGGCCGTACCCGCAGCATCATCGGCGCGCAGTCGCTGATCAATGCCGGCGTGCCGAACAAGGTGGTGGCGCTGCGCAACGGCACCATGGGCTGGAGCCTCGCCGGCTTTGCTTGTGACAGCGGCAAGAACCGGCGCGCGCCGGACGTTTCGCCGAAGACACTCGACTGGGCGCGAACGGCGGCGCTGCAGGTTGCGCAAAGCTGCGGCGTCGAACGCATCGATCGCGCCATGTTGGAAACCTGGCGCAAGGACGAGGCGCGGACGCTTTACCTGTTCGACGTCCGCGATCCCGCCGAATACTCGGCCGCCCACGTCGCCGGCGCGGTCTCGGCGCCGGGCGGCCAGCTGGTGCAGGCGACGGACCAATATGTCGGCACGCTAGGCGCGCGCATTGTGCTGATCGACGACGCCGAGGTGCGCGCGGCGATGACCGGGTCGTGGCTGCGCCAGATGGGCTGGAAGGACGTTTTTACATTGGCCGAGGCCGGATCAGAAAAGGGACTGCCCAGACCGGCAATACTTGACGGCGAGACGCAGTCGAGCAGCACCATCGATTGCGCCGCACTCGACGCGCTATTGTCGCGCAACGCTGCGACCGTCGTCGATCTGGCGCCGAGCCGGGACTATCTCGCCGGTCACATTCCCGGCGCCTGGTTTGCGATCCGCACGCGGCTCAAGCATGCATTGACGAAAATTCCGCTCGGCGAAACGTTGGTGCTCACGTCCGAAGACGGCGCCCTTGCGCGTCTCGCGGCAGCCGAAGCGGAGACGCTGGTCGATATTCCGGTGCATGTTCTTGCCGGAGGCAATGCCGCGTGGCGGGCCGCCGGTTATGCGTTATCGACGGAAGCCCGCATGGCCGACGAAGCAGTCGATCAATGGCGCAAGCCCTACGAACGCAACGGCGACACCAAGGCGGCGATGAACGAGTATCTGGCCTGGGAAATCGATCTTCTGCCGCGCATCAAGCGCGACGGTTCGCTGAAGTTTTCCTCGCAAGTGCACTCATAAGCTCAATTTCTCTTTCCCGCATTGTGGGCTAAGCTGCCGAGCGTAACCAAACGGTCCGGATCGCCACAGGCTTTTGGCACTGGAACCGAAGGGGGGAGACCATGGCGCGGCACATCAAAATCGTCGCCAAAACCATCGCCACGTTTTTCGCGGCACTCATCTTCGGCGCCGGATTGATCGGCCTGGCCCACGCCCAAGACTGTCCGCGCGGCGATCTCGACAAGGCCTATTGCGATCGCGACGGCGATCTCGTCGCCGATGCCCCGACCGATTCCAAGCTTTGGGTCAACCCATCGACGCTGATCTTCGCCTATACGCCGGTCGAGGACCCGGCGGTTTACGCCAAGGTATGGGATGGCTTCATAGACTACCTGGCAAAGGCGACCGGGAAAAAGGTCGTGTTCTTCCCGGTGCAGTCCAACGCCGCCGAGATCGAGGCGATGCGCTCCGGCCGGCTGCACATCGCGGGATTCAACACCGGCTCCAATCCGATTGCGGTCAACTGCGCGGGCTTCGTGCCGTTCGCCATTATGGGCGCTCAAAACGGCCAGTTCGGCTACGAAATGGAAATCATCGTGCCGGCCGACAGTCCGATCAAGACGCCGGCCGACCTCAAGGGCAAAAGGGTGGCGTTCACCGAACCGACCTCAAACTCCGGATACAAGGCGCCGCTGGCGATCTTGAAGTCGGAATTCAACCTCGAGCCCGACCGCGACTTCACCGCGGTATTCTCCGGCAAACACGACAACTCCGTGATCGGCATTGCCAACAAGGATTACGACGCGGCCGCAATCGCCAACGAGGTGATGTTCCGCATGTTCGCCCGCAACGTCGTCGATCGCGCCAAGATCAGGTCGATCTACAAATCCGACACCTTCCCGACCACCGGCTACGGCTACGCCTACAATCTCGATCCGGCGCTGGTCGAGAAAATCAAGCAGGCGTTCTTCACCTTCCCATGGGAGGGCTCGGCGCTGAAGGCGGAATTCAAGGAACAGGACCGCTTCGTCCCGATTACCTATCAGAAGGACTGGAGCGTCATCCGCAAGATCGATGCGGCCAATGGCGTGAAATATACCTGCAAGTAATCGATCGACCAAATAATCGATCGGCAGACGGTCGGGGGTGCCGCAAATGCTTCGGATCAAGGGGCTGACGAAGCGCTACCGGACCGGCGACCTCGCGCTCAAATGCCTCGACCTCGACGTCCCCGACGGCGAGGTGATGGCGCTGATCGGTCCGTCCGGCGCCGGCAAATCGACCGTCATTCGCTGCATCAACCGCCTGGTCGAGCCGACCGCGGGCACGGTCACGCTCAACGACATCGAAATCACCATGCTCGGCAGCCGCGAATTGCGCCGCGCGCGCCGGCGCATGGGCATGATCTTCCAGGAATACGCCCTCGTCGAACGTCTCACCGTGATGGAGAACGTGCTGAGCGGGCGGCTGGGCTATGTCGCCTTCTGGCAAAGCTTTATGCGGAAATTTCCGCAGGCCGACATCGACGAGGCGTTCCGGCTGCTGGCGCGCGTTGGCCTCGATCACATGGCCGACAAGCGCGCCGACGAACTGTCCGGCGGCCAACGGCAGCGCGTCGGCATCTGCCGGGCGCTGATCCAAAATCCCGATTTGCTTTTGGTGGATGAGCCGACCGCCTCGCTCGATCCGAAGACGTCGCGTCAGATCATGCGGTTGATCAAGGAACTGTGCGGAGAGCGCAAGCTTTCGGCCATTATCAACATTCACGATGTCATGCTGGCGCAGATGTTCGCCGAGCGGATCGTCGGCTTGCAACTCGGCGAGATCGTTTATGACGGCCCGCCGACCGGCCTCACCGCCGAGGTGCTGACGAAAATCTACGGCGAGGAAGACTGGTCGGCCACCATCCGCAAAATCGATGACGACACCGGCGAGGCAGCCGAGGCTGCGGACAACGTCATTGCGCTCGACACCCGCCTGCCGCATCGCGACCGCATGGCCGGGCTGACATAGCCGGCCATGAGCATCGCCTCCATCGTACCTCGCCACTGGGAAAAACCGCCGCTGATCAAGCGCGCGTGGCTGCGCTGGGCGCTCGGCATAGGCGCCGTCGTCTATCTGGCGCTGGCCTTCGGCACGACCGAGGTGAACTGGCCCCGGGTTTGGGAAGGCCTGCCGCGCGGCGCGCGGTTCTTCGCGGCGTTCTTTCCACCGGACTTCGCCAGCCACCGCGACGACATCGTCAACGGCATCCTCGAGAGCCTCTGGATGACCGTGGTCTCGACGGCGATCGGTATCGCGATTTCGGTTCCGGTCGGCATCGGCGCTGCCAAAAATATCGCGCCGCGGCCGGTCTACTATGTCTGCCGCGGCATCCTCGCGGTCTCGCGCAGCTTCCAGGAGATCATCCTGGCGATCTTCTTCGTCAAGCTGTTCGGCTTTGGCCCGTTCGCCGGCGTCGTCACGCTGTCGTTCGCCACCATCGGCTTCTACGGCAAGCTTCTCGCCGAAGACATCGAGGACATGGATTTCTCGCAAGCCGAAGCCGTGCGCGCGACCGGCGCCGGCTGGCTGCAATGGATCAACTACGGCATCCAGCCGCAGGTGATGCCGCGCATGATCGGGCTCGGCCTGTACCGCTTCGATATCAACTTCCGCGAATCCGCGGTGATCGGCATCGTCGGCGCCGGCGGCATCGGTGCGACACTGGATACCGCGTTCAGCCGCTACGAATTCCCATCCGCCGCCGCCATCCTGCTGGTCATCATCGGCATCGTGATGGCACTGGAATATTCGTCCGGCTATATCCGCCGCTGGGTGCAGTGATGGCGGTCGCGCTCAGGTACGGAACCAAGGTATGGCATCGCCGCGAGCGCGGCGCGCAGTTCGCGATTTGGCTGGCCTGGCTCGCCGCGGCGGCGATCTTCATTTACTGCTGGCAACTGATCTCCGACAAGACGATCTGGGCCTTCGTCACCGACGCGCCGACGCAAGCGGCCGATCTTGCCGTGCGCATGGTGCCGCCGGATTGGGGTTTTATCGCCAAGTTGGGACGGCCGCTCTGGGACACCATCAATATCGCCACCCTCGGCACCGCGATCGGCATCGTGGTGGCGGTGCCGGTGGCTTACTGCGCCGCGCGCAACACGACGCCGAGCGTGGCGCTGGTGCGGCCGGCGGCGCTGTTCGTCATCGTGTCATCGCGCTCGATCAATTCGCTGATCTGGGCGCTGATGCTGGTCACGATTCTGGGGCCCGGCGTGTTCGCCGGAATCCTGGCCATCGGGCTGCGCTCGATCGGCTTCTGCGCAAAACTGCTCTACGAGGCGATCGAAGAGATCGATGAGAGCCAGGTTGAGGCGGTGCGCGCCACCGGCGCCAGTGCCGCGCAGGTCACGGCCTACGGCATCGTGCCGCAAGTGTTGCCGGCGTTCGCCGGCATTTCAGTATTCCGTTGGGACATCAACATCCGCGAGTCGACGGTGCTGGGCCTGGTCGGCGCCGGCGGCATCGGCCTGCCGCTCAACTCGGCGATCACCACCCTCGCCTGGACAAAAGTGTCGCTCATTCTCCTGATCATCATCGCAACCGTCATCGTCAGCGAATGGGTTTCGGCCAAGGTGCGCCATACGATTATTTGAGACCGCGCCCTCACTCACGCCGCGACCTCCAGCAGGATTTCCGTGAGCCGCTCCGGCATATCGACCATCACATCATGGCCGCTCGGCACTTCGTAGCTGCGCCATGATGAATTCGACCGCACTTCGTCCAAGGCGCGGTCAAATCCCGGGTTGGCGTAGCTCTTGGCGCGGATATAGCTCTTGTGCGCGATGCGATCGCGCGCGCCGGTGAGCGCGATCTTGTCGGTGAAGGTCCCGATCGGCTGTCCGACGCACAAACGATCCACCCAGGCGCGGTCGGCCTCGTTGACACCGAAGGCTTCCGCGGCCCGCGGCGGGATGGCGATATCGCCGCGTTGCAGCGCATTGCGGACGCCCTCCTGCACGGCGGGCCCGGTCAAATCGAGCACGCTCTCGCCGTTGCGCGGCACGAACGCGTCGAGGAACACGATGGAGCGGATCGCCGACGCCATCTGCTCGGCCACGCCGGAGATGACGAAGCCGCCGTAGGAATGGCCGCACAGCACCGCGTCGCTCAATCCCTCCCATTTCATCACGTCGACGATGTCGGTGATGTGGGTTTTCAGGTCAATGCCAGCGCGCAGCAGATGCGATCGCTCGCCGAGCCCGGTCAGCGTCGGCGTGAAAACCGTGTGGCCACCGCCGCGCAGCCGGTCGGCGACGCGCTGCCAGCACCAGCCGCCATGCCAGGCGCCGTGGACCAGAACGAAAGTGTGGGACATTGCAATCTCTCCCTTACGGATGCCACGCGGCATCCGCGGTGCTCGCCTCGACGCCGTCGCGGCGCGCCGTTTCGATCACCTTCCACAAGGCGCGCAACACCTCGGCGACGCCGTCGCCGCTGACGGCGGAGACCACGAGCGGCGTCTTTTTCGCCACACGCTTCAGTCGGGCGACCTGTTGTTTGATCTCGTCGGCGGTCAGCGCATCGGCCTTGCTCAGCGCGACGATCTCCGGCTTGTCCGTCAGGCCCTGACCGTAGGCGGCAAGTTCCGCGCGCACGGTCTTGTACGCTTCTCCGGCATCCTCGCCGGTCCCGTCGACGAGATGCAGCAGCACGCGGCAGCGCTCGACGTGGCCGAGGAAACGGTCGCCGAGGCCGACGCCTTCATGGGCACCTTCGATCAGGCCCGGAATATCGGCCAGCACGAATTCACGGCCGCCGACGTCGACCACACCGAGCTGCGGATGCAGCGTGGTGAACGGGTAATCGGCGATCTTCGGCTTGGCGGCACTGACGGCGGCGAGAAACGTCGATTTTCCGGCGTTCGGCAGGCCAACGACGCCGGCATCGGCAATCAGCTTCAGCCGCAGCCGGATGGTGAGCTCGGTGCCGGGCTGGCCGGGATTGGCGTGGCGCGGCGCGCGGTTGGTCGAGCTTTTGAAGCGCGCATTGCCGAAACCGCCATTGCCGCCATGGGCCAGCACGACGCGCTGGCCCATCTCGGTGAGATCGGCGAGCAGCGTCTCGCCGTCCTCCTCGTAGATTTGCGTGCCGACCGGCACTTTGAGCACCATGTCGGCGCCGTTGGCGCCATGGCGGTCCTTACCCATGCCGCCGCGGCCGTTCTTCGCCATGAAATGCTGCTGATAGCGATAGTCGATCAGGGTGTTGAGCCCATCGACCGTCTCCACCACCACGTCGCCGCCATTGCCGCCGTCGCCGCCGTTCGGCCCGCCATATTCGATGAATTTTTCGCGCCGGAACGACACGCAGCCGTTGCCGCCGTCGCCGGAGCGAATGTAGACCTTGGCTTCGTCGAGGAATTTCATACGGCCATTCCGTAGGCGCCATGCGCTGGTCGCGCAATTCAAATCTCCGAGCCGCAGCGTCGCTGCCAAAACGGCGAACACTTCAACTCAAACGACGCGACTGACGTGTCCCCAAGACTTCAACGACGCCCACAAGCCGCGATCGAGGCGGAAGCGGTCGATCGGCGCCGCCGAGTTGATGGCGCGGATGCGCGACAGCCGTACGCCGGTCCATTGGAAGCCGCATTTCTCCAACACCCGGCGCGAGGCCGGATTGCTGACGCGGGCGCCGGATATGAGCGCTTCGTGCTCGAGATCGCCGAAGGCGTGGTCGATCAGCGCGCGCACCGCCTCGGTAGCAAAGCCGCGGCCCCAATAGGGCACGCCGAGCCAGTAACCCACCTCGGGTCCGTCTTCACGCAGGTCGACGCTACAGACGCCGATCGGCGCGCCATCGAACGTGATGACGAAGCATGCCTCGCCTTCGCGTTTGTTGACCGAGGCGATGAATTGCTCGGCGTCCTCGATGCCGTAGGGATGCGGAATGCGGGCGGTGTTCGCGGCGATGCGGCGATCGTTGGCGAGCGCTGCAATCGCTTTGACGTCACTGCGGCGCGGCGCGCGCAGCACGAGCCGCGCGGTCGCAAGGACGGGAACAATGTCGTCCCGCCGCGCCGGCGCAAAAGCCTGTTCCGAGAGAGTCATGGGAAGGCTCCATCAAAAACCGAAAGGGGGACCGGCATGCCGGTCCCCCTTATCTCGGAGCCCATTCGGGTCCGCCGGGCGACTGGATGCCGGCGGACCTCATATGATCCACCGTATTACTGGGCCGCTGCCTCCGACATCGGAAGTACCGATACGAATACGCGGCCTTTGGCTTTGGTACGGAACTCGATCTTGCCGTTGATTTTCGCGAACAACGTGTGATCCTTGCCAACGCCGACATTGCGGCCCGGATGCCATTTGGTACCGCGCTGGCGCGCGATGATGTTGCCGGCCACCACTTCTTCGCCGCCGAAAATCTTGATTCCCAGCCGCTGGCCGCCCGAATCGCGGCCGTTGCGTGAGGATCCGCCTGCTTTCTTGTGAGCCATCGCTGGTCTCCGAACCTTTCTTGCGTCCTAGCTATACCGCAAAAGTGACAAAAGCATCACCACCCTGCATCATTTCTTTGGCTTGCCCTTGGCCTTCTTCGCTCTAGCCGCCGGCACCTTGGCTTTGGACTTCGGCGCTTTCTTGGCCGAGGCTTTCTTCGCTGTGGCGCCTTCCGCTGCCGCCGCGGTTTCGCCCGCCTCGGCACCAGCTTCGGCCGCAGGCTTCGGAGCGCGCTTCGGCCGCGGCTGCACCTCCTTGTTCGCCTTCTTGCCGTCGGTCAGGATCTCGGTGATGCGGATCAGCGTGAACTCCTCGCGGAAGCCGCGCTTGCGCCGCGAGTTCTTGCGCCGGCGTTTCTTGAACGCGATGATCTTCGGCCCGCGCGCGTGATCCAGTACCTCGGCCGCGACGGTAGCGCCGGCGACCATGGGCGCGCCGAGCGTCACGCTGTCACCGCCGACGACGAGCACCTCGCCGAACTCGACGATCTCGCCCAGTTCGCCCTTCAACCTGGCGACCTTGAGCACATCTTCGGCGGCGACCCGGTATTGCTTGCCGCCCGTCTTGAAGACCGCGAACATCTTTTTCGTCCTTGTGTTCGATCCCGGTGCTCGGATTTTTGCGTCCGGACCGGCTTCTTGCAGTCGTTTCTGCTGATGGTTACCGGCGCGGGTGCCTAGAGGGCACCGAAATGCGCTGGAACCGGCGTCCTTATGGCGGGAGCCCTAGCCCCTTGTCAAGAAAAGCAATACCGCCGCGAAGCGGCGCTATGTCCCTTGCAGAACCCATGCGGTTGGCGTTCTTTTGAGGTCAAACGGGGTCGGCAAGGCTTGTTTCAGGAGAACAAGGCTTGGTTCGAGGGAACAAGGCTTGGCTCGGGAGAACAAGGCTTGGCTCGGGAGAAAACGCCGATGACAATGCTGTCGCGCCGCACCTTGCTTGCCGCCACGCTGCCGGCTTTTGCGGCCGGCATGGCGCGGGCCGAAGATGCCGAGGACTATCCGAGCCGGCAGGTGATGTTCATCGTGCCGTTCGCGCCCGCCGGCGGCACCGACATCCTGGCGCGCATGCTCGGCCAGAAGCTCGAACAGCGGCTCAACAAATCGTTCGTGGTAGAGAACCGTCCGGGCGCCGGTACGGTGATCGCAACCAACTTCGTCGTCAACTCGCCGCCTGACGGCTACACCATCGCGATGACGGTGTCCTCGCTCGCCATCGACGTGACGCTGTATAAGAAGCTGCCCTACGATCCGGCCAAGGATTTGGCGATGGTGGCGCTGATCGCTTCGGTGCCGTTCGTGCTGGTGGTCAGCCCGTCGCTACCGGTCACCAGCGTCGACGATCTCATCAAGCTCGCCAAGCAAAGGCCGCTGAGCTACGGCTCCGGCGGTATCGGCGCGTTCCATCATCTGGCCGCGGCGCTGTTTTGCAGCATGGCCGGCATCAAGATGACGCACGTGCCGTATCGCGGCACGGCGCCGGCGCTCAACGATCTGATCGGCGGCTATATCCAGCTCATGTTCAGCGATCTCGGCCCGGCGCTGCCGCTGATCAACGGCGGCAAGGTGCGCGCGCTGGCGGTGACCACCAAGGATCGCTTCGCCACGCTGCCCGACGTTCCGCCGCTCGCCGATGCCGGCGTGCCGGGCTACAACGCCGCCGCGTGGCAGGCGGTCATTGCGCCGGCGAAAACGCCCAAGGACGTTCTCATCAAGCTCAACAGCGAGTTCAACACGATTGTCGGGCTCGACGACGTGCGCGCGCGCATGAAGGATCTCGGCATGCTGCCGATCGGCAAAGGCACGCCCGACGAATTGCAGCGCTTTCTCGAGGCGGAGATTGTGCGCTGGGGCAAGGTCGTCGAGGCCGCCGGCATTGCCGGGTCCGAGTGACGACTTGGTCGCGCCGTCCGCACAACCGGATATCGATCGCCAGCTTCCCGTCGGCGGCGAGGTATTTTTAGATCATCTCGCCCATTTCGTTCATGACGCCGAAGCGGCGCGCCGCGCCTTTGCGCGTTGCGGCTTTGCGCCAACGCCGGTCTCCATCCAGGTCAGCCCCAATCCCGCAGGCGGGGTGAGCCCGACCGGAACCGGCAACGTCACCGCGATGTTTTTGCGCGGCTACATCGAGGTGCTGTTCAAGACCTCCGATACGCCGCTGAGCCGTGAATTCGACGCGGCGCTCGCGCGCCACGCCGGATTGCATCTCGCCGCCTTCGCTGTCGCCGACGCCGAAGCGGCGCATCGGCGTCTCGCAGCCAACGGCTTTGCGGTCCGGCCCGTAGTGCACATGTCGCGCCCGGTCGAGACCGCAACCGGACCCGGCACCGCGGCCTTCACCATCGCGCGCGTCGAGCCCGGGGTGATGCCTGAAGGGCGCATCCAGATGCTGACCCATCACACCGAGCAGACGGTGTGGCAGAAGCGCTGGCTGACGCATCCGAACAGCGCCATCGGCCTGATCGACGTCGTCATCGCCGTTGCCGATGTCGAAGAAGCCGCGCAGCGATTTGCGCGTTTCACCGGCGGCGCGATAACCCGGACACCCGGCGGCGCACTGCTGCGTCTCGATCGCGGCGGCTTGTATCTCGTCAGCCATGACAGGGCGACGGAAAAATTGCCGGAAGTGCCGTTCACGACGCTGCCGTTCATGATCGGCTACGCGTTGCGCGTCCAATCGCTCGGCGCAGCCGAGGCCGCGATCGATCACGCCGGCCTCGAATGGCGCGCCATCGAAGACGGCATCGTCGCAACTTTTCCCGCCGAGCTCGGCGAGGGTGCGTGGTTTTTCGTCGAGCGCGCCGACGCGCTGCCGTGGCGGCGGTGATTATTCCGCCGGCACCTTCTCGGCCTCAGCCGGGACGACTTCCTTCACCGCGCCGCGCCAGCCGTTGTGCGTCAGGTCGAAAATGACGCCGTCTGGATTCTTATATTTGACCTCATAGAAGGCGTGCGGATTGTCGTCGGGCTTGCCGCCGAAATGGGTGGCGCCCGCATCGGTCACCTTCTTGGTGGCCTCTTCGAGATTGTCGACCCACATGCCGAAATGCACCAAGCCGTGATAGCCCTTGTGGAAGCCCGGAACGTCGCCGTCGTATTTCAACAGCGCGACATTAATGGTGCCGTCAGAGACGTAGCAGCCGATGCCGGCCTTGCCGACGCGCTTCATGCCGAACGCTTCCTCGAAGAATTGTGCGGCCTTGTCCGGATCGGGAACGGATAGCGCGATGTGACGAAGCCGAGCAGCCATGGGAGTCTCCCTTTGTCGAATTGGGCCGGATTGGGCGATGTATTGGCGGCCAGCATCCTACCGCCGCCCACAAGCGTCAAGCGGCGGATTTTCGTCGGCGCATGATCTTATCCGAAAACCGGTATCCACTTTTCGGGATCATGCGCGCGCTACTGCGGCTGAATTCCGGCGCTGACAATCACGTCATGCCACTTCTTGAGATCAGCGGCGATGCGGTCGGCAAATTGCTGCGGCGTGCTCGGCTGCGCCTCAACACCCAGTTTTGCCAGTGCGCCGACCGCGTCGCTGTCGTGCAGAATCGCATTCACCTCCGCATTGAGCCGGGTCACGATCGCTGCCGGCGTGCCGGCCGGCGCATAGAGCGCCTGCCACAGCACGCTCTCGTAACCGGGCAGGCCGGATTCCGCGACGGTCGGCACGTCCGCAAGCGCCGGGCTGCGTTGCGGCCCGGTGACCGCGATGGCGCGCACTTTACCGTCGCGGATCAGCGGCAAGGTCGGCGGAATGGTCGCAAACGCCATGTCCACCCGGCCGGCGACGACGTCGAGAATCTCCTGCCCGCTGCCGCGATAGGATACCGGCGTCAGCTCGATATGCGCCGTCTTGGCGAACAGGACGCCGGCGAGATTGGCCAGCGTCGCCGGGCCGGCCGAGGCGAAGGTGAGCGACTTTGTCTTGGCGAGCGAGACCAGTTCCTGCACGTTCGTTGCCGGCACATCCGGATAGAGCGCCAGCACGAACGGCGAGGCGCCGATCATCGATATCGGCACAAAATCCTTGACTGGATCGTAAGCCGGCTTCGCCATCAGGCTCGGCGACAGCGTAAGCGTCGAGGTATTGGCGAGGCCGAGCGTGTAGCCGTCGGCGGCGGCGTGCGCGACCGCTTCGGTGCCGAGATTGCCGCTGGCGCCGGGGCGGTTCTCGACCACGAGCTGCTGGCCGAGCCGTTCGCCAAGCTTTTGCGCCACGATGCGGGCGACGATGTCAGAGCTGCTGCCGGCCGGAAACGGCACGATCAGATGGATCGGCCGTTCGGGCCACGCCGCCGATTGCGCCGCGGCGGCGTGAACCGCAGCCAACGTCATGAGCAGTGCCAACGCCCAACGTCTCATCGCCGTCCCCATTTGGTCACGCAATCGCGTCGGCTTCGCGCAAGCTCTCGAACAGCGCCGTACGGAGCAGATATTGGCGCGCCAGCGCCGGATCGTCCGCGGTCCGGCGCAAGTCGTCATGATTGCGCTGCCGCACCGCCGGATCCTTCTCGGCCAAAAGTCTTTTGTTGCGCACGGTCTGCGCTTGCGTATGCGCCACGGCGACATGGCGGCGCTGGCGCTCGTAGCGGTCGAGCACGCTGTCGTCCGCCTCTCCGCGCGCGATGGCAATGAGCTTGTCGGCCAGATTGATCGCGTCATGAATGCCCGAGTTCATGCCCATGGCGCCGATCGGGCTGTTCACGTGGGCGGAATCGCCGGCCAGGATGGCGCGGCCGGCGCGGAATTTTTGCGCTACGCGCTGGTGCACGACGTAAAGATTGCTGCCGACGATGTCGAATGGCTTGCCGGTGGGCAAGAAGGCCTGCAACTTTGCCTGCAAGATTTCCGGTTGCATCAGCGCGATCTCGTCGGCCTTCGGATCGGTCGGAAAATGCACCCGCCAGCGGTCCGGCGGGCCTTTCCAATGAAACAGGTTCGACCATTCCGCCGGATCGGAAATGTAATTGCGCTCGGCATAGCCGTGCCGGCGGAAGTCGTAAGCGACTTCGATGTTCAGCGTACGGTCGTCGTAAGTAAAACCTTCAAACGCGATGCCGAGATCCTTGCGCACGATGCTGCGGGCGCCCTCCCCGCTCACCAGATAGCGGCCTTCGATCGTCTCCTCCTCGCCGGCGGGATTTTTCACGCGCGCCCGCACGCCGTCGGCGTCCTGCTCGAACGCGATGAATTCCGTCGATAGGCGCAAGTCGATATTGGCATGCGCCTTGGCCATCGCCAGCGCCTCTTCGACGATCTTGATGCGCTCGCATTGCAGCACGTAGGGAAAGCGCGTGTCGTCTTTCAGATGGATATGGTCGAATGCGGCGATCAGCTTGCCTTCCTGGCGGTCCCAGTAATGAAACACCGGTGCGATGATGCCGCGCGGTTCGAGCTTTTGGTAAAGCCCGAGCCGGTCGAGCATTTCCAGGGTTGCCGGATGATTGGTGCCGGCGCGCGGCACCTGTTCGAGGAAATTATCGTCGCCCAGCGACTCGACCAGGCAGACTTTTAAATCCGCTTGCGCAAGCGCCAACGACAGGCACAGGCCGACGGGGCCTGCGCCGATGACGACGATGCGATTGGGATAGGTGGGCAATTATGCCTTCGCCGTCACTTCCTTGGTGGCACCGGCCCAGCCGTGATGGGTCAGGTCGAACACCACACCGTCGGGGTCGCGAAATTTTGCCTCGTAGAACGAATTCGGCGAGGTCGGCCGGCCGGCGAGATAGGTGCCGCCGGCTTGCGTGACCTTCTTCTCAGCTTCGTCGAGATCGTCGACCCACATGCCGAAGTGGTACAGGCCGGGCTTCTCGTTGCCTTCGGTTTTGAGCAGCGCCACGTTCATCACGCCGTCCGACATATAGATGCCGCGGCGCGCGGTGCCGGCGCGCGTCATGCCGAATGCCTGCTCGAAAAACGTCGCCGCCTTTTCCGGGTCGGGAACGATGATGGCGATGTGGCGAAGCCTGGTAGCCATGAGCCGTCTCCATTGTTGGTTTTCGGCATTAGAGCATGATCCGGAAAAGTGGAAACCGGTTTTCCGAAAAGATCATGCCCCATCAAAATGCTAGAGCAAAATCGCTTCAATTCGAAGCGATTTTGCTCTAGGGATGGCGCACCATAGTAAGCGGTGCGATATTTGCCTAGCCTCGCCTTCGCGCAAGACCTTTCGCCAAAGACATGTGAGACCGGCATTGCACACGCCGACAAATATCCAACCATCCTGGCCGGACGCGATCTACGGCCATTTTCGCCGCGTCGGCGTCCGCCAGGTCGGCTATGTGCCCGACGCCGGCCACAGCCGGCTGATCCAACTGTGCCAGGCCGATAACTCCATCGCCGACGTGGTGCTGACCACCGAGGAGGAAGGCGTCGGCCTGGTCGCGGGCGCCGCGCTCGGCGGCCAGCGCGCGGCGCTGTTGATGCAATCGAGCGGCGTCGGCAATTGCATCAATATGTTTTCGCTGCTGCGCAATTGCGGCTTCGGCTGCGTCGTGCTGGTGACCATGCGCGGCGAATTCGGCGAGTTCAATCCGTGGCAGGTGCCGATGGGCGCGATCACCGAAGACGTGCTGAAGCTCGCGGGCTTTCTCACCTATCGCATCGACGACGCCGATGCCGTCGATGACATTGTCGGCGCCGGCTGCGACATGGCGTTCGACGGCAACCTGCAGGTCGCGATCCTGCTCTCGCAACGGCTGATCGGCCGCAAGCAATGGACGCGATGATGCTCGACCGGCGCGATCTGGTGCGGCAGCTGCTGATCGATCGCGGCGATCTCCTGGTCGTCAGCGGATTGGGTTCTGCGACCTATGACGTCGCCGCGGCCGGCGATCATCCGCTCAACTTTTATCTCTGGGGCGCCATGGGTGGCACCGCGATGATCGGGCTCGGGTTGGCGCTGGCGCAGCCGCAAAAACGCGTCGCCGTGCTGACCGGCGACGGCGACATGCTGATGGGTTTTGGCAGCCTCGCCACCATCGGCGTCAAGCAGCCGAAGAATTTTGCGATCGTCGTGCTCGACAACGCCCATTACGGCGAGACCGGCATGCAGGCGAGCCACACCCATTCCGGCATCGACCTCGTCGCCACGGCGCTCGCCTGCCGCTTCAAGCACGCCCGCGCGATCTCGCGCATCGAGGAAGCCGCCGACGTGCGCAAATTGCTGCACGCCGGCGAAGGCCCGATTCTGGTCAGTGCGCGCATCAGCGAAGAAGACGTGCCGCGCGTGCTGCCGATCCGCGACGGCCATGCGATCAAGCAGCGATTTATCGAAGCGCTGAATTCCGCCTGACATTGGCATAAAAATCGTATAAACATGCCCCCATGGGGGCGTTACCAAGCTTCAGCCGGATAGCCGCGCCGGATCAATGCCGTAGTCTATTGAAAAGACTGCGAAAATGAACCGAAAGGCGCGGCGAGCCGCGGCCAAACAGGCCGGATTCCCGCTGTCGCCGGCAGCGGTGGACGGCTCTTTTCACGCTGCCAAGGCCGACGATATTTACGCTGCGGCTATATCGCATTACCGCAAGGGCGAGTTCGTCCAGGCGGAAAACCTTTGCCGCCTGGCGCTCAACCGCGAACCCCGTCACCTGCGCAGCCTCGTGCTGCTGGGCGACGTAGTGCAGCAGGGCGGCCGCAACAAATTGGCGGTGAAGCTGCTCAGCCAGGCGCTCGAGCTCGACCGCACCGATGCGGCGGCCCACGACAATATCGCCATCGCCTATCAGGCGCTCGGCCGCATGGACGAGGCGGTGGCGCATTTCACCGATGCCATGGCGCTCGGATTGCGTGATCCGGAGATCCTCGTCAAACAAAGCGCCGCGGTGACGGCGCCCTTGAAGCGTCTCGCCGACGCTTGGCCTCGACAGGTGCGGCTTGCCGAGTTGCTCGGCGCCCAGGGCGCGGTGGCGATGGCGCGGGACGCCATGGTGCTGGCGCTGTTGCAGTCGAAAGTCGTCCACGATCTCGAGCTGGAGCGCTTGCTCACCGCGATCCGTCGCGGACTATTGCAGCACGCGATCGAGGCAGATCGGCAACCTGTCGATGACGATGGCCTCGCATTCTTTTGCGCTTTGGGGCAGCAATGCTTCCTCAACGAATATGTCTTTGCGCTCGGCGACACCGAGCAAACGCAAATTCGGCAAGTCGAGGATCGTATCGTCGCCGCGCTCGGAGCCGGGGCGGAGATTGCCCCGCTCGATCTCATCGTCGCGGCAAGCTATTTGCCGCTGCACAGCCTGCCGGGCGCGTCATCGCTGCTCGGGCGTGCGTGGCCGGATGCTATCGAACGGCTGTTGATACAGCAGATTCGCGAACCCTTGGAGGAAGAGGCCGACCGCAAGAACATTGCGGTGCTGACGCCAATCGACGACGCCGTGTCGCTTCAAGTTCAGCATCAATACGAGGAAAGCCCCTACCCGCGATGGGCCGCGGTTCCGCAAATCGAGCCGACCACGGTCGTGCACTTTCTGCACGACCGGCTGAACATCGTACCGATATCGTGGCCGCAGACGACCGTCGACGTCGACATTCTGATCGCCGGCTGCGGCACCGGTTCGCATTCGATCGACAGCGCGCTCCGATTTCCGAAAGCGCGCATCCTGGCGATCGACATCAGCCGCACGAGCCTCGCCTACGCCCGCAGGAAATCCCGCGACTTGGGCTTGACCAATATCGAATACGGCCAAGCCGATATTCTCAAGCTTGCTTCGCTCGATCGGCGCTTCGACGTTATCGAGACGGTCGGCGTGCTGCACCATCTGGCCGATCCTGCGGCCGGATGGCGCGTGCTGCTGTCGCTGTTGCGCCCGCTCGGCCTGATGCTGGTCGGCCTCTATAGCGCAACCGCGCGGCAATCGCTGGCCCCGGCACGCGCTTTGATCACCGAACGCGGCTATCGCGCCACGGCCGACGATATCCGGGCCTGCCGGCAGGACCTGATCCGGCGCTCCGGCATGCCGCCGTTTCGGGATTTCTCCTCCACCAGCGGCTGCCGCGATCTTCTGTTCAACGTCATGGAGCACCAGTTCACGATTCCGCAGATCGAGGCATTCCTCGACGCCAACGGCCTGACGTTTCTAGGCTTTGAGCAGCTTCCGCCCGACGTGCTGCGGCAATTTCAGCAGCAGTTTCCAGATATCGGCGTTATGCGCGATCTCGGATCGTGGCATGCCTTCGAGCGGATGAACCCGCTGACCTTCGGCAATATGTATTTCTTTTGGGTGCAGAAGACGGACGCAAACTGATTTTGTGTGTCAGCGCCGCGCCGCGACCTTCACCGCCTCGACGATCTCCGGATAGGCGGCGCAGCGGCAGAGATTGCCCGAGAGATAATGAACGATGTCGTCGTCGCTCGGGTTCGGGTGCTCCTTCAGCAATTGATGCACCATGAGCACAAAACCCGGCGTGCAGAAGCCGCATTGGAACGCGCCGCAATCGATGAAGGCCTGCTGCACGATCGACAGCGCGCCGTTGGCATCGAGCGATTCGACGGTGGTGACGCTCTTGCCGTCGACCCAGGGCGCAAAATAAAGGCAGCCCGACACCGCCTTGTCGTCGACCAGCACGGTGCAGCAGCCGCATAGGCCCTGGCCGCAGCTTTCGCGCGCGCCGAACAGGTCGAAGCGCTGCAAAAGCTCGACCAGGTTGCGGTGCGGCTCGATGTCGGCCGAGACCGCTTGGCCGTTGAGCGTGAAATTGATGTTTTGCATGCTCATCATTCGTCCTCGAGTGGCTGGCCGGCTTGCGCGCGCAAGGCGCGCAGCACCGTTTCGGCGGTGATCGGCAGTTCAGTGATGCGGACACCGACGGCGTCGTGGATGGCGTTGGCGATGGCCGGCGAGACGCCGAAAGTGCCGGACTCGCCGAGCCCCTTGGCGCCGAACGGGCCGGAATGCTGCTCGGCCTCGACCAAAATGTTCTCCATCGGCGGAATGTCGCGGATGCCGGGGATTTTGTAGTCGGCGAGCGAGGCGTTGGTCACCTGGCCGCCGTCGAGCTTCATGTCTTCGGACAGCGTGAAGCCAAGCTGCATGATCGCGGCGCCGCTTAGCTGCGTGCGCGCCACGCCGGGATTGATCGGCTTGCCGCAATCGGCAGCGTTGATAAGTCTGATCACGCGTACATTTCCCGTCTCAGTGTCGACCTCGACCTCGACGCCGGCACCGCCGATCATCCAGAACGGCGTGACATTGTCCGACAACCCAGTCTGCGCATCGGGCGATTTATAGGTCGGCACGAAACTCGCCGTACCGATGACATTGCCGGCCTGCATGCCGTAGCGCTTCTTGAAAATCTCCGCCGGCGGATAATTGGTGTTTTCGGGGAGGCCGGCTTCGACGGCAAGCGCGCGCAGTTTTGTGCGCGTATCTTCGGCGGCGAGCCGCACCGCATTGCCCATGTGAAACAGCGAGCGCGAGCCGAGCGTGCCCATGTCGTAGGGCGTCACGTCGGTGTCGGGATGGACGATGCGGATGTCTTCGGAGTTCAGATCGAGCACCTCGGCGACCATCTGCGCAAACGCGGTGTCCGAGCCCTGCCCCATGTCGACGGTGCTGGTGTAGAGCGTCGTCGAGCCGTCGGCGGAGACGTTGACGATGGCGACCGACGTAGTCGGCGAGATCGAGGCCTTGAACCCGATGGCGACACCGCGGCCGCGACGAATAGTGCCGGTGCAGTGATCAAA
>DATHHM010000408.1:0-7286 GCA_035317145.1 Xanthobacteraceae bacterium | reverse complement strand
GTCGATGTACGTTCTCGACACCAACATTATTTCCGAGCTCAGAAGGGCGCGGCCCCACGGCGGTGTCCTTGCCTGGCTGCGGAGCGTTGATGACCGCCATCTGCATTTGAGCGCCGTTACCTTCGGCGAAATCCAGGCCGGCATCGAACGGACGCGCGACGCCGACCCTGCAAAAGCGGAAGAACTCGAAGCGTGGGCCGATCAGATCGCCGAAACTTGGAATGTGCTCCCAATGGATGCGGCGACGTTTCGACTGTGGGCCAAACTCATGCACCGGCGCTCCGACGATCTGTTCGAGGACGCGATGATCGCGGCGACGGCGCGAGTGCACGGACTGAAAGTCGTCACGCGCAATGTCAAAGACTTTAGGGATTTTGGCGTCGAAATTTTCAATCCATACACGCCACGTTAACGGCCGCTGGCGCCGGCGTGTAGCATGAAAAATGCGGACCGTTACTGCCCGCTGAACCAGTTATAGCCCTGGTTCTCCCAATAGCCGCCGGCGTCGTTGTTCTGCACCCACATGGCGGTGACGTATTTGGGATTTTTGAAGCCGAGCTTGGTGGGAATGCGGATCTTGATCGGAAAACCGTAGGCGCGCGGCAGGATCTGGTGATCGAATTTGAGCGTCAATTGCGTCTGCGGATGCAGCGCGGTCGGCATGTCGATCGTATTCGAATAGCCTTCGGCGCACTGGAACCAGACATATTTGGCTTTTGTGTCGGCGCCGATCATCTTGAGAAAGTCGGAGAGTTTTACGCCCTGCCAGGAGCCGATCGCGCTCCAGCCCTCGACGCAGACGTGGCGGGTGATCTGCGAGACTTCCGGCAGCTTATAAAGCTCCGATAGCGTCCACGGCTTCTTGTCGTCGACCAGGCCGCCAATCTCGAGCTGATAGCTTTCGCCGTCGACCTCGGGCGCTTCATCCTCGGCATAATAGGCGTTGAACGGGAATGGCCGCGTGATGGCGCTTTCCGGATATTCGGTCGCCAGCGTCGTCGGGCTGCACAGGCGGGCCTGGACCCAATCGTTGAAACGCGAGACGACGCGCAGCGCGCTTTCGGCCGTATGCCCGTCGACGATGTCGCAGCCGGTCAGCGTGGCGAGCGCGCCGAGGCTCGCGGCGCCGCGCAGGAACAGCCGCCGCGACGGATCGGGCAAGAGTTTTGCCGCATCCTTGATCAAGAGCTTCGGATCGACGCCGGGAATTTTTTTGCGCTCACGGGGCATCGTCGTTTCCTCAAACTACCGGCCAAGGATCATGGCGCGCAGACTCTTCGGCACGATCAGCGCCAGCGCCACGTGGACGGTCAAAAAACCCACGATCGACGCCATGGCGAAGAAGTGGACATAGCGGGCAAAGTCGTAGCCGCCGAAGAACGCGGTGAGGTATTTCAACTGCACCGGCTTCCAGATCGAAAGGCCTGACAGCACGATGACGACACCGGCGAGGATGACGCCGACGTACAAGAGCCGCTGCACCGCGTTGTAGACCGAAAGATCGTCGTGCGCGAGCTTGCCGCGCAACGCCGCGAGGACATCGTTGACGACGTCGCGTGGGCGGATCGGAAACAGCTTGCGGCGGAAGCGGCCAGTGGCGATGCCGAGCGTGACGTAGACGATGCCGTTGATCACCAGGAGCCACATCGCCGCGAAATGCCACAGCAAAGCACCGGCGAGCCATTGCCCGAGCGCGAGCTGCGTCGGGAAATAGAGGAACCGAAACAGCGGCGAGGCGTCGTAGATCTGCCAGCCCGAGCCGATCATCATGAGCATGGCCAGCGCATTGACCCAATGGGTCACCCGCACCCAGCGCGGATGGATGATGGGCCCGTCCGCGGTTTCGGGCACCAAGGCCGGATTGCTGGTCGCTTCGATGGTCATGGCCGCAGACCTATAACAAAACGGCGGCGCACGGGCGCCTCACATTCCTGTCAGGCTGAGGTAAGGGGGCCTCTCCGCGATTCTGAGCCCGCGGATAGGCCCCCTCACCCCAACCCTCTCCCCGCAAGCGGAGAGAGGGAGGAGTACTCACATCGGCAGCAGCACCGTGTCGATGACGTGGATGACGCCGTTCGACTGCAGCACGTCGGCGATGGTGACCATGGCGACGTCGCCCTTGGCGTCGGTGATGGTGAGCTTGCCGGGGCCGGCTTGCTTGACCACCAGGTCGACACCGGCAACGGTCTTGAGGTGCGCTTCGCCCTCGCCGTCCTTGACCGCTTTCATCAGGTTCACCGCGGTCATGCGGCCGGGGACCACGTGATAGGTCAGCACCTTGGTCAGGGTCGCCTTGTTCTCGGGCTTGAGCAGGGTGTCGACCGTGCCGGCCGGCAGCTTGGCGAAGGCCGCGTTGGTCGGCGCGAATACTGTGAACGGCCCGGGGCCGGACAACGTATCGACCAGGCCGGCGGCCTTCACGGCGGCGACCAGCGTGGTGTGGTCTTTGGAATTGACCGCGTTCTGGATGATGTTCTTTGACGGATACATCGGCGCGCCGCCGACAGTGACGGTCTTCTCCGCCATCTGCGCGTAAACCACAGGCGCCGGCGCCGCGACGGCGAAGGCGAGCGCTGCCGCAGTGGCGAGCAAAGCGAAACGCTTGGACATGACAGTCTCCATGTTGATTCATTGGGTTCGCCGCGGCGAAACCGCGGGTGAGACGATCGAGATCGTCGTCACAACGAGATACGGTGGCTTTTCGCGAGGGTTTCAGAGACACGGTCACGGCTGCGTGAAGGCTTTTCCGGTCGCCGCCTGTGCGGTATGAAACGCCCCCGGAAGCCGGGCCCCCGACAGACAAGGACGATCAAAAAAATGGCAAAGACCAGCCCCGGCAATTGCTTTGAAGATTTCCGTATCGGCCAGGTGATCCGCCACGCCACGCCGCGCACCGTCACGGTCGGCGATGTGGCGCTTTATACCGGCCTGTTCGGCGCAAGGTTCGCGGTGCAATCGTCGGACGCGTTCGCCGAAGCAATCGGCTATCCGCGTGCGCCGATCGACGATCTGTTGGTGTTCCACATCGTGTTCGGCAAGACAGTACCGGACGTTTCGCTGAACGCCGTGGCCAATCTCGGCTATGCCGGCTGTTATTTCCGCAAGCCTGTGTATCCCGGCGACACGCTGACCGCGCTGTCCGAAGTCATCGGCTTGAAGGAAAATTCAAGCCGCAAGACCGGCATCGTCTATGTGCGCACCACCGGCTACAAGCAGGACGGCACGCCGGTGCTCGAATATGTGCGCTGGGTGATGGTGCGCAAGCGCGACGAGGCGGCGCCGGCGCCCGGCGATCACGTGCCGCGCCTGCCGACCGCAGTCGAGCCGAATGTCTTGAGCGAAGCCTGCCCGCCGCTCGATATCCAGGCTTACGATTTCGCGCTTGCCGGCAGCCCTTATCGCTTTGGCGACTACGCGGTCGGCGAGAAGATCGACCATGTCGACGGCTATACGGTCGAAGAGGCCGAGCAGCAGATCGCGACGCGGCTTTACCAGAACACCGCGCGCATCCATTTCGACCAGTTCAGCGCCAAGCAAGGCCGGTTCGGCCGGCGGCTGATCTATGGCGGCCACGTCATCTCGCTGGCCCGCTCGCTGACCTTCAATGGCCTCGCCAACGCCTTCCACGTCGCCGCCATCAACGGCGGCCGCCACGTTGCGCCGCTGTTCGCGGGCGGCACGGTGTTCGCCTGGTCGGAAGTGCTGGCCAAAGCGGAGCTTCCCGGCCGCACCGACATCGGCGCGCTGCGGCTGCGTACGGTCGCGACCAACGACAAGCCGTGCGGCGATTTCCCGCTCAAGACCGGCGACGATTACGATCCCGCCGTGCTGCTCGATCTCGATTACTGGGTGCTGATGCCGAGGTGACAGGGATCAGTAGGCAGGGATCAGGGATCAAGAAAAAATTCTGATCTTTCATCCTTGATCCCTGATATCTGATCCCTGATATCTGATCCTGATACCTGATTACTGATCCCTGCTACGCCTTCGCCCTCAGGTGCTCGACCAGTTGCCGCGCGTAGAGCGGCAATTCGCTCATGTTGCGAATACAGATGGTCAGGTCACGCACCGCCCAGGAATCGGTCAGCGGCACGATCGCAATCGCCATCGTCTTCGATACGCGGCGCGCGGTGGTTTCCGGCACGATGCCGATGCCGACTTTGCATTCGACGAGGCGACACACCGCGTCGAAGCTGCGCAACTGCACGCGCAACCGCAGCGGCCGGCCGATGCGCACGGCTTTGGTGGCGAGAAAGCGCTGGATGGCGCTGGCGCGGTCGAGGCCGACGAAATCGTGCTCGAGCACGTCTTCAAAGCCGATCTTGGCGCGTTTCGCCAACGGATGATCTTGCGCAACCACCAGCACGAAACGGTCGCGGCGGAACGGATAGGTTTCCAGCGCGCCGGCATCGACCGTGCCGGCGACGACGCCGAGATCGGCGACACCCTCGGCGATGAGACCGACGATCTCGTCGCTCAGGCGCTCTTCGAGATCGACGCTGACGCTCGGATGTTCGGCGAGGAACGAGCTCAACGCCTCGGGGAGGAACTCGGTCAGCGCATTGGTGTTCGACAAAACGCGGATCTGGCCGGCGAAGCCGCCGCCATAGGCGCCGAGGTCTTCGTGCAGCCGCTCGGCCTGGCGCAGAATCGTGCGCGCGTGTTGCAGGAGCGTGCGGCCGGCTTGGGTCGGCGTGACGCCTTGGCGTCCGCGCGTGAGCAACGGTACGCCGAGCACGTCTTCCATGTTGCGGATGCGCGTCGAAGCTGCGGCCAGCGCGAGATGCGCGCGCTCGGCGCCGTGGGTGATGCTGCCCGCCTCGACGACGTGGCGGAACAGGCTGAGATCGGGGAGGTCGAATCGCATGGCAATGATCCAGCCTTCGGATTTGACGAAGTCAGGCTTTATACAATGCCCATTGAAATTCGATATATCAACGCTAATCTTTCGCGTAGTACGAAGTGAAGCGCGCGCCGACGCCTTTATGTGCATGTCGCTGCATTGCGATAGCTGCACAGATTGGCTAGGAACACTGCCAAGCTTGGCGCCCGCGTCGAGCGAATTCGGATGAGCACAATGGCCGAAACCAAGGCCCCCGCCGCGCGGCCGCTGTCGCCGCACCTGCAAATTTACCGGCCGACGCTGACGATGATGATGTCGATCGTTCATCGCATCACCGGATTCGGCTTGTACTTCGGCACGCTGCTGTTGGCGTGGTGGTTCATCGCCGCCGCCGGCCCCAACGGCTATGCGCGCTTCGAGTGGTTCATCGGGTCCTGGATCGGGCGCCTCATTCTGCTCGGCTACACCTGGGCGCTGATCCACCACATGCTGGGCGGCATCCGCCATCTGATCTGGGACACCGGCCGCGGCCTGGGACCGGTCGAGCGCGAATGGCTGGTCGCCGCCAACCTGATCGGCTCGATCGTGATCACGTTCATCCTTTGGGTCATCGGGCTCCTCGCCATGGGAGGCTCGGTATGAGCGGCTCCCCGCATATCCGCACGCCGCTCGCCCGCGTGCGCGGCTTTGGCACTGCGAAATCCGGCACCGCGCATTTTTGGCATCAGCGCGTGACCGCGATCGCCAATATCCCACTGACCATCGCCGCGGTGATCATCCTGATCACGCTGTTGGGCCGCAACCAGGCCGCGGCCGCGCAAATCCTCGGCTCGCCGGCTATCGCCATCATCATGCTGCTGTTCCTCACTTCGATCACGATCCATATGCGGATCGGCATGGCGGTGATCATCGAGGACTATGTGCACGACGAATCGGCGAAGCTCGCTTTGTTGATGGCCAACACCTTCTTCACCATCGTCGTCGGCCTCGCCGCGGCTTACGGCATCCTCAAACTGTCGTTCGGATTGTGAGCATGGCGGGAAACGAAACGAACGGAAAAAACGCCGCGCCGTCCATCAACGGCCGCGCCTACCCGATCGAGGATCACGCCTACGACGTGGTCGTGATCGGCGCCGGCGGTTCGGGGCTGCGCGCCGTGGTCGGCTGCAGCGAAGCCGGCTTGCGCACCGCTTGCATCACCAAGGTATTCCCGACGCGCTCGCACACCGTCGCGGCGCAGGGCGGCATCGCCGCGGCGCTCGGCAATATGGGCGAGGACGACTGGCGCTGGCACATGTACGACACGGTCAAGGGCTCCGACTGGCTCGGCGACCAGGACGCCATCGAATATCTGTGCCGCAACGCGCCGGACGCGGTCTACGAGCTGGAGCATTGGGGCCTGCCGTTCTCGCGCCGCGAGGAAGACGGCAAGATCTATCAACGTCCGTTCGGCGGCATGACCACGCACTATGGCAAGGGCACCGCGCAGCGCACCTGCGCCGCCGCCGACCGCACCGGCCATGCCATGCTGCACACCATGTACGGCCAGGCGCTACGCCATTCGGCGGAGTTCTTCATCGAATATTTCGCCATCGACCTGATCATGGACGACGACGGCCGCTGCCGCGGCGTGGTCGCGCTCAATCTCGACGACGGCACCATCCATCGTTTTTCCGCGCAGATGACGGTGCTGGCGACCGGCGGCTATGGCCGCGTCTATGCTTCCTGCACCGGCGCGCACACTCAGACCGGCGACGGCAACGCCATGGTGCTACGCGCCGGCCTGCCGCTCGAGGACATGGAATTCGTGCAATTCCATCCGACCGGCGTCTACGGCGCCGGCGTCCTGATCACCGAAGGCGCGCGCGGCGAAGGCGCCTATCTGGTCAACGCCCAGGGCGAGCGCTTCATGGAACGCTACGCACCCTCGGCCAAAGACCTCGCCTCGCGCGACGTGGTCTCGCGCGCCATGACCATCGAAATTCGCGAAGGCCGTGGCGTCGGGCCGAAGAAGGATCACATCTTCCTGCATCTCGATCATCTCGATCCAAAGATTCTCGCCGAACGGCTGCCGGGCATCACCGAATCCGCGCGCATCTTCGCCGGCGTCGATCTCACCCGCGAGCCGGTGCCGATCGTGCCGACGGTGCACTACAATATGGGCGGCATCGCCACCAATTATCACGGCGAGGCGCTGATCAAGAAGGACGGCAATCCCGACCACATCGTGCCCGGCATGATGGCGCTCGGCGAAGCGGCCTGCGTCTCGGTGCACGGCGCCAACCGGCTCGGCTCCAACTCGCTGATCGACCTCGTGGTGTTCGGCCGCGCCGCGGCGCTGCGCTGCGCCGACAAGCTGGTCGCAGGCGACAAGCAGCCTGAACTGCCGAAGGATTCCGGCGACAGGCCGCTCGGCCGCCTCGACAAGTTCCGCAACGCGTCG
>DATHHM010000407.1:0-11260 GCA_035317145.1 Xanthobacteraceae bacterium | reverse complement strand
GTTTGCCTGTTGATGGCCGCGGTCGGATCGTAGTTTCTCGACGCCGACGCCGCCACCGAGAGATTAGGATAGAGCGCGCCTTCGCTGACCTTGACGGCGAGCACGGCGACGTCGACGCCGTACATCGCCGCCAGTACCGTGGGGCTAAGCTGCTCGCCGTCGACGATCGCCCGCGGCAGCGTGTTCGGCGAGAACCGGTCGACCGGGCTGCCCGGCGCCAGCTTGCCCGGGTCGACGCCGATGACGCGCCGATAGACCGCCGCCGAGGTCACCGCATTGGACTGCGCGTTGAGCAACTGGCCGCGCCCGGCGGCAAGCCGCGATTCCGCCTGCGCCACGTCGGTGCGCGTCACCTCGCCGACATTGAAGCGGTCGCGCGTCTGTTTCAGCTGCTCGGTGAGCACTTCGACGTTGCGCCGGTTGAGCTCGAGGATGGCCTGGTCGCGCAGCAAATTCATGTACGCGGTCGAGGCGTCGAGCAGCACCTGCTGCTCCGTGACGCGCAAGGTCTCGCGCGCGCCCATGACCTGACTCTCGGCCTGGCGGACTCTGTTGGCGGTCTGATTGCCGTTGTACAGCGTCTGCGTCGCGGTCGCGGCAACGCCGCGCTGCACATAGGGCTCGGCAAAGTTGGTGTAGGACACGGTGTTCGGAAACACCGACTGAACGACCGTGTGCGCCAGCGTGCTGGAATAATCGTAGCCGCCGTTGGCGGTCACGGAAAGCTTCGGGCGATAGCCGGACAGCGCCTGCGGAACGTTCTCGTCGGTCGCGCGCAACGACGCGCGCTGCGCATTGAGCGACGGATTGTTCTGATAGGCCTGCACCAAGGCCCATTCGAGCGTGTCGGCGGCCGCGCCGGCGCAGCCGAGCACCGCACCTGCCAGAGCGAGGCAAGCTAGGAGCCTGAAAAACTGCGCCCGCAGTCCTCTGCCACTCATGTCCCGCACAACGCTCCCCGTACCACCCTGCCGGCTTTGCCCGACAGATTCCCTGCCTGGGCAACGGCCGACATCCCCGCCGCCAACGTGGCAGACGGAGCCGAACACGGAACATTATGCGGCTGCATTGCAAGGTAAAACCCCCGCAAGGGGGACAACTTTCAGAATCCTGGGAATTGGCACATAAGCGCCACAGGTGATGACGCGGACCGACAATCAAAGCGGTCGTAAATCGGACGATCCAATCCCGGAACGGCCCTTTATCTCGATCTCGCCCAGGTCCCCTAAAACGAGGGCCCTTAAAACGTGGGCCCTTAAAAGACGAATGCCAGCGGGGCGACAAAACCCGGCAGCACGGGCGCTGCCGCGTCGAAGACCGGGCGGCCGATCAGTTGGCCCTCGGCCTGGCGGTAGATCATGGCTTTGCCGGTCGGCCCGCGGCCGAAAATGCAGGCGAGCCGGCCGTCTGGCTTCAACTGGCGACCAAGTGTCTCAGGGACGATCTCGGTCGCGCCATTGAGCAGGATCACATCGTAGGGCGCGCCCTCAGGCCAGCCGGCCGTCAACGGTGCTGTCGCGACCGTCACACGACTACCATCGGTCGCAGCGAGCGTTGCTTTCGCCTGCCGCGCCAGCGCCGCATCTTCTTCAAGCGCCACCACCGAACCGGCGAGCCGCGCCAAAACCGCCGACGAATAGCCGGTGCCGCAACCGACGTCGAGCACATGATCGCTGCCGCGCACCCGCGCCGCCTGAATGAGCTTGGCGAGCACCATCGGCTTGAGCAGCACGCGGCCGTCGCCGATGGCGATGTCGCCGTCGCGATAGGCCTGCTCGGCGAGCGCCGCCGGCACGAAGCGCTCGCGCGGCAGCGCCGCCATGGCGGCGATCAGGTCGAGGTCGGTGACGTCGGCGGTGCGGACCTGCCCGTCGACCATCATCCGGCGCGCCGTTGCCGTGTCGAACATGAATTTGGTTCCCTTGATCCGCCGGGCGCCGTTGTGCGGCAGCGTCCGGCAAAACGCAAGGTCCCGCAAAACGCAAGCTCCTGCAAAACGCAAGCTTCCAGTGCGACAACTGCGGCACGGCGGCGTTAAGGCTCCGCTACGACTTCTGCCCGTAACGTTGCCGCCAGAGGGGCATTACTCTATAGAGCGGAGCATTATTACGGGGGGCCGGTTGCAACCACGCCGGCGCCCCTTAAGGCCACGTGGCGGAGTGGTTACGCAACGGTCTGCAAAACCGTGTACCCCGGTTCAATTCCGGGCGTGGCCTCCAACCTTCGCTCGCGCAGCGAAGCGAAGGTTGCCCGCCGAAGCTTAAGCGAAGGCGGGCCACGCTGGCCGCCGCAAGCTACGGCTCGGCAAGCCGGCCAAGGCAAAACCAAGGCAAACCCACCAGGATTTCAGCCGCTTTGCTGCTTTCAAAGCCCGCCCAGCTTTGTTATAGGCGTTGCGCGCACGCGAGGTGCTGTTCCCCGGTAGCTCAGCGGTAGAGCAACCGGCTGTTAACCGGTTGGTCGCTGGTTCGAATCCGGCCCGGGGAGCCAAATCCATTCAAAGGCTTAGTGGATTTACACCACTCCATCCAAGCATAAGACGCTTCGGGCAACGGTTAGTGCAACAATCCACAAAATTCGTGAGCTAACGGGACCCACCTACGCGCGGTGAGGGCACTGCCGCGCCAACCTACGCGCCCGCAATTTCCCGCCGCACGATGGCCGTGCCCGCGACCATGGCCTGCATTTTTCCGAAGGCAACCGCACGCGGCAAATATTTGAGGCCGCAGTCGGGCGCGACGACAATGCGCTCGGCCGGCACATGAGGCAGTGCGCGGCGGATGCGCGCGGCGACCGTCTCCGCTGTCTCGATGCCCATGTCCGACAGGTCGAGCGTACCGAGGATGATGGTCTTGCCGGAGAGCTTTTCCAGCACCGCGCAATCGAGGCCGGACTGCGCGGTCTCGATCGACACCTGTTTGACCGGCGAGTTGGCGAACTCCGGCAGGAATGAGTAGCCCGACGGCCGCACGTGGATGACGGCGGCGTAGCCGAAGCAGATGTGGACCGCCGTGGTGCCGGTGACGCCGGCGAGCGCGGCGTTGAAGGCCTCAAGACCGAACTGGCGCGCCTTCTCGGGCCGCGCCTGCATATAGGGCTCGTCGATCTGCACGATATCGGCGCCGGCGGCGAACAGGTCCTTGATCTCGGCGTTGACCGCGGCGGCATAGTCGAGCGCCATCTCGCCCTCGTCCTTGTAAAAGTCGTTCTGCGCTTGTTGCGACATGGTGAAGGGACCGGGCACCGTCATCTTGACGACGCTATCGGTGTTGGCGCGCAAGAATTTTACGTCTTCGACTTCGACCGGATACCGGCGCCGCACCTTGCCGACTATGCGCGGTACCGGATTGGGATGACCGGAGCGGTCGAGCGCGGTGCCGGGATTGTCGATATCGACGCCTTCGAGCGCGGTGGCGAAGCGATTCGAATAGCTCTCGCGCCGCATCTCGCCGTCGGTGACGATATCGAGCCCGGCGCGCTCCTGGTCGAGGATGGCGATCCTGGTCGCGTCGTCCTGCGCCTCATCGAGCAATTCGGGCGCGACCCGCCACAGCTCCTGGGCGCGGACCCGCGGCGGAAAGCGGCCGGCGAGCTTTTTCCGATCGATCAACCACTCAGGCTGGGCATATGAGCCGACGAGCGAGGTGGGAAGGAGCGGGAGCGGCATGGGTGGTCTCCACTATCAACGCTTGACCGCAAGCTCTTCCGCGAAAAACGCCGGCGCCTGCGCCATGGCGTCGGCCTTCGCCGCGACATTGCCGTCGACGCTTTGGCGCTTGCGGCCGGGATCGTCAAAATCGTGGGTGGCGCCGGGATAGAGTTTTATGGCGATGTCGCCGCCTTGCGCGTGGCTTTTTTCCACCAGCGTCGCGCAGCGTTTCGGCGACACTTCCTCGTCGGCGTCGCCCATGAAAACGCGGACCGGCGCGTAGGGGCGATAGCCGTCCTCGAACATGCCCTTCAATCCGCAGGCCGGATAGAACGCCAGCGCCGAGCGAAAGCCGAGCACGGGGCCGTGCGCGGCGGCGCCCGGCGTGTCGGCTGCGACCACGGCCACGGTCGCGAGCGTGGCGCTGCCGCCGTTCGACCAGCCTTGCAGCACGACGCTGTCCGGCGCCACGTCGGGCCGCGTGCGCAGATAGCCGAGCGCGCCATAGGCATCGAGCGGCCGCACCGTCACTTCATTGAGTGATTCCGGACGCTGATCGTAGCTGCCGCGCGGAAAGCCCTGCGGATAGCCGCGCGGTCCAAAGCCGTCGACCAGGATCGCGACATAGCCCAGCGATGCCCACAAATGCCCCCACATCTGATGACGCTCCGACAAGGTCGAGGCGTCGTAGCGGCCGTTGGCTTCGGTCGAATACGGGCCGGCGCGACCGTGCATCATCACCACAGCGGAGGCGCGGCCGGCTTTGCCCGGCGTGAAGACGTAGCCGACGAGTTTTGTCCGTCCGTCCATACTCGCAAACGTGACGCGCACCGGATCTGCGCCTTGGGCGTCGGCGCACGTCGCCAAAACGATCACCCAGGCGAGAACGGCTCCGATCAGTGCTGCCGCGGCGCCTGCCGTGCTTCGAGCCATGGTATTCATCTGGTGAATTGCTACCGGCAAAGTTCGACGTCGGCTGCCTCGCCGAACACGAGGCGCGTCGCGACATACGTGCCCACGATAACACCACATTTCCGCCCGTTTGCCGCAATCCTTCGCTTACTCCTGTGTCATACCCCGGTACCGTCGATATTCGGGCGGGGGCCGCATGGAGTATCTGGGTTTTGTCGTCGAGGCTTTTGAGCAAAAGCCCGGCAGATGGCGAGCCAAAATTTTACGATCCAGCGGCAAACCCCTCATCACGGGCCGCAAAAGAATTTGGCAATTTGTGACCGGCATCGACGCGACAACGGCGCCGGCGGCCTTGCTGATGGCTCTTGAAGCGATCGACGCCGAAACCTTCTCGTCTGCAGCGCCGTTACCGGAAAAATTCTGGCGTCGGCGCGGCAAGCGCTCGAATGGGGAGACGTTGGAAGGCCACGCCGTCCCTGCGGCGAGGGATTCCATCCCTTCGGCGATGCTTGCCAGGCAAAAGCGTGTTGCGCGAACGCGACCGCGGAAGTGATCCGCGAACGGGTCCGCTGCCCGATCGTAAGTACGGCCCGGCAATGGATCCCTCCCCTCGATTTTCAGGCAAATGCGCGGAAAATCCGAGTGTCGGCGTTAGGCCACCGACAATGGCCATTCGGTAGGTATTTTCACTGAGGGGCTGCCGCCATCGCCAAGGCGCGGCCGCCATGTGGAGCCGCGCATCATGAGCTCGCTCGATATCGAGGAAAGACGCCGCGCGCCGCGCCAGCGGCTCGGCAAGCTGGCTACCATCAAGCTCGGCATCGGCCTTGCGCCGCGCTATTGCCTGGTCAGCAACATCTCCGCCGAAGGCGTGCGCATTCATGTCAACGGTTACGAAGTCCTCGACGAATTCGTTCTAGTTTTTCCCGAAGGCGGCGCGGCCGGCCAGAGCGGCACCTACAAGGTGGTCTGGCGCAACGGCCAGGATGTCGGCGCCAAATTCGTCAGCGCGGTGACGCAGAACGTTTGACAACGGGCATGTCGGGCAAGCGCGGGCCGGCTCGGCGCCGCATTCGATAGACTTTCGCGACTCCAGCCTTTGGACTCATTCTTCGTCGGCGCTCTTTTGCGCAAGCAACTTCGGCAACACATTGTCGAGGCTTTCGGCGAGCAACGCGCGCGTCACGTCGCGCAAGCCCATCACCTTGTCCTGCGTGGGCGGCCAAACGAAAACCGCGTCCGGCTCGTTCGGCCGTTGCAGCTCCTTAAGCTCGCGATTTGGGCCGTGTACCCGCTCCGTCTGCAACATTGCATTCACCAAAGGATCAGGCACGATCTTCTCCTTATCGAGCGCGCCAGCACCGGTCTTGAGGACTTCGAATGTGTGACCGTCAAAGACGAAGAGATCCGTGTCGGCGAACAGATAGGTGAAGGTTCCGCGATTGGCGATGCCGATGCCCTCCAACAGCTGGTTGGTGCCGACCCACTGGCCCCTGCCCTCGATAACGACGACGTAGCGTTCGCATCCGCCCGTGCCCGCGATGGCTTGCACGACGCCCTTGAGGTCTTTGCTGGCGTTGCGGAACAGGCGGCTCGGCGGATTGTCGAACGGCTCGAACGCATTTGCCGGATAGGCGATCCGGCGCACCGCGATACGCGCGCCTGCGGCGGCGCGCACGCGGGCAACGACGAGGTCGTCGAGCCCCCAGGACTCGATGGGAACCTCCTTCAAATCGTTGCCAAACGCTGTCAATCCGATTGTCTGCACCGCGAAGCGGTCACGCAGATGGGGAATAACGCCGATGCATGGACCACGCTGGGCGGTCGCCGCGGGCGCGCCGGCATCCGGTTTCGGCGGCGGCGGTTTTTTGAGGGCGGGTTTGGCGGGCGAAGGCTTGTTGGGCGAAGGCTTAGGCGTGGGTGTTGGCGCGGTCTGGGCCAGAGCCGGCTGCGCCACCGCGAGCGCAAGCAAAAGGGCGACAGTGCGGATCACGACGAACTCCTCTCTCAGCCCCGGGGAAGACTATGCCCTTGAGCGAAAGCTCGCCAGTTGCATCAGAAAACTTTCAACCACGAAGAGCGCTGGGTCGCGGAAGTTTTGTCGACTGGATCGCGCGGCCGCGCCGAGCGGAACTCCGCAATTTACGGATTACTAACCATAAGCGCGCAGCATCGTGGCGTCCTGCCACGAGGCTCGAATCATGGGTTATCTGCTGCCGCGTGCCGTCATCGTGCTGATCGCCTGGGGCACCACCTGCCTGATCATGAATTTTTGGACCAGCGTCGATCCGCTGGTATTTTACGTTGCCGGTGGAGTGTGGGCGTTTGTCGGCCTGATCTGTTTCGGCTATCTGCACAAGCTGCGACGCGAAGAGGATGAGGGCTTTGCGCGCGCGATTGCCCGCGCACGCGCCGCTGCGCAGACTCAACAATCGCCAAGCACTCGTTAAGCGTCGCGCGCTTGTCCGGTTAGGCGTCGCACCCTGCGCGGTCAGGCACCGCGTCCCGCGCGGTTCCAGCCGCGGATGCGGTCGCCGTAGACCTCAAAGCCGTCCGGCTGCACGATCACCGTATCTTCCAGCTTGATGAATCCGCGGCGCGGATGTTGCAGCGTGGTCTCGACCGAGACCACCATTCCTGCCTCCAACGGCCGCGTTGCATCATAGGCATCGTAGGGCACCGGGCCGGAATTGGTCAGCCGCGGCGCTTCGTGGCTCACCAGCCCCATGCCGTGGGCGAGGAAATGCGTGTGGTTGTGCAGCTTCGATTTGTGCAGCACCGTGTCGGCGGCCGCGTAGATTTCGCTGCCCAGAACGCCGGAGCGGATCGGCTTCATGGACGCCTGCTCGATGGCTTCGACTTCGGCCAACAGATCGACCAACTCGGCATCCGGCTCGCCGGCGACGCCCATGCGCGCCACGTCGCCGATATAGCCGTGATAATTGCCGCCGGAATCGATCGACAGCACGTCACCCTTCTCCCAGCGCTGATCCGACGGCGCGCGGTTGTGGCTCGCTCCGGCCGCGATCAGGCAATAATCGAAGGTCAAGCCACGCGTCGTTTCCTCGCGGCGCAGCGCTTCGGTCAGCTCGGCCTTGGTGGCGCCGGGGCCGAAATTCTTGAACACCGCTTCCATTGAATCGATCACCGCGTCGGAGGCGATCTTGAGCATCTCGAGCTCTTGCGGCGTTTTGCGCGCGCGCAACCGTTCGAGCACGAACAGCCCATCGACGGTTTCGGCATTCGGGAAAGCCTTGCGCAACACGGCGGCCGAATCGAGCGGGATGAACGCGGTCTCGATCGCGATGCGTTTGGCATTCGGCGCCAGGCGGCGCAGATAATCGACGGCTTTTTCCATCACGTCGACGGCGCCCGAGCTCTTGGTGTTGACCTCGGAAACCCAGAACGGTTTTACCTCGTTCTGAAAACCCTCCATGCGGTGGCCGAAGAAGCCGGCCTTTTGCGGCGCGCCTTTCTGATAGACGAAAACCGGCAGGTAGCGGCTCAGCCCCATGGCGTCCATGGATTCGAAGAAGAAGGCGCGGTGGCCGCCGAGCAGGTACTGAACATTATGCTTCGACGTCGCGACCAGGACATCGATGCCCGCTTCGTCCATCAGCCGGTCGAGCAGCGCGGTATCGAACGGGGCGGTGTTTTGGCGCTTGGTGACGTCGAGCATGGTCGATCTCCTGGATCTTGCGAATTCATCGGAGCATAGCCTATCAAATCCGCCACCGCGGATGAACCCGTTCTGATTGCGTCCGCCCCATGTTCGGAGCGCAGGTTCGGGGCGCATGCGCCGCATCAAAACACCGCCAGTTCCGCTGTTGAGCGCCGCCTTTCAACCCCGCCGGTCAAACGCAACTCATGATTGCGGAGGCATTTTCGGTTATGCGAAATTTATGCACATCGTCACGGCGTTTATGTGTGTGCAATGCAATATGAATTTCTTTTCATCTTCCAGAAAGATATTCGCGCCGCTATAGAGTAAAGAGTAGAAGGCTTAAAGCCATTAGGAGCGACGCGGCGACCCGCCGAAGCGCGCTTTTTTAGAGGGAAGCCCGTGGAAACGAGCCGGATCGGTCCGGGCCGATTTAGCCGTCGTACCGTCCTAATCACCGCCAGCGTTGCGGGTTTAGCGGTCTTAGGTCTGTTCTATTGGTATTGGGCGCAGGGGCCCGACCCGGCCCATGCCGGGCGCCCCGCCCGCGCCGCCGTGCCGGTCAGCGTTGCCACCGCCTCGCGCCAAGATGTGCCGATCTATCTCACCGGGCTCGGCACAGTGCAGGCGCTGTTCACCGTCGGCATCCACGCCCAGGTCGACGGCAAGCTGCAAGAGGTGTTCTTCAAGGAAGGCCAGCGCGTCAATCGCGGCGACGTATTGGCCAAGATCGATCCCCGCCTCTACCAGGCCGCGCTCGACGCCGCCAGGGCGCACAAGGCGCAAGACGAAGCGGCGCTGACCGCCGCCGTCAAGGACATGGCCCGGTTCCAGACGCTCATGCTCAAGAACGTCGAAACCCAGCAGAATGTCGACCTGCAGCAGGCCAAGGTCGATCAGAGCAAGGCGTCGATCGCCGCCGACGACGCGGCCATCGAGACCGCGCAGACCAATCTGGACTACACCAATATCGTGGCGCCGAGCGACGGCCGCATGGGCGTGCGCATGGTCGATCCGGGCAACATCCTGCATGCCAGTGACCAGGGCTCGATCGCGATCCTGACCCAGACCGAACCGATCACGGTGACGTTCACGTTGCCGGCGCAAACGCTGGACGACGTGCGCGACGCGGTGGCGCGCGGCGCCGTCGAGGTCGCCGCTTACGACCGCAACAATACCCGCCTGCTCGCGACCGGCACGCTGACGACCATCGACAATCTCATCGATCCGACAACCGCCACGTTCCGCCTCAAGGCGACGTTCAAGAACGACGACGAAAAATTGTGGCCGGGCGAATTCGTCAATGCCCGTCTGCTGGTCGACACCCGCAAAGACGTCGTCGTCATCCCGCCGCTCGCCGTTCAGCGCGGCCCGCGCGGTTTGTTCGCCTGGGTGGTGAAGGCTGACGGCACCGTCGAGCCGCGGCCGATCCAGACCAGCGCAACGGCAGGCGACCGCACCATCGTCAGCTCGGGCGTCAATGACGGCGACCGCGTGGTCACCGATGGCCAGTACAAGCTGCAAACCAATGCGCCGGTCACCATCACCGCGCCGTCGACGGCGGCGACGCCGGGGAATGCGTCGTGAATATTTCCGAGCCGTTTATCCGGCGTCCGGTCGCGACCACGCTGATGATGGCGGCTTTGGCCTTCGTCGGCATCGTCTCGTTCCCGTTTTTGCCGGTGGCGCCGCTGCCGCAGGTAGACTTTCCGACCATTCAGGTCACGACGACATGGTCGGGCGCGAGCGCCGAGACCATGGCGACCTCGGTCGCAGCCCCCCTTGAGCAGCAGTTCGGCCAGATCGCCGGCATCACCCAGATGACGTCGCAGAGCTCGCTCGGCGCCTCGACCATCGTCATCCAGTTCGATCTCGAACGTAACATCGATTCCGCGTCGCAGGACGTGCAGGCGGCGATCACGGTGGCGGCGAAGACGCTGCCGCAGGCGCTGACGACGCCGCCGGCCTACAAGAAGGTCAATCCGGCTGACGTGCCTGTGCTTCTGCTCTCGGTGCATTCCGACACCGTGCCGCTGATCACGGTCGACGAGTATGCCAACGTTTTCATGGCGCAGCAGATCTCGCAGGTGTCGGGCGTCGCGCAGGTCTCGGTGTTCGGCGACCGCACGCCGTCGATCCGCGTGCAGGTCGATCCCGCCAAGCTCGCGGCAAGCGGCATCACGCTGGAAGAGATCCGCAGCACGCTGATTTCCTCGACCACCAACGCCGCCAAGGGCGTGATCAATACCGACAAGATCACCTTCACCATCGCCGCCAACGACCAGATCACCGACGCCGACAAGTACAACGACGTCGTGCTGGCCTATCGCAACGGCGCGCCGATCCGGGTGCGCGACGTCGGCCAGGCGGTCGCCGATCAGGTCGATCGCACCGTTGCCGGCTATCAGAACAACCGCGACGGCGTCATCCTCGCGGTGTTCAAGCAACCCGGCGCCAACGTCATCGACACCGTCGACCAGATCAAGGCGCAGTTGCCGCAGCTCACCGCGCGCATCCCGCCGGCGGTCAAGGTCGAAACCATTCTCGACCGCACGACTACGATTCGCGCCTCGGTGGCCGACGTCGAGTTCACGCTGGTGCTCACCATCTGCCTCGTGGTGATGGTGATCCTGCTGTTCTTGCGTAATTTCTGGGCGACGCTCATTCCGAGCGTGACCGTGCCTTTGGCGCTCGCCGGCTCGTTCGCGGCGATGTACCTGATGCATTTCAGCCTCGACAACCTGTCGCTGATGGCGCTGACCATCGCGGTCGGCTTCGTGGTCGACGACGCCATCGTGGTGGTGGAGAATATTTACCGCCACGTCGAGCACGGCGAGCCGCCGTTCACCGCGGCGCTGCGCGGCTCGCGCGAGATCGGCTTCACGGTGCTGTCGATCTCCTGCTCGCTGATCGCGGTGTTCATTCCGCTGTTGTTGATGAGCGGTATCATCGGCCGGCTGTTCCGCGAATTCGCGCTGACCGTCACCGCCTCGATCGCGGTGTCGGCGCTGGTGTCGCTGACCTTGGCGCCGATGATG
>DATHHM010000406.1:0-28321 GCA_035317145.1 Xanthobacteraceae bacterium | reverse complement strand
CTGGTCAGGTGATTGCGCTGCATCAGCTCGGTAGCAACGTCCGCCATGCGGGCGATGGCGAATTTGTAGACCGCGGCGCCTTCCTGATGGACGTAATGCAGCCGCTTGGCCACGGTTTCCGCCGTCGGCGGCATGCGGCTGCCGCCGGCTTTTTGGTGCAGATGCGGCATGCCGGCGCCGTCGGAACGGATCAGCGTGTCGACGATGCCGTACTTTTTGCTCGGCTCGATGAGGACCGCGCCCGCGGCGTCGCCGAACAGCACGCAGGTGGCGCGGTCGGTGTAGTCGATGATCGCCGACATCTTGTCGGCGCCGACCACCACGATCTTGCGAAACTTTCCGGTCTCGATGAATTGCGCGGCGATGGTGAGCGCATAGACGAAGCCCGAGCACGCCGCCTGGACGTCGAAGCTGCCGATGTTGCGGATGCCGGCCATGTCGCAGATCAGATTGGCGGTCGAGGGAAAGACGAGATCCGGTGTCGTCGTGGCGCAAATCAAAAGCTCGACGTCGCCGGACGCCGTCCCGGTCTTGCTCAACAGCCCGCGCACCGCCTCGGCGCCCATATGCGAGGTGCCGAGCCCTTTACCCTTGAGGATGTGGCGTTCGCGGATGCCGGTACGCTCGACGATCCACTCGTCGCTGGTATCGACCATTTTTGCCAGCTCGGCGTTGGTGAGAACGTCAGGCGGCACGTAGCCGAACACCCCGGTGATCGCCGCGCGGATCGCGGGTTTCCGGATGGTTTTCTTGGACTTGCTCACGCCGGGTGCTTTGCCGTTTCGCTTGGAATTGTCCTTGCGGCCTTAGCAGGATGACCGGCGCAATGGTAGAGCGGCGTCAGATCAGCGGTTAACACGGCTGCGACGACGCGCTAAGCGCCGCCGGATCGCGCCGGCCATGCTGGGCCACGCCGAGGACGATCGCCGCCGCCTTGGCGCTCGGCGCCTCGCCGCCGATGGCCATGATGGCATCGAGCCGGCCGAAGGCCTCGATCTGGCGTTGCCGCTGCGCCGTGTCGGACAATAGCGGCAGCAGCGCTTCGGAAAGGTGCTCCGGCGTGCAATCGGACTGCAAAAGTTCCGGAATGACATTCTCGCCAAGCACCAGATTGGCAAGGATGACGCTCGGCAGCGTTGAACGCATCCGCAAGAGCCGCGCGATGTTCCATTCGACAATCGACAGGCGATAGGCGGCAACGGCCGGTATGCCGGCAAGCGCCAATTCGAGCGTCACCGTACCGGATGCGGCCAGCGCCACCCGCGCCCGGCGAAAGGCCGCCCATTTGTCCGCCGGCTCGACCACGATCCGTGGCGCCACGGCCCAGCCGGCAACGCCGGCGCTGACTTGCGCCATCAGGTGGGGGACCGTCGGCAGCACGAGTTCCATCGGACCGCTGCGCGCCGCGACTTGCGCGATTGCGGCGCCGAAGGTTCCGAGGAGATGCCTGATCTCGCTGGCCCTGCTGCCTGGCAGCACGAGGACAACGGGAGGATTTGCGCGGCGGCGCTGCGCCTCCTCGGCATTGGGGCGCAGTTCGGCGATGTGCTCGACCATCGGATGACCGACATAAAGACACGGCGGCCCGCCGAGCTTGACGTGGACCGCCGGCTCGAACGGCAGGATGGCGAGCACCTGATCGACATAAGCGCGCATGGCGCGCGCGCGACCGGGCCGCCACGCCCAGATCGAGGGCGAGACGTAATCGAGGATCGGGATTTTGGGAGCGAGCCGGCGCACGCGGCGGGCGACCCGATGAGTGAAATCGGGACTGTCAATGATCACCAGCGCGTCCGGGCGCGCGGCGACCACGGCCGCGGCGGTCTGACGAATCCGGCGCAAAATCATCCGCAGCCGGCGCGGGATCGCGGCGATACCCATGATCGAAAGCTCGTCGATTGCGAACGGGCTGACGATGCCGGCCGCCGCCATGGCGCGCCCACCGACCCCGTTGAACGTCAATGCGCCGCTATGGCACGCTTGCAGCGCGCGAACCAACGCGGCGCCGAGCGCATCGCCGGATTCTTCCGCGGCGACGATATAAAACGACAGCGGCCGGGTTTGCGGCTCGGGCCTCATCGCGCCGCGTCCTCGCCCACGCCGGCGACGAAAATCTTTTCCCGATCGGCCGCAGCGATCACCTCGGCAGCTTCGGCGATGATGGTTGAGCCGGCGGCGACAGCGACGCCGGCAAGCCCGGCGCGCGCCACGCCCTCGATGGTCCGCGGCCCGATCGAAGGCAGATCGAAGCGGCGATCCTGGCCGGGTTTTGGCGCCTTGACCAGAACCCCGATGCCGGGCGGCGTGGTGACGCGGCCTTGCCGGCGCAACTCGGCGATCCGCGCCAGCATATTGTCGGTGCCTTCCGCAGCCTCGACGGCAAGCACGTGGTTGTTGGCGACGATCGCGGCCTGGCCGACGTCGAACGGCCCGAGCGCCGCGATCAGCGTCATCGCGCGCGCGATATCGCTGCGGTCGCGCTCGGAGAACTGACAGCGGCCGAGCACGCCTTCGGGGACAAAAATTTCCGGCGCCACGTCGCGCACGCCGATCACCCGCAAGCCGCCGCTCTCGGCGATGCTTGCGGCACCCGACAACAGCCGGTTATCGCCGCCACGAAAAAAGCCGGCGATGCGCGGCAGCAACCGTATGGTCCGCCAATCGAGCCGCACCTGCTTGAGCGGCGGCCGCAGCAAGGTGCCGATGAACAGCACCTCCTTGCAATGCGCCGCCTGAGCCAGGCGAAAAAACCGCCCCAATTGTCCGATCGCAATCCAATGATGCGGATAGCGCTCGATGACCTTGGCGTCGGCCCAACCCTTGATACCGAACATCACCGGCTGGCGGCCGCCGCGGACGATGGCCTCGGCGACGGCGCCGGGAAAGCTGCCGCCGCCGCAGATGATGGCGATGGGACCACGTTCGGCGTCAGCCAAGCCCTTGTCAGCCATGGAAGCCCTCATCAGGCGGCGTCATTCGTCCGGGCCGTCGTTCCAGCGCCGCGTGCGCGGCCGCATCAACGGCCGCTTGCCGCCGGCGCGGATGAAGGCGATCATCTTGCCGACCAGCGGATCGTTGCCGAATTCACGCTCGACCGCGTCGATACGATCGGCGATGCGACCTTCGACAAAGAACAGCGAGCGGTAAGCGTTGCGCACTTGGTGCATCTCGGCGCGCGTGGCGCCCCGCCGGCGCAAGCCGACCATGTTCAATCCGACCAGCGCGCCGGTCTGGCCGAGCACGAAGCCGAACGGAATGATGTCGTCGCGCGCCGCCGACATGCCGGCCATCATGACGCCCTCGCCGATCCGCACATACTGATGGATCGCGATGTGGCCGCCGAGGAAGGTGTGGTCCCCCACTGAAACGTGGCCGCCGAGCACCACGTTGTTGGCAAGGTTCACGTCGTCGCCGACCTGGCAGTCGTGGCCGACATGAGCGCCGACCATGATGAAGCAGCGGTCGCCCACGCGCGTCGCGCCGCCGCCGTCTTCGGTGCCGGTATTCATGGTGACGCTCTCGCGCAAGTCGCAAGCGGCGCCGATGATCAGCCTGGTCGGCCCGCCGCGATAATGCACCGATTGCGGCGGCGTGCCGAGCGACGAGAACGGATAGACCACGGTGCCGGCGCCGATCGTCGTTGCGCCGGTGACGTTGACGTGGGCGATCAGGCGCACGCCGCTTGCAAGCTCGACCTGCGGCCCGACCAGGCAATACGGCCCGATCTCCACGTCGTCGCCAATGCGCGCACCGTCGGCAACGCGCGCGGTCGGATCGATCGCCATCTAGTCCTCGGTAATGATGGCGCCGATCTCGGCTTCGGCGATGAGAACGTCGCCGATCTTGGCCTCAGCGCGGTACCACCACATGTTGCGGCGTTGGGCGATCTTGTCGACGTGATATTTGATGGTGTCTCCCGGCCCCGCCGGCTTGCGGAATTTGGCTTTGTCGATGGTGAGGAAATACACCTTCCGCCCGCGCGCCACCGTTCCCAGATGCCACAGCACGAGCGTGCCGGCCGTCTGCGCCATGCCCTCGATCACCAGCACGCCGGGCATCACCGGATTGTCCGGAAAATGGCCCATGAATTGCGGCTCGTTGAAGGTGACGTTCTTGATGCCGATGGCGTGCTCGTCGGCGCGCATGTCGATCAGACGATCGACCATGACGAAAGGATAGCGATGCGGCAACAGCCGCAGGATTTCGCGGATGTCGATGGCGCCGAGCGTGTCGCCGCTCATTCGTCGCCACCTTCGGATTTGCCGGCGCCGCGCGCCATGCGCCGCACCCAACTGACGCCGCGTAGCCACTCGCGTGCCGGTTGGGCCGGCCAGCCATTGTAGCGCGCGCCGGCGGGAACATCGGTGATGACTCCAGAGCGTGCGCCCAGCATGGCCTTGTCGCCGATGGTCAAATGGTCGACGAGGCCGACCTGCCCGCCCATCATGACGTAATCCCCCACGTTGCAGCTGCCGGATATGCCGGTTTGAGAGACAATGATGCAGTGTCGCCCGATCGAGCAGTTGTGTCCGATTTGCACCAGATTGTCGATCTTGGTGCCCTCGCCGATGATGGTGTCTCTGGTGGCGCCGCGGTCGATGGTCGAATTGGCGCCGATTTCCACGTCGTCCTGGATGATGACGCGGCGGGTCTGCGGGATTTTCTCATATCCCTTCGGGCCCAGCAGATAGCCGAAGCCGTCCTGGCCGATACGGACACCCGGATGGACGATGACGCGATCGCCGATCAACGCATGTTGGACTGTCGCACTGGCGCCGATCGCGCAGTCGCGGCCGATGCGCACGCCCGGCCCGATCACCGCGCCGGACGCGATCACCGTGCCGGCGCCGATCTCGGCATGGGCGCCGATGACAGCGAGCGGATCGACCGTCACACTCGCTTCAAGGCGTGCCGTTGGATGCACGTGCGCGTCCTTGCTGCATCCCTTCACGCCGAACAACGATGATGGGCGCAAGGCATCGGGAAACAGCGCTCGCGTGACCGCCACGAAGGCCCGATACGGATCAGGCGTCACCAAGACGGCCAGGCTTGGCGGCACCTTCGCTTCAAAGCGCGGGCTGACGAAGCAAGCGCCCGCGCGCGTGATCGCCAACCCGTCGAGAAATTTGGGCTTGTCGAGAAAGCTGATGTCGGTTCCGACCGCGGTGTCGAGCGGCGCGATATTGCTGATGCGCCGGTCGAGCGGATCGCCCGCGCGCGGCTTGGCGCGCGTCAGCGCCGCGATCTCCTCGATCGTGAGCGCCCGCTGGGCTCGTGCAGTATCCGGCATGCGCCCGTCCATGACGAGAGCTCAAGTCACGCTTAGAAGTGCGTTCCGCCGCCGAAGGCGAAGAATTGAGTGCGGTCGTAACTCGTCTTCGAAATCGGATAGGCAAAATCGAACCGTAGCGGACCGAACGGAGAATCCCAGATGATGCTGGCACCGACCGACGAGCGCACGAACGGCGAGTCGGCATATTGCATGCCGCACTGGCAAACGAAGGACCCGGGGCCGGTAACGTTAGTGACGGTGTTGAGGATGTTGGGACTATTGATAGTGCCGTTGATTTCCCCGGTCGCCGCAAGCTGCGTCTCGCCCTTGTAGCCCCACACCGAGCCGGCATCCATGAACACGGCGCCGCGGAAACCGGTGTCCTTGGGCAGGAAGTAGAACGGATATTGGAACTCGAGACTTGCGCCCCAATAGTTGGTGCCGCCGATGGCGTCGTTCGCCGTCCCCGACGTGATGTCGCGCGGGCCGAGGCCGGCCGGCGCAAAGCCGCGCACCAGGTTGGGGCCCATCTTGAAGTCGTCGAGCAGGCGGACTTCCTGGCCGGCAAGCCCGATCATGTTGCCGGCTTGCAGATGCAAGGTGCCGATCAGGTCGGGAACGACTTCATAGTAGGTGTGGAAGTCGACGCTCGTTCGCATATAGGCGACGTCGCCACCGAGACCGGCGAAATCCTGACCGAACGTAAGCAACAGGCCGTTGGTGGGGCTCTTGTTGTTGTCGAGCGTGTTGTAGGTCAGTCCGTATCCCGCAAGCGACGTCAGCGTAGCACCATTGGCAAGCTCGGCTCGCACTGGCAGCGAGGCTTGGCCGTAGGTAAAGCAGGTGGCGGGAGATGCCGGGTTGTAGCCGGGATATTGCAAACCGATCATACCGGCGGCCTGCACGGCTGCCGGCGTCGGCAAGGTGTTGAAGAAATCCGGATTGAGGTTGTTACAGTCGTTCAGATAGGACGGCAGCGTGATCCGCTGGGTATATATCGAATAGCGCAGTTGCAACGCCAGGTCTTCACGCAACGCAATGCCGAGCTTGAAGCTGCCGCCGTAGGATTCCGTGCCATAGGACAGGTAGCTGTTGGCCAGCGTCTCCTTGGCGAACAGATCGATGCCCGCCGCGAGCCGCTGGTCGAGGAAATAGGGCTCGACAAAACTAAATTCGGCGCCGCGGACGAATTCGCCGTAGGTCAAGGCGAGTTTGGCGTAGCGGCCGGTGCCGAGCAGGTTGCGCTCGGAAACCGACATCTGGGCGAGCCAGCCTTCCGCCGTCGAATAGCCGCCCATGATCGAGAAATCGCCGGTCGATTGCTCCTCGAGCTCGACATTGATCACCACCCGGTCGGGCGCCGATCCGGGCTCGTTGGTGATCTTCACCGTTTTGAAGAAGTTCAGATTCTTGAGCCGCCGCTCGGCGCGGTCCATAAGCGCGCGGTTGTACGGATCGCCTTCGGCGATGTCGAATTCGCGCCGGATCACGTAATCGCGGGTGCGGATATTGCCGTGGATATTGATGCGCTCGATATAGGCGCGCGTGCCCTCGTCGACGACGAAGGCGACGTTGATGGTGCGCGTCTGCGGATTGCGGTCGCCGCGCGGGCGCACGGTGGCGAACGGATAGCCGCGCCGCGCCACCTCGATGGTGACCTGCTCGACCGTCTTTTCGATCGCCTCGCCGTTGTAGGTGTCGCCCTGGCGCATGCGCAGGACCGGCCGCAGCGACTGCGAGTCGATGGCACGGACGTTGGATTGAACGTCGACGGCGCCGAAGTGGTACAGCGGCCCTTCTTCGATCGTAAACGTGATGTTGAATCCCTTCTTGGCGGGATCGTATTCGGCAACCGCCGAGACCACCTGCACGTCGGCAAAGCCGTGCTTGAGGTAGAAGCGGCGGACCAGATCGCGGTCCGCTTCCATGCGGTCGGGGTCGTAGACGTCGGTGGTCTGCAGGAAGCTCAAGAAGTTGGATTGGGCGGTCTTGATCACCTCTTTCAGGCGCCACGACGAATAGGCCTTGTTGCCGACGAACTCGATCGACTTCACGCCGGTCTTCTCGCCCTCCTTGACCACGAAAACCAGATCGACGCGGTTGTTCGGCCGCTCGATGATCTGCGGCTCCACGGTGACGTCGAAGCGGCCGTTGCGGTGATAGACTTCGACGATGCGCTGGGTGTCGGCCTGCACCCGGGGGCGCGACAGCGAGTCGCGCGCCTTCGACTGGATTTCCTCCTGGAGCTGCTCGTCCTTCATCCGGTGGTTGCCTTCGAAGGCAAGCCGGTTGATCACCGGCGATTCCACCACCGTGACGATGATGTGGCCGCCCGATTGGGTGATTTTGACGTCGTCGAAAAGGCCCGAGGCATAAAGCGCCTTGAGGGCGGCGTCGATCTTGGCGGCGTCCAGGCGCTCGCCGGGGGCGGCCTTGAAATAGGCGCGCACGGTTTCCGCCTCGACGCGGCGGTTGCCCTGCACCACGATGCTATTGACCGACGCGCCAGCCTCAGCCGGCGGCGCTGCATACGTTGCACCAGCCGGCAGGCCCACAAAACCTACTCCGATGAGCAAGCCGGCCAGAACGAGCCCCCGTCTCACCCGCACACACATGTCCATGCGCTAAGCGCCTTTACCCCTAGTGGCCGCCCCCAGTGGCGGGTTACTTGCCTCGATCTCCCTCACGTGTTTTCGGCTTAAGATATTAATTCTGCGCGTATTTTTGCCATGTCCCCACCCTTTGCACAACAGCCCCACGCCCGATCTCGCCCCCGCGAGTGCGTCCCATTTGGCCACCTCAGGAGGTCGCCAAGTGAACTATGTCGTTGAAAGTTGCAAATATCATCAACATCAAGACGATTGCGAGACCGATCCGAAACCCGACCTCCTGGGCGCGTTCCGACAGCGGCCGGCCGCGCAGCGCCTCGATCGAATAGAACAAAAGGTGGCCGCCATCGAGCAGCGGGATCGGGAACAGATTCAGAAGCCCGATCGACACCGAAATGACCGCCATGATGTGAATGACGATGGCGGAACTTATCGTTGAAGCCCGCCCGACAACCCGCGCGATGCCGATAGGACCGCTCAGTTGGTCAGGCGATCTATGGCCGGTAACGACGCCGCCGATGTAACTCATGGTGGTGTCGATAACAGCCCAAGTCTCTTGCAAGCCCAACCAGACCGCTTGGGGCGGCGAAACCGGCTCAAGTTGAGCGCTCCCCGGTGCAATTGTGCCTTGAATGCCGAGCCGTCCGATTGGCGTGCCGAGCATGTCCTTTTCGGCTTTGGGGGTCGCTTGCAGTACGATTGAGCCGCCATTGCGCTCTACGGTGACGGCAAGCGTAACGCCTGCACTCTCGCTGACGATGCGCTGCATATCGGCGAAGTTCCCGATGGCCTGTCCGGCGATCGAAACCACCAAGTCGCCCGGCTGGAAACCCGCAACTGCAGCTGGACTATCCGGGACCACCGCATCGACCCGCGCGCTCATGGTTTGCGACGACTGTGTCGGCTTGCCGTACAGCATGAAGGTGCCGGCAAAAATCGCTATGGCCAAAAGGAAATTTGCCATCGGTCCGGCCACCACGATGGCCGCCCGCTTGGGCAGCGATTGACCGATAAAGCTTTGCGATTTTTCCTTCTCATCCATGGTCGCAAGCGCCGATCCATCGGACGCGCTCGCCACGTTCTCGTCGCCGAAAAACTTTACATAGCCGCCAAGCGGGATGGCCGCGATCTTCCACCGGGTGCCACGGCGGTCATTGAAACCAGCGAGCTCGGGTCCGAAACCGAGGGAAAATACCAAAATCCGCACGCCGCACCAGCGCGCGATCAGGAAATGCCCCAATTCGTGGACAAATACGACGACGCTGAGCACGCCGAGGAAGACCACGATCTGGCCGACCACGCCGCCCTCAAGCGCATGTAAATGCGACAAAAAATACGACCCCATGAACTGTCCTGCCGCCCCCGCCTGTCCCGCCCGATTCCGAACCTAGGATGCCATTGCGGCAATTTCGGGCAAGAGGTCGGTCGCTAATCTTCTCGCATTATGGTCAATTTCCAGGGCTTCCTCGACCGATTGCGGCTCGGCCAGCTCGCCGCGCCGTTCCGCCGCATCCAGCGTCGCCTCGACAAGGGCGGGAATCCCCGGAAAACCCAGCCGCCGGCCGACGAATTCGCGCACCGCGATCTCGTTCGCCGCATTGAGGATGGTGGGCGCCGCCCCACCCGCCGCCAGGGCCTTGCGGGCGATCGCCAGCGCCGGGAAGCGTACCGGGTCGGGCGCCTCGAAGGTCAGCGCCGACACCCGGGCGAGATCGAGCCGCGGCGCCGGCGTCGACATGCGGTTAGGCCAGCCCAGGCAATGGGAGATCGGAATGCGCATGTCCGGCGAGCCGAGCTGCGCGATCACCGAGCCGTCGCGGAATTCCACCAGGCTATGGACCACCGACTGCGGATGGACGATGACGTCGAGCTCGTCGGGAGACAGCGCGAACAAGTGATGCGCCTCGATCAGTTCGAGGCCTTTGTTCATCAGCGTCGCGGAATCGATCGTGACCTTCGGCCCCATGACCCAGGTCGGATGCTTGAGCGCCTGCTCTACGGTCACGGTGCGAATTTGATCCAGCGACCAGGTGCGGAACGGGCCGCCAGAGGCGGTGAGGATGACGCGGCGCACTTCCTCGCGCTGGCCCGACATCATCGCCTGGAACACCGCGTTGTGCTCGGAATCGACCGGCAGGATTGTCGCTGCCGCGGCCGCCGCGCGGCGCATGAACAAAGCGCCGGCACAAACCAGACATTCCTTATTGGCGAGCGCGACCGTCGCGCCGCGTTCGGCCGCGGCGAGCGTCGGTTTCAGACTAGCCGCACCGGTGATCGCCGCCATGACCCACTCGGCGGGTCGCTGTGCCGCCTCGACCAATGCGTCGGCGCCGGCGGCAGTTTCGATGCCGGAGCCGGACAGCGCGGACTTCAATTCCTGGTAAGCCGAAGGCTCGCCGACCGCGGCAAAGCGCGCGCCGAGCTCGCGCGCGAGTTTCGCCAACGCATTGGCGTTGCGGTTTGCGGTCACCGCCTCGACGCGATAGCGCCCGGGCTCGCGTTGCAACAGATCGATGGTGCTCGAACCGATCGAACCGGTGGCACCGAGCAGCGTCACGGATTTCGGCACGCGCGCCAAATCCGGCTTGGCCGGCAACGGTTTCTGCAGCGCTTTGTTCACTTGGCTTATCATTCTCACGCTACCATACCAGCAAGCCCTGGGCCGGAGCATCGGGCCCTTGCCGGAGGATGCCGATCAGGAGCGCAACGAGTGCCGCAACCAGAAAGCCGTCGAGACGGTCCATCAGTCCTCCGTGACCGGGGATCAGGCTGCCCGCATCCTTGGCGCCGAAGCGCCGCTTGATCGCGGATTCGAACAGGTCGCCAGCCTGGGTAAGGACTGAAAGCAGCAAAGCCACAACCCCTACGGCGACAAGCTTATCGACCCCGCTCGCATAGGCGACCGAGGTGCCTGCGGCAACCCCCCCTACGGCACCGCCGATGGCGCCCGCCCAGGTCTTTTTCGGGCTTATGCGCGGCCACAACAATAGGCCGCCGCATGTCCGGCCCACCGCATAGGCGAAAATGTCGGTTGCCCAAACCGTTACGGCCACAAACGCCACCCCGGCAAAACCCCATGCGGGGTCGCGGCGAATGAGCGCCGGCCCGAGAAAGGCGATGCCGGCATAGACGATGCCGCACGCCCCCCACACCAGCGGATTGCGCGCCGGAAAGCGGCGCGGCCACGCCGCCATCATGCCGGTCGCGAGCGCCGAGCCGATAAAGATCATGGCCGCGGCGGCACCGGGCTCGTCGACGCCGGTCAACGCAAACGCAAACAACAGCGCCGCAAATCCGGGGATCAGGATCCTGGCGTCAGCGCTGTCGGCAACCAGCTTGGTCCATTCCCAAAGGATGCCTGCGGCGGCGGCGGCACACAGCAGAAAAAACAGCCAGCCGCCGATATAGGCCAAGACCAGCACCAGCGGGCCGAGCACGGCGGCGGAAGCGATGCGAAGCACAAGGTTGTTCGCGCTGCCGAGTTTTGACGCGAATTTTCCGGTTTCGCCGCTGTCGCGATGATTGCTCACGATCCGGTCTGGGCGATCAATCCGCCGAAGCGGCGTTCGCGCCGGCGGTACTCGGCAATGGCGCCTTCGAGCGCGGCACGGTCAAAGTCCGGCCAATTGACCGGAACGAACACCAGTTCGCTATAGGCCGATTGCCACAACAGGAAATTGGACAGCCTCTGCTCGCCGCTGGTGCGGATGATGACGTCGGGATCGGGAATGTCCGGCGCGTCGAGATGGCGCGACAACAGCTCCGGCGTGATGTCGCTCGCCTTGAGCCGTCCCTCGGCCACTTCGGTTACGAGCCGCCGCGCCGCCCGCGCGATCTCCTGCCGCGCGCCGTAATTGAAGGCGACGACCAGCGTGAAACCGTCGTTGCCGCGGGTCAGATCTTCCGCCTCGCGCAAGAGACCGCGAATATCGGGATCGAGATCGTCGCGTTCGCCGATGACGCGGACGCGGATATTGCTCTTGTGCAGATCGACCAGATCGTTGCGGATGAAGCGGCGCAATAGCCCCAATAGATCGCGGATTTCCGACGGCGGACGCGACCAGTTCTCCGAGCTGAAGGAGAAAATCGTCAGGATGGAAATGCCCAGCTCGTTGGCCGCGCGCACCGTCTTGCGCAAGGCCTCGACGCCGCGGCGATGGCCTTCCACGCGCGGCAGGCCGCGGGCCGCGGCCCAGCGTCCATTGCCATCCATGATGATGGCGACATGGCGGGGACTTTCGAAGCCGTCGCCGCTCCCCGCCTTAGTCACAACTTCGCCTGTCGCGCTCAAACCGTCATGATCTCCTTTTCCTTGCCGGCCAGCATCTTCTCGACTTCGGCGATGGTCGCGTCGGTGGCTTTTTGCACGTCGCCGGCCTGGCGCTTTTCATCGTCTTCGCTGATCTTGTGTTCCTTCTCGAGTTTTTTCAAAAGATCGAGGCCGTCGCGGCGGACATGGCGCACGGCAACCCGCGCCGCTTCGGCATATTTGTGCGCGACCTTGGCGATTTCCTTGCGGCGTTCTTCGTTGAGCTCGGGGATGCGCAGCTTGAGCACCTGGCCTTCGGTCGAAGGCGTCAAGCCGAGATTGGCCGCCGAAATCGCCTTCTCGACCGCATGCACCATCGAGCGATCCCAGACCTGGACACTGAGCAGGCGCGGCTCAGGCACGCTGATGCTGGAGAGCTGATTGAGCGGCATGTGGTTGCCGTAAGCCTCGACCATGACGTGCTCGAGCAGCGCCGTTGAGGCGCGCCCGGTGCGCAAGCCGGAAAGCTCCTGCTTCAACGACGCGATCGCGCCTTGCATGCGGCGCTTGAGGTCGTTCATGTCGAATGTCGTCGTGTTCATGGCCGCCTCCTTGGCGCCTTGCGCGATCCGGGTCGGCGCGCGCTTGCTAGCCGACGATGGTAAAGCGCCCTTTTCCGCGCAGCACCTGCTCGATCGCGCCCTGCTCCCGGATCGAGAATACGATGATAGGCATACGGTTTTCCTGGGCAAGCGCGAAGGCCGTGGCGTCCAGGATCTTCAGGCGCTTATCCAGGGCCTCCTGATGGCTCAGGCGATCATAGCGCTTGGCCTTCGGGTCCTTTTTCGGATCGGCGGTATAAACCCCATCCACGTCGGTGGCCTTGAGAACAGCCTCGCAGCCCATCTCGGCAGAGCGCAGGATGGCCGTGGTATCGGTGGTGAAATAGGGATTTCCAGTGCCGCCGGCGAACACGATGATGCGCTCCTCGTCGAGATGGCGCAGCGCGCGCTGGCGCTCATAGGTCTCGCAGACTTGCGGCATGGCCAGCGCCGACATGGTGCGGGCGCTCACGCCGGCCCGCTCGATGGCGGCTTCCAGGACCAGGGCGTTCATCACGGTCGCCAACATGCCCATGGAGTCGGCGGTCGGCCGCGACAGGCCGTTTTCGGAGATTTGCGCGCCGCGCAACACGTTGCCGCCGCCGACCACGACGCCGAGCGCGATGCCGAGCTTGTGGGCGGCGATCAGATCGGCGGCAAAACGATCGATGGTCGGCTGATGAATGCCGAATTTTTCCGGGCCGCTCAAAGCTTCGCCGGAGAGTTTTACGATCACCCGTCGGTAGTTCGGCTTAGCCATCGAGGGATCCGCTTGCGATTTCGCCACTCGCCGCCGATTCCCGCGTAAACGCAATAGGTTTAGCGCGTTTCCCCGCAAAACCCACAGCGAACGACTTGGAGAGCGCCTTGGGCCTAATGGGCGCCGGCCAGCGCCGCGACTTCGCCGCCGAAATCGCCAGAGGGGCGGTCGATGCCCTCGCCCAGCGCGAAGCGCACGAAGTCGGTGACTTTGATCGGGGCGCCAACCTTTGCTTCCGCGTCTTTGAGGGCCTGCATCACGCTGGCCTTATTTTTCTCGTCAAAAATGAAGGGCTGATCGAGCAGGCAGACTTCCTTGTAGTAAGACTTGAGGCCGGACTCGACGATCTTCTCGATGACGTTTGCGGGTTTGCCCTCGGCTTTGGCCGCAAGCACGTTCTTCTCGCGCTCAACCGTTGCCGGATCGAGGCCCGACGGATCGATCGCCTGGGGGTTTGCAAAGGAAATATGCATCGCCACCATGCGGCCGAAGGCCTTGAGCTCCTCGGCATTGCCGGCTGACTCGAGCGCGACGACCACGCCGATGCGGCCGAGCCCGTCCACCACCGAGCTGTGCGCATAGCTCGCGACGACGCCCTTGCCGACCGAAAGCTCGGCGGCGCGGCGCAGCGTCATGTTCTCGCCGATCTTGGCGATGGTGTCGGCAATGGCCTCGGCCATGGTGATGCTGCCGGCTTTTGCGGCCAGGATTTTCTCCACGTTCGGACCGGTATCGAGCGCGGCACTGGCGATCATCTTCACCAAACCCTGGAACAAATCATTGCGCGCCACGAAGTCGGTTTCGGAATTCACCTCGACCAAGATGCCCTTGGTCGCCGTGGTGGCAATGCCGATGAGGCCCTCGGCGGCGACGCGTCCGGCCTTCTTGGCGGCCTTGGACAGCCCCTTCTTGCGCAGCCAATCGACCGCGGCCTCGAGATTGCCGTCGTTCTCGGTGAGCGCTGCCTTGCAGTCCATCATGCCGGCTCCGGTCTGATCGCGGAGCTCTTTCACCATGCCTGCGCTGATGTTCGCCATCGGTGTCAGTTCCTATTTGGTCATTCCGGGGCTGAGCGAAGCGAAGAACCCGGAATCCATAATCGCTGGTTTTGAATATCGGTACGAACCTGGAAACCAAAAGACCGTGGGTATGGATTCCAGGTCCGCGGACTTTGTCCACGTCCCGGAATAACGGTTACTCGGCTTCCGCCGTCAGCTCTTTCGCCTTGGCGATCCAGCCTTCGACGCGGCCGGGAAGCCCAACCTCCTCGCCGACATTATGGGCTGCGGTCGGCGACAGTTCGGCGATCTGCGTGTAGTGGAAGATGCCGAGGTCGTTGAGCTGCTTCTCGATCACCGGCGACACGCCCGTCAGCTTTTTCAGATCGTCGGCGACGCCGCGCGGCCCCGACAGCGGCTCGAAGCCGAGCTTGTTGGTTTCCGGCGGCAATTCCTCGGCGATGACCGGCTGGGCGTGGGCGCCGACATCCCCGCCGTGCGCCCCTTGCGCCCGCGAAATGCCGTCGATGGCGGCTCTGGCGATAAGATCGCAATACAGCGTAATGGCGCGGCTCGCGTCGTCGTTGCCGGGCACCACATAGGTGATGCCGTCGGGGTCGCAATTGGTGTCGACGATGGCTGCGACCGGCACGCCAAGCCGGCGCGCTTCCTTAATCGCGATGTCTTCCTTGTTGGTGTCGATGACGAACAACAGATCGGGCAACCCGCCCATGTCCTTGATGCCGCCGAGCGCGCGGTCGAGCTTGTCGCGCTCGCGCTGCAAGGTCAGCCGCTCTTTCTTGGTATAGCCCTGCGCCTCGTTGGACGAGAGCATTTCCTCAAGCTTGCGCAGCCGTTTGATCGAATTGGAAACGGTTTTCCAATTGGTCATCGTGCCGCCCAGCCAGCGCGAATTGACGTAGTACTGCGCCGATTTCTTGGCTGCCTCGGCGATGGCGTCCTGCGCCTGCCTTTTGGTGCCGACGAACAGGATGCGGCCGCCCTGAGCAACGGTATCGCTCACGGCTTGCAGCGCACGATGCATCATCGGCACCGATTGCGTGAGATCGACAATGTGGATGTTGTTGCGGGTGCCGAAGATGTATTCTTGCATCTTCGGATTCCAACGATGGGCCTGATGGCCGAAGTGCACGCCGGCTTCCAAAAGCTGGCGCATGCTGAAGTCTGGCAGCGACATAGTCAGTTCTCCGGTTGATCCGCCGCGGACCGAGAGCCCACCCCGGATGGGGCAGACACCGGACGGCTGTTTAGGCCAAGGTCCGCGTGTGAGATTGCGCGCCTTATATAGCCATCGGCCCGGTGGACGCAACCTGAACATTCGGCCCTAAATGCTTGGATCCGCTGGCTAGGCCGGCTGCAGGGCACCCTCCTCCCGGGTAACGTCATTGACGAACAGCCAGGTGCGATCGACGAACGGCGGCGGCGACGCTTTGGTGTTATTGGCAAACTGCTCGCGCGATTTCAGCGTCACCCAGTCGGTTCGGGGTTTGCGCTCGGCGGGATAGGCTTGCAGCGCGGTTTCGACATCCTCACCGTGGCGCGACAGGAGCCGCGCCAGCACAAAACCGTCCTCGATCGCCATATTGGCGCCTTGCGCCAGGGTCGGCATGGTCGGATGCGCGGCGTCGCCAAGGAGCGTGATCCGGCGGCGGGTCCATTATGGTGTCCGCCGCTGTCTGCAAATCGATAAATGTACGTCTAGCGGCAAGGGCTCGTATTGCTGCCAAAATGTGGTCAGCCGAACCGGATCACGGCTCGAAAGCTCAATGATCTACTAGTTTGGCCAAACCCGGCGTCCGCAAGAGATGGGAGATTGAACCAACGTTTACCAGAGCCCAACCAGTCTTTGGCGCTCGTCCGCCGGATAAATGAATGGACCTAGAGATCTTGGCTGTCCACATATCCGGGTGCGTGGCTACAGTGACCGTCGAGTATTCACCGGTTTCGCCGTCCGGTTGTGTCCGCGCTATCGCGACTTTCGTCATAATTTCTCGCCTTTTCCTATTGCAACCGCAATTGCATCATTAGGTTCCGTCTATCATCCGGCATGAAGGCGTATATTGGGTGAGCGTATCACTTTTCCCAGTACCCTAGTCAACAGACGGTAAACGGGCGTTCATACGCGCAAAATGCAGCAGCGTGAATGTAGCGTCGGCAATCGCAGCCGCAAGTTCGGGGGCATGCTGCATGTCAAACGATCGGCGTGATTTACTATCCACGCTAAAGAAGCCCCACACGAATGGACGATCTTCAGATGACATCCGAGAGAGGTTTGCCTCATTTAGAGCTGGCCAATCGCTGCTCTCAGGTACGTATCGAATCGGGACAACCATAGCGGACCTAAACGGCAGCGTCCACTTTGTGACGAAAGTAATTCCCATTAAACTGATCGTCTCAGGGTCTCCGAAGGTTTGGAAAGCGGTGCTCTTGTACTTATTTTTTGACCAAAGATCGACGATGTTTCGCGACAAGAAAAAACGCGGACACCCGTTGCTGCCATACCAAAGGCTACTGAAATCCGTATTATCCGCGATGTGGTACGGCGGCTCCGTCTCGGGTCGCGTTGTTTGAGTCATCCTGTCTCTTACCAAAACAAAGACGTTCTGATGCGGATCAATCTCGTGAATTTGGCAACGACAGCGCTTGCCAGAAAGAAGCGAAAAACAATTAGCTGCCGCGTCAACAATATCCTGAAGCACTTCCTTTAAGTCGATCGGCTCGCCAGCCTCCATACTCGCAATCTCATCGCGGACTATATGATTGATGTAGTGAATGTAAAAAACTGCTTGAGCAAATCTGTGAAGTTTCTTGAAGCTTATGACTGCGATGTAACCAAAGAGCAAAACCACGACCAACGACAACTCGAATACAAAAATTTTGGTTTGCACGTCCTCGTTAAGATGATCGAGCTTGCCGAACGTCACAATTAATGCCGCAATGCCCGCGATGCTTCCTATGAGCCCGAGCATACGCTCCCAGGTCCAGGGATTGAACTTTGGAAGCTGATCGGAGAACTTTTTTCGGAGGGCCATAAGGATAGACTGGCGAGACACGCTCTGGTAGCAGACCGAAATTAATGTGTCTAGCTATTTGTTTGGTCCAATTTTCCGACGCATGCCAACATGGGACAAGCTCGCTGCGCCCCTTCCTCCCGGGTAACGTCATTGACGAACAGCCAGGTGCGATCGACGAACGGCGGCGGCGACGCTTTGGTGTTATTGGCGAACTGCTCGCGCGATTTCAGCGTCACCCAGTCCGTGCGGGGTTTGCGCGCGGCGGGATAGGCTTGCAGCGCGGTTTCGACATCCTCACCGTGGCGCGACAGGAGCCGCGCCAGCACAAAACCGTCCTCGATCGCCATATTGGCGCCTTGCGCCAAGGTCGGCATGGTCGGATGCGCGGCGTCGCCAAGCAGCGTGACGCGGCCCTGGCTCCATTGCGGCAGCGGATCGCGGTCGTGGATGCCCCATTTGTAGACGTGCTCGACGTGACGGAACATTTCCAGCAGCGCCTCGTTCCAGCCGGCTTTCGCAGCAAGCAACTCCTCGCGGCTCGACGGCACCGACCAGGATTCCTCGACCCATTGTTCGGTGACATGACCGCAGAACATGTTGAGCTTGTCGCCGTTGACGCCGATCGGATAGCAGATGACGTGGCCGTCCCGCCCGATCCAGCCGAAATATTCGCCGCCTTCGAGGCTGACGCTGCCGCCGGGCCCGACCCGCTTCGGCACGCAATCCATCGGCACGATGCAACGCCAGGCCATCATCCCGGTGAAGCGCGGCTCGCCTGAGCCGAAATGCTGCGCGCGTATGGCGGAACGTATGCCGTCGGCGCCGATGACGATATCGGCTTCGGCTGTCGTGCCGTCGGCGAAGCACGCCACGGCGACGTTGTTCACCGTGTCGGCGCCAATGCAATGGGCGCCCAATTGCAGCGGCGCGTCGCCGATCGCCCGCCGCAGCAGGTTATGCAGATCGGCGCGATGCGCGGTCATATAAGGCGCGCCGTATTTTTCGCGCGCGATCGCCTTCAACGGCTCGCGAAAGCGCAGCCGCCCTTCGTCCCAGGTGATCGACATGATGCTGAGCGGCTCAAAGGCGTTGCGCATGAGCTCATCCTCGAGCCCGAGCGCGCGCAGCACCTTAAAACCGTTCGGACCGATCTGCAGCCCGGCGCCGACCTCTTCGAGCTTTTGCGAGCGCTCATAGAGCGCAACCTCGATGCCGCGCTGGCGCAGCGCGACAGCCGCGGCCAGGCCGCCGATCCCGGCGCCGATGATGACGACACGGAGTGGACGTTTTGCGGGACGTTGGGTCACGACGCGATTTTGGACTAAAGCGCTTCCACCGTCACCACGCCCGCCACCGCCTTGATGGCGCCGGCGATCTGCGGCGAGACCTTGAAGCGGCCGGGGAGTTTCACCTCGACCTCGCTGCCGTTTTGCAGCATCAGCACCATGCTGACTTCGCCGTCGGATTGATCCGCGCCGTTGCGGCTGGAACCAGTCGGCTCCAAGCGGCGCGCCAGGCCGTCGATCGGCGTTTCATTGCGCAAAAATACGCGTAACCCTTTTTGCATTTTCGCCGCCGCCTCATCGAGCGGCTCGGCCGATTGGATGCGGGCGCGCACTTCTTCGGCTTGCACCTCGGCGGTGAGGAAGAGCAACACCGCGGTACCCGGCTCCAACAGGTCGCGATACTGCGCGAGCCCCTCGGCGAACAGCACCGCTTCGTAATGGCCGCTCGGATCGGACAGCCCGATGATGCCCATCTTGCTGCCGTTTCGGGTGCGGCGCTCGGTGCGCGACACCACGGTGCCGGCGACCTTGCCGCCGCCGGTGCCGGCTTTCACCGCGCGGGCGAAGTCGGCCCAGGACTGCACGCGAAGGCGTTTAAGGGCCACGGCATAATCGTCGAGCGGGTGGCCGGTGAGGAAAAAGCCGATGGCGTCGAATTCCTTCTGCAGCCGCTCCGCCGGCAGCCACGGTTCGAGCACCGGCAGCGCCAGCGGCTCCTTGGTTGTCGCGCCGCCGAACAATTCGTCCTGGCCCAGCGCCGCGTTGTCATGGGCGCGCTGCGCCGCCGCCAGCACGATATCGACCGCGGCAAAACTGCGGGCGCGGTTCGGTTCCAGTGCGTCGAACGCGCCCGAGGCAGCAAGGCTTTCGAGCACGCGCTTGTTGATGGCGCGCGGATTGATGCGGCGGGCGAAATCGGCCATGTCGGCGAACGGGTTTTCGCCGCGCGCGTCAAGGACGCTTTGCACGGCCAGCCGGCCGACGCCGCGCAAAGCCGCGAGCGCGTAATAAATGGTGTTGCCCTCGACATCGAACTCGACGCCGGAGCGGTTGATCGACGGCGGCTCGACTTTGATGCCGAGCCGCACGGCCTCGGCGCGGAATTCGGCGAGCTTGTCGGTGTTGCCCATCTCGAGCGTCATCGAGGCCGCCAAAAACTCGACCGGATAATTCGCCTTCATATAGGCGGTCTGATAGGTCAGCAGCGCATAAGGCGCCGAGTGCGATTTGTTGAAGCCGTACTCGGCGAACTTGGCGCAGGTATCGAAGATAACCTCGGCATCGTCGCGGCCGATGCCGCGCTCGACCGCGCCGGAGATGAAATCGCCGCGCTGCGACGCCATCTCTTTGCGGTCTTTCTTGCCCATGGCGCGGCGCAGGATGTCGGCCTTGCCGAGACTGTAGCCGGCCAGATCCTTGGCGATCTGCTGCACCTGCTCCTGATAGGTGATGATGCCGTAAGTCGCCTGCAGGATCGGCTCGAGCTTGGGATGCAGGTAATCGGTGCGCTCGTGGCCGAGTTTTCGCGCGCAATAAGTCGGAATATTCGCCATCGGTCCGGGACGATAGAGCGCGACCAGCACAATCAGATCTTCGAAGCGGTCGGGACGCATATCGACCAGCGCGCGGCGCATGCCCTGACTTTCCACCTGGAACACGCCGACCGTTTCGCCGCGCGCCAGCATCTCGTAAGACTTGGCGTCGTCGAGCGGCAGGCTCGAAAGATCAAGATTGATGTCGCGCCGCCGCACCAGTTTGACGGCAAGGTCGAGCACCGTGAGCGTCTTCAAGCCGAGAAAATCGAACTTCACCAGACCCGCCGGCTCGACCCATTTCATGTTGAACTGCGTCACCGGCATCAGCGATTTCGGATCGCGATAGAGCGGCACCAGCTCGGTCAACGACCGCTCGCCGATGACGATGCCGGCGGCGTGGGTCGAGGCGTGGCGGTGCAGCCCTTCGAGCTTTTGCGCGATGTCGAAGGCGCGCCGGGTGACGGGATCGCGGTCGCGCTCGGCCTGCAAGCGCGGTTCGTCCTCGATGGCGCGCTTGAGCGTGACCGGGTTCGCCGGGTTTTGCGGCACGAGCTTGCACAGCTTGTCGACTTGGCCATAGGGCATCTGCAGCACGCGGCCGACGTCGCGCAGCACGCCGCGCGCCTGCAAGGTGCCAAAGGTGATGATTTGCGCGACCCGGTCGCGGCCATAACGCTCCTGCACGTACTGGATGACTTCGTCGCGCCGGTCCTGGCAGAAATCGACGTCGAAGTCCGGCATCGAGATGCGCTCGGGATTGAGGAAGCGCTCGAACAGAAGCCCGAAGCGGAGCGGATCGAGATCGGTGATGGTGAGGGCATAGGCCACCAGCGAGCCGGCGCCGGAGCCGCGGCCCGGCCCGACCGGAATGCCCTGCCCTTTCGCCCTTTGGATGAAGTCGGCAACGATCAAAAAGTACCCGGAATACTTCATGCGTTCGATGACGCCGAGCTCGAAGGCGAGCCGCTCGCGATAATCTTCGGTGGTGAGGGCGTGGGCGAGGCCGTGCCGCTTCAAGCGCTGTTCGAGGCCGGCTTCGGCGGCGTGACGCAGCGTCTGCGCCTCGTCCATCTCGCCCGCGCCGCGTTCGGCGGAAAACCGCGGCAGGATCGGCGCCAACGTGACCGGGCGGAAGGCGCAGCGCTCGGCGATCTCGACGGTCGCGGCCAGCGCCTCCGGCAGATCGGCGAACAGTTGCGCCATCTCGGCGCGGCTCTTGAAGCGATGCTCGGCCGTGAGCTGGCGGCGGTCGCCATCGGAGATCAGCTTGCCTTCGGCGATGCACAACAGCGCATCGTGGGCTTCATGATCCTCGCGGGTGGCGAAGAAAGGCTCGTTGGTGGCGACCAAGGGAACGCCACGGCCATAGCCAAGCTCGATCAAAACCGGCTCGACCGTGCGTTCGCTCGCCATGCCATGGCGCTGCAATTCGATATAGAGCCGGTCGCCGAACCGGCGCTGCAATTCCTCACAGCGCGCCAGCGCGAGCGCGTTCTGGCCGCCCGCGATCGCCACGTCGAGCGGGCCGCTCGGGCCGCCGGTGAGTGCAATCAGACCGTCGGTCTCGCCGTCGAGCCAGGCAAGTTTTATGTGCGGGCGCTCGTGCGCCGCGGTTTCGAGATAGGCGCGCGACGACAGCCGCATCAGGCTGCGATAGCCGTTTTCGCGCGCGGCGAGCAGCACGATACGCGGCCAGGTCTCGCCCCCCGCCGGCCCGCGGCTTTCCTGGTCGCCGAAATCGACGCCGAGCGCGCAGCCGACGATCGGCTGGATGCCGGCACTCGCCATCTTCTCGGAAAATTCCAGCGCACCGAACATGTTGTCGGTGTCGGTCAGCGCCAGCGCCGGCTGGCGGTCTTTTTTGGCCATCTCGGCGAGCCGGCCAATGCTCAGCGCGCCCTCGAGCAGCGAATAGGACGAATGCACGTGCAGATGCACGAAGCCCGGCGCTTGTACTTGCGCTTCGTTCGCGGCACCCGACTTAACGGCACCCATTTTTGCGGCAGCCAATTTTCCGGCAACCATGATGCTCGGCACTCGCCATCTGCGATTCCAGGGGAATCAGAAGATGCGGATCGCAAGCAGCGCTGTCCACCGCGGCGACGGCCGCCGCGCACAGAAACTTTTGCTTTCAGGCCGTGCCGCCCACGCGCGGCACCCGGCCCCTCACAGCACCCCGAGCACCTCGGCCCAAACGGCGACCATGGCGAGAAACAGGGTGAGTGATGCTAATGCGAGAGCCTCTTCGGCGACGTTGCGGACCATGACTATGCGCCTTTGTTCTGAACGAACAGAGAACATAGTTCTCTTTTTGTTCCATTGTCAATGAGGGTTGTGGACTACAAAAACCCTGCCTTAGTCCCGCCATATGTGAACGTCTTGGTTGAAGATGCCGTCACCGGCAATCCTTCTGTGACCGGCCCATAGGTCGGGCTCAATCGCGCGGGTTCCCAAGTCCGGGAACGAGCGGCGGGGCAGTTCCCGCCTAACAGAAGGAGCCCAAGCCATGTCTCACCATGGCGCCGGGCCAAAGTACGTGTTTGTCAGAAAGTATCGGCGTTGGCGTTATGGGCGACTAGAGAGCGTCCGCGATGGTCTTCGCGGTCTTTGGCACCCTGACTGCCTTCGACGGTCCACTGACCAACTCAACTTTTGGCCCTACTGGGACGAGTTGGGGCATGGCCCTGATCGTCGCCGAAGACGGTAAGTAAGCCTCTCCTAGCTGCGTAGGGTGGCGAAGCCCTGTTCAGTGCTTGGGCTTCGCACCTTCGCTAGGATGGTCTTTGGCTGGCTGCACCGGCTTGCGGGGCGTCTTTGCCAAGCCTTTCAGCGTCGAGTTGAAGCGCTCCTCGGATTCATCGGTCCGGCTTTGCGGGCCGCGTCGCGGAACTTCTGGATTTGGGTCTTTTTCGCCATGACACCGAATATAGAGCGGGAGGAAATACGGGAAAGAGACACGTTTTACGCCGAGGTAGGACAGGGTATCTCAGCATGGGCAAAAATGGAAAGTAAGCTAATTCATGTGGCCGCTCACCTTCTGGATACCGACATTGCCCGAACTGGCGTGGTCCTTTACTCGGTCACTAGTTTTTACACTTGGCTCAATATCATTGACGAACTGCTTTCCCTCAATCCGCGCTTAGCGACCACCAAACGAGATTGGTGCAAGATATCTGACCGCCTACGGAAGCTAAACGATACACGCGTTCGGCTGGCTCACCACACAGTTTGGCACAGTCGCCAAAAGCAGGGCGTAAGCCTACTCCCGGTAAAAGAGGACCAACGCCTGAAATCGCGCGCCCTAGGCCCATTGGACGCAAGGGAAATCACGACGTTTTCGAGAGCTACGCTACAAATGGCGCGGGATCTCAATCAGCTATTGGAGCGGTTACGTTCGACACGCATAGTTTTGTAAATTTCAGCGACAAGCAGTCGATATGAACCGTGTCCGCCGTAATCAAACTGAAACACTACCAATTTTCGTAAGCACTAGATGGAAGCTGCTAAAATAGAAACGGCCCGCGGTGCCAGCCGGGGCCGTGTAATCATGTTTGCGCTTCCGTGCGCGCGAATCCTTATACGCGCAACGAAGGGCGGCCCGCTTCGCCTTCCGCGGCAAATCCTCTGATCCGGTCAATGGTGCCGTTCGTTAGCGGCGCGCGCACGTAGCCGTCCGATGGGAAGTCCCTAGGGCGTTTCCGGGGCCATAGTCACTTCGCGTAGCCCTGCGACCTCAGCCAGTCGATGCGCCGGGTTCCCTGCAGCCATTCGTCAACTTCGGCTTTGCTCTTGAGCCCCTTGATATATCGAGGTTCGGCTCCGGGATATTCGGCGAGGATTTGCCAATCATCCTCTGCGATCCGCTGCATTTTGAAGGTGACTCGGGGTTTGCCCATACCACCGAATATGCGCCGTCCGGCCCGGGCCGCAAGCCCTAATCGGGGCTACCTTATTTAAAGGAGCCCAGTACCCTTCCAGGCGGCTACTTATCGACTTCTTTGGCGTTGGCCATGATCCAATCCACGGCCTCCTGTTCGGTGGCAAAACCGTCGATGCGGCGCTCGTGGCCTTCGTGATACCTGACGACGACGTGCCAGCCGGGGCCCTCCTTGTCGGCAAAGGGCAGCATCACGGGCTCTTCTTTTTCGGCGTCCGCCATGGGGCCGAATATGCCCGCTTCGGCCGAGGCCGCAAGTCCAAATCCGGCCTGTTTTATTCGGACTGACCGCTATCCGAACTGAGCGAAAATTTGTCGATATCCCAAGGCCCGCCGGGAACCAAAGGCGCCTTTTCCGCATTGCAAATATGTAAAAGTACACATGGGACATGGGGAATGTCGCCTGGGGAAGCGGCCGCCAGCTACCGGCTCTATGCGGTGTATTGCGCCGACATCGCCCAGACGGTCACGGATTCGGCGCGCAAAGTCGCCCTCCTCGACATGGCGCAAGCTTGGGCAAGGCTGGCAGAAGTCGTCGACAAAGATCGCCCATCGGACGAGGCATCGGCCGCAACCCCTTGAAGGCTTTGCAAAGTCGCATAGCGCGCGATCCTCCGCCGGCAAATCTGAACCGGACACCCGTCTCCAACGTACTAATCTACCCGTGGGGCGAATCGGTCCCCCGGACGCCGAAACGGCACGTGTGGCGACGCGTCGTCATCATCTGCCCGCATCGGCATTCGGCAATCAGGAGGAGGGTTTATGAAGAAACTGACTTTGGCAGCGGCGGCGCTCGTGCTCGGCTCGATGGCGTTGACGGCGAATGCGCAAGCCCAACAGCTTGGCGCCGGCCACGCGCAACTCCAAAACGCCACGCCGATCGTCAAGCAGGTGGCGTGCCGCGGTTTCGGCCCGCATTGCGGCCCGGGATTCGTCTGGACGTGCGGCCCTTACGGCCGCTGCTGGTGCCGCCCCTGCGTCTAAGCGGCCCTCGGTGACAACACCGACCGGATACGAGGCCGCCTTTAGGCGGCCTCGTTGCTTATGGTCGACCGCCGGGACCCAATTCTCCGGCCGGCCGGTGCAATAAGGGCGGGCTTGCGGCGTTAGTAGCGTAGAGCCAATGCAGACCCGGGAGGCCGGCCATGAGGTATCTGCTAGCTATTTTGGGAATTCTCGTAGCTGCGGCGTGCATGGATACGCGCGCGCATGCGCAAAACTATCCGTGGTGCGAATATTTGGGCGGCGGCGACGCTGGCGGCGGCGGCCGCAATTGCGGCTTCATCAGCTTCGAGCAGTGCATGGAGAGCGCCCGGGGCATGGGCAACGATTGCCGGAAGAATACGCAATACGATCCGCCGCCGGGCGAACACCCACAGGCGGCGCCGGCCAAGCGCAAAGCACATAAAAACTACTGAGCTTTGTCGGCAACGCGCGGGGCGCTGCGCCGTTGTCATGGTTGTCTTGAATCGAGACGATCAGGCTGTGTTCAAAATCACTGCCTGACGCTGCGCTTTCGCTAGATTGAGAGGGCTGCAAAACAGGAGGCCACGATGAAATTTGCACTCTTTGCGCTAGGCGTTGTCGTTGCCGCATCCGCCATGGGCACGCCCGCCGAGGCGCAAAATTACCCCTGGTGCGCCTATTGGCACGGCACCGGCGGCGCCAGGAATTGCGGTTTTATCAGCTTCGCGCAATGCCAGCTCACCGCCCAGGGCGCCGGCGCCGATTGCCGGGCCAATACGCAGTACGAGCCGAATAAGCCGATGCGCTAGCGGCCGGTCATTCGAGCTCAACGACCAAGCCGTCGCGGATCGTCACCCGGCGATCCATGCGCGCGGCGATCTCGAGGTTGTGGGTGGCGATGACGGCGGCGAGGCCCGAGGCACGCACCAATTGGCCGAGCGCGCCGAACACATGCTCCGCGGTGCGCACGTCGAGATTGCCGGTCGGCTCGTCGGCGAGCAGGATACGCGGCGCGTTGGCGACCGCGCGCGCGATGGCGACGCGCTGCTGCTCGCCGCCCGAGAGTTCCGCGGGCCGATGGTTCAGGCGGTCCTTGAGCCCGAGATAGCTCAACAGCTCGAAGGCGCGCTCGCTCGCGGCCTTGCGCCCCAGGCCGCGCACCATTTGCGGCATCATGACATTCTCGATCGCGGAGAATTCCGGCAACAGGTGATGGAACTGATAGACGAAACCGATGTCGTTGCGCCGGATTCGCGTGCGCTGGATGTCGCTCAAGCCCGTGGTCGGCGCGCCGTCGATATAGACCTCGCCGGCATCGGGTTGCTCGAGGAGGCCGGCGATGTGCAGAAGCGTCGATTTGCCGGCGCCCGACGGCGCCACCAGCGCCACCGACTGCCCGGCCCACACCGCAAGCTCGGCGCTCTTGAGAATATCGAGCGTCGCGTCTCCCTGATGAAATTGCCGGCTGACGCCGTGCAGGAAGACGAGCGGATATTCCTCTTTTTCGGCGGTGGACGTTGCAGCCTCGCTTATCGTGGTGGTGTCGTCCATCGCGGCCTGATCAATCACTCGTAACGCAGCGCTTCGACCGGATCGAGCCGCGCCGCCCGCCACGACGGATAGAGCGTTGCAAGAAGCGAAAGCCCGAGCGCCATCACGACGACAGCGGTGGTTTCCCGCACGCTCATGTCGGCCGGCAGCTTTGACAGAAAATACAGTTCCGGCGGGAACAGATTGGTATTGGTCAGCCACGACAGGAAGCGCCGGATCGACTCGATGTTCAGGCAGACGATGGTGCCGAGCAGGAAGCCGAACGCGGTGCCGACGAAGCCGATCGCGGCACCGGTGATCAGGAACACCCGCATGATCGCGCCTTGGGTGGCGCCCATGGTGCGCAGGATGGCGATGTCGCTGCCCTTGTCCTTCACCAGCATGATCAGGCCGGAGACGATGTTGAGCGCCGCTACCAAGACGATCAGGGTCAGGATCAGAAACATCACGTTGCGCTCGACCTGCAGCGCGCCGAAGAAGGTGGCGTTGCGCTGGCGCCAATCGACCATGTAGATCGGCCGCGCCGCGGCTGCGGTGACGGATTTCCGGAAACTGTCGATGTGATCGGGATCGTCGGTGTAGACCTCGATGGCGGTGACGTCGCCGGTGCGGTTGAAATAGGCCTGCGCCTCGACGAGCGGCATGAAGACGAAGGCGGCGTCGTATTCCGACATGCCGATCTCGAACACGGCGGCGATCTTGTAGGCTTTTATGCGCGGCGTCGTGCCCATCGGCGTCACCGCGCCGCGTGGCGCCACCAGCGTGAGGTTGTCGCCGGCCCGCACCGAAAGCTGCTCGGCAAGCCGGTTGCCGATGGCAAGCCCTTGGCCCTGGTCAAAGCCGTCGAGCGTGCCCTGCTTGATGTTACTGGCGATCGAGGTGAGCTTGGTCAGGTCGGCGGAGCGGATACCGCGCACCAGCACGCCCGAGGCGTTGAACGGCGACGACGCCAGCGCTTGGCCCTCGACGATCGGCGCCGCGAGCTTGATGCCGTCGACCTTGGAGACGCGGCCGGCGACCGCCTCCCAGTCGGTCAGCGGCGATTCCAGCGGCTGGATCAAGAGATGCCCGTTGAGGCCCAAAATCTTGGTCAAAAGCTCCTGGCGAAAGCCGTTCATCACCGCCATGACGATGATCAAGGTGGCAACGCCCAGCATGATGCCGAGGAACGAGAACCCGGCGATCACCGAGATAAATCCCTCTTTGCGCCGCGCCCGCAGATAGCGCAGCGACAGCATCCACTCGAACGGAGCGAAAGGGTGCGTGCCGGTCGGCTCGGACATTCAGGTCAGGTCCCCTCGCAGGTCTGGTCCCCGCGAATACCCGGAGTTTCACACGATTCTGGCGGAATCGCGGAGTCCCTTATGAATCAATGATTTCCCACTGATCATTTTGGCGAATTTTCCCTCGCCAAAGGCGACACACCCAGTCGCAAACCATTGATTTGAAAGGATGGCATGATTCTCGCGGAATCGAGCCTGTGTTGTGAATTTAACGGTTCCCCAGACCGGGACCTCAGTC
>DATHHM010000405.1:0-9280 GCA_035317145.1 Xanthobacteraceae bacterium | reverse complement strand
CCGCGCGATCGAGGCAAAGCCGTTGCCGCGCGCGGTGATGAGTTTTTCCAGTTCCTTTTCCGCAAGCCCGCTGATCATGCGGAAACCGAGCCGTACGGCGTGGCCCCCTCCCGGGCAGGGGGCCTGTTCGAGCGTGCAATCCCAATTGCTGAAATTGACGTCAGTGGCCAAAACCTCGACGCCGTGCGCCCGCGCATCGCGCACCAGCTGCGCCGGCTGGTAAAAACCCATCGGCTGGCTGTTGAGGATGGCGGCGCAGAACACGTCGGGATAGCGGCATTTGATCCACGCCGAGGCATAGACCAGAAGTGCGAAGCTCGCGGCGTGGCTTTCCGGGAAGCCGTATTCGCCAAAGCCCTTGATCTGCTCGAAACAGCGTTCGGCAAAAGCGCGCTCATAGCCGCGGCGCACCATGCCGAGGATGAACTTGTCTTCGAAGAGATGAACCGTGCCGTTGTGGCGGAAGGTTGCCATGGCGCGGCGCAGCCCGTCAGCCTCATCGGGGGTGAATTTGGCGGCGTCGATGGCGATCTGCATCGCCTGTTCCTGAAACAGCGGGACGCCCAGCGTTCGCTTCAAAACATTTTCCAGCTCGTCGGCACGTCCCTGCGCGGGATCGGGCGACGGATAATGCTCGGGATCGATCCTGTCGCGGCGGCGCAGATAGGGATGCACCATGTCGCCCTGGATCGGCCCCGGGCGCACGATCGCGACTTCGATGACGAGATCGTAGAAGCATCGCGGTTTTAGCCGCGGCAGCATCGACATCTGCGCGCGGCTTTCGACCTGGAACACGCCGATCGAGTCGGCGCGCGACAGCATCGCGTAGACTTCCGGCGCGTCCGCCGTGCCGTCTTTCGGGATGCTCGCCAGCGAAAAATCACGGCCGTAATGGGCTTTGAGAAGATCGAGCCCACGGCGCAGGCAGCTCAGCATACCGAGCGCCAGCACGTCGACCTTCATCAGGCCGAGCGTATCGATGTCGTCCTTGTCCCATTCGATGAAGGTGCGCTCGGCCATGGCGGCGTTGCCGATAGGGACGGTCTGGTCGAGCGGCTCGCGGGTGAGCACGAAGCCGCCGACATGTTGCGAGAGGTGGCGTGGGAAGCCGGTCAATGCATCGGCGAGTTCGACGGCCTGCCGGATCGCCGGATTTTTGGGATCGAGGCCGGCCTGGCGAACGTGGTCGTCGGGCAATTCGTCGCCGGAGCCCCACACCGTCTTGGCGAGCGCCGCGGTAATGTCTTCGGTCAGGCCAAGCGCCTTGCCGACCTCGCGGATGGCGCGGCGCGAACGATAGTGCACGACGGTCGAGCAGATCGCGGCGCGATGGCGGCCGTAGCGTTGGTAAATGTACTGAATCACCTCTTCGCGCCGCTCGTGCTCGAAATCGACGTCGATATCGGGCGGCTCGTTGCGGTTCGCCGAAATGAAGCGGGCGAACAGGAGCTTGCTCTCGTTCGGATTGACCTCGGTGATACCGAGGCAAAAGCACACCGCGCTGTTCGCCGCCGAGCCGCGGCCCTGGCAAAGAATATTTTTTACTTTGCGCGCATAGGCGACGACATCATGGACGGTGAGGAAATAGCGGGCGTAGTCGAGCTTGGCGATCAACGCCAGTTCCTCGTTGAGCCGCGTTTGGACTTCGATCGGAACGCCGTTCGGAAACCGGTCCTTGGGATAACGTTCCGCGGCGCCCGTCCATGTCAGATCCTCGAGATGCTGCTGGGCGGTCTTGCCCGACGGCACCGGCTCGTCGGGATATTCGTATTTCAACTCACCAAGCGAAAAGGTGCAGGCTTCGGCGATCTTGACGGTGCGAGCGATCGCTTCGGGAAAATTTTTGAATAACCGCGCCATTTCCTCCGGCGGCTTGAGGTGCCGTTCGGCATTGACGGCGAGCCGGAAGCCGGCTTGGGACAGCGTGCATTTCTCGCGGATGCAGGTGACGACGTCGAGGAGCGGCCGGCGCTCCGGCGCGTGATAATGCACGTCGTTGACGGCGACGAGCGGCGCGCCGTGCTGCTCGCCGAGCTCGGCCAACAGGCCGAGCCGGCGCGGCTCGTCGCCGCGGTGGTAATGCACCCCGGCGAGGAAGGCGCGGTTCGGCGCTGCGCGAGCCAAAGCAGAGAGGCGCGCGGTGAAAGCGTTTGAAAGTTCTTCCGGCGGCAAAGCAATAAAAATCTGGCCTTCGCTGGCGTCCAGAATCTGCTCGAAGGTCAGACGGCACGCGGCTTTCTTGGCCTTGAGATTGCCTTTAGTCAGGAGTCGGCAAAGCCGTCCGTAAGCTTGGCGATCGGTCGGATAGGTCAGCACCTCGAAACCGTCGACGGTGACGAGGCGCGTGCCGACGAGAAGCTTGATGCTTTTTCGTTTTTTCCATTCGCCATAGGCGCGCACCACGCCGGCAAAGCTGTTGCGGTCGGCGATGCCGATGGCGGCAAGTTTTAGCTCATCGGCGCGCGCGACCATCTCACCCGGATGCGAGGCGCCACGCAGGAAGGAAAAATTCGTGGTGACGGCGAGCTCGGCGTACGCGGTCATCTTTCACCCTCACCCTGCAGGGGAGGGTGAAGTGGGGCTCGCGCCGACAAACTCATTATCTCTCCCACTCACGCAAACAGGCCGTGCACGAACCAGCGCGCCGCCGCCGTCTCGCGCCCATAAAGTCCTTCGCGGAATAGCCAGAAGCGGTGGCCGCCGGAATCCTCGACGAGGTAGTAATCGCGGGTCGGCTTAGGCTCGCGATGCCGCCACCATTCGGCGCCGATGCGTTCCGGCCCTTGCGCGCCGGTGACGTCGTAGGTCACGCCACGCCAGCTGAAACGCCGCGGCGGGCCATCGGGGACGAGGGCGGTGACGTCCTCGGCCGGCTCGGCGTGGGGCAACAGCAGGAGCGGGCGCGGTTTTTGCTCCGGCTCGGGCCACGCAGTTGCCTTGCCGTCGAGCGGCGGCAGCACTTCGGCGCGCTCGGGCAAGTGACTGGCCACCGGTTCGAAGCGACGGACGCTGTGTGGTCCAAGCCGCTGGCGCAGCGCATCGATCAAACTTGCGCAACGCTCCGTCCTATCGCCATCGTCGGTGACAGACGTCAGCTCCGTCTGCCGCGCCGGCATCGGCTCGGCGCAGGTCACCGCAAGGCCAATCGCTTCGAAACCAAAACCGGCATCGCAGGTCGCCGCCAGCGCTTCGAGTTTCAGCGCGATGAGCCGCGCCACGTGGGCGACATCGCGCGTCGGCAGCGTCAGCCCGATATCGATTGCTTCGACCGCGCCGTCGACGTTGTAGAGGCAAAGCCGCAATCCGCGCGCCCCGACGTCGTCGCGGGTGAGAACGTGAACGAGCGTCGTCATGAGGCGATTGGCGTGGGCGATGATCGCGTCATGGGTGAAGATCGGCTCGAGCAGATAACGCAAAGAATGGTAGACCGGCGGGGCGACGATCGGCACCAGCGGCTCGTCGATGCGGCCGAGCGCCTGGTCGACGCGGCGCAGGAGCTCGGTGGGAAAGCGCGCGGCGAACGGCGCGCGCGGCTTGTCGAGCAACATACCGACGGTCTTGAAGCCGAGCCGGCGCAACGTGGCGCGGGTGTCCGGCGCAAGCCGCAACGCCGCGATGGGAAGCGGCGCCAGGGCCGCGGCTTCCTGGCCTGAGGGCAATACGAATAAAGGCGTCTTGTGAAAGCGCGACAACGCCCAGGCCGCGCCCGGCGTGTCGGCGACGGCAAGCCGCGCCGGCAGCCCGAATTTTTTTTGCAGTTTTGCAGCAAGGTCGGCGAGCAACTTCTCCTCGCCGCCGAACAGATGCGCTGAGCCGGCGATGTCGAGGAAAAAACCGTCGGCGCCATTGGCTTCGTTCCATGGCGACGCAGTCGGCGTGTAGCGCGTCGCCCACAACGCCAAGCGCCGCAACGCGGTGTCGTCGGCGGCGGGGTCGGCGTCGCGCACCTGCAAAAATTCCGCTTTGGCCCGGGCGTCGGCCAACAGGTCGCCGGTCGCAAGGCCTGAAACCTCGGCGGCCGCGTTCAAGGCGGCGATGCGCGGGCCGCCGGAGCCGGCAACGGCCAGGACGAACGGACGGTCCGGATCAACTTGCTTGCTTGATGGATTTTTCGCCTGCGCCGCGAGCGCGTGAAAAATCGGCCAGCGCGGCAGCCAAACTGAAACGATGCGCGACATGATCGTACTCCACTACCCATTGGCCCGGCCGTCCGTTGCGGCAGCGCTCGAGTTGCAAATGCCAGCGCGGCTGCGTGACGAGGCCGAAGCGGTCGCGCGCGGCTTTTGCGGTGCCGACGCGCCAGCGCGTCGCTGCGGCGCTCGATTCCAGCGTCGGCGCCGGCCGCAATAAAAAAACAGGAAGACCCGCATCGGTGGCGGCGAGATGCAGCCGCTGGCTTAATTTCAGATCGAGCGTGTCGATGACACCGACGACGGCGGCCGGCGCCGCCGACCGCACCGCCTCCTCCATGGCCCACAGGGTTTCCTTGCGGTGCGCGGTCTCGACCAGAATGAGGCGGGCCGGGTCGAGACCGAGCGCGTTGAGGCCATGACCATGCAGCCGGCCGTGCGGGCGGTATGGGCGCAGCCCATAGGCCGGCATAACGAAGAGGAGCGGGTAGGCTAGGCGTGCCAGGATCGCCGCGATGAAGCCGAAGGCGGCCGCGATGCAGACTTCCGCTGCGGGCACGATCTCATGTAGCGCGCCGCAGGTGAGGCCGCCGTCCGGCAAGTGGGAATCGATTGCCGCCAAGCTAAAGGGCAGGGCTTTGCGCTCTTCCCCCATCCGGGGCATGAGCCGACGCAGCTCTGCCATCACGACGGCGCGGTTGCGCGCCACGGCAAGGGCGGTGGGCTCGGTCATGGCGCAAAGCCCGTGGAAAGCCGTGTTTCCTGGAAAACCATGGGATATTCACTGTATGTTCTTGCTCGTAGATACTAGAACAAATCAGGAACAATGCCAAGGCTGAATTGCGGGCAACCGGCATCCTGTTGAGCGATCAATGGCTTGAGCCTTCAGGCGTAAAACGCCGGCAAACCGCGTTGCGGCGCTCCGCCGCTGCAAGATTTAGGCGCCGCCGGTGTTTGTCGTTTGGCGCGCTGGTAGCGACGCAATGGAGAGATGGCCGTGGTGAAAATCCCGAAACTGATCTTTGCGGCGGCCGCATTCGCGGCGGTCCTGAGCCTGGATGTTCCAGCCGGCCACGCCGCCACGTGGCGGGAGAACCCATGGTGCGCGGTGATCGATTACGGCGACGGCGGCGTCACCTGGGAGTGCAACTATCGCACCTTCGAGGAGTGCTACCCGAACGTGCTCGCCGGCAATAAAGGCTCATGCAACCTCAACCCGGCCGGGCCCGGCCCGCAAGCGGTCACGCCGGCGACTCCGCGCAAGAAACACCACGCGCAGCGCTGACGGCGATCGTCGTCGAATGTTCAAAGCCGACCGTTACCCTTGATGGTGCACGGACGATGGAGCATACGTCTGCCGACTTGCGCGGGCGTGCGCGCGGAAGTGCAGATCAGGAAGGTGCATCATGCCGGAAGCCGACAAGGAAGGTGAACGCTACTCCGTCGATCGGCCGCAGCAGACGCCGGGCTTCTTTCTCAAGGGCTCGCACCAGCTCGACTGGGGCATGAAGAACCGCATGGCGCGAGTGTTCGACCCCACCTCGGGCCGCACCGTGATGCTCGCCATCGACCACGGCTATTTCCAGGGCCCGACCACAGGTCTCGAGCGCATCGATCTCTCCATTGTGCCGCTATTGCCGAATTGCGACGCGCTGTTCTGCACCCGCGGCATTTTGCGCAGCGTCATTCCCGCCGAATGCCAGAAGCCCATGGTGCTGCGCGCGAGCGGCGGTCCGAGCATCCTGCGCGAGGAACTGTCCGACGAGCAGATCGCCATGGACATGGACGACGCGATGCGGCTCAACGCCGCCGGCGTCGGCATCCAGGTCTTCATCGGCGGCGAATTCGAGACCCGCTCGGTGCACAACATGACCAAGCTGGTCGATGCCGGCCTGCGCATGGGCATTCCGGTGATGGGCATCACCGCGGTCGGCAAGACCATGGTGCGCGATGCAAAATATTTCCGGCTCGCCTGCCGCATCATCGCCGAGCTCGGCGCCCAATACGTCAAGACCTATTACGTCGACGAAGGATTCGAGACCATCACCGCGTCCTGCCCGGTGCCGATCGTGATGGCCGGCGGCAAGAAGCTGCCCGAGCTCGAAGCGCTGACCATGGCGTATAACGCCGTGCAGCAGGGCGCCTCCGGCGTCGACATGGGCCGCAACATTTTCCAGTCCGAGGCGCCGCAGGCGATGATCGCGGCGGTCGCCGCTGTCGTGCACAAGAACATGAAGCCGAAAGAGGCGTTGGACCTGTTCAATACGCTCAAGGCAAAAGGCGCGATGCGCGCGGCGTGATTTTTTAGATCACTGCGCGAAACGATAGTTCACGCCGATCCGCGCGATATCGTCGGTCAGGCTGTGGGTATGGGTGAGGACGGCGAGCCCGATAGCGTTCGTAGCTGAATCGGTATGCGATCCGAGATCGACAAACAGATATTCGATCTTGACCGACCAGCGGGGCGCGAAGGCCCATTCGGCGCCGCCGCCTGCGGTCCAGCCGACGGCGGTGTAGTTCGACGACGAATTGATCGGTCCGGCGCCATGGAGGCCGAGAAAATTGTCGTTATAGCCGACATGGGCGACGGCCAATCCGCCGGTGCCGTAGATGAGCCACGGGCCGTAAGCGTAACCGAGCCGGCCGCGCGTGGTGCTCAGCCAATGGCTATCCACCGATTGCGCATAAGGATTGAGAAAAACTTGGGATATGACCGATCGCGTCCCATCGACTCCGGCATATTGCACGTCGGCTTCCAGGCCTGCGACCAGAGACTGGAACTGGAAATTGTAGCCAATCTGACCGCCGCCGGTGAATCCCGCACTCCGCACGTGTCCGGGACTGCTGTTGGCGAAGTCGGCGTCGGCTGCAGCGGTAAAACTGCCCGTTCCCTGCCATGAAACGCTGTCGTCGCCCCAGACGGCGCCGGCGTTGAGGCCGGCGTACCACCCAATCCAAGTCGCAACGGGCGCGGGTGGTGGCGAAGCCTTGATTGCCAGGTCGGCAGCCAGTGCAGGCGTTCCGACCAACAAACCAACGGCCACCAAAGCGAAGGCGGAGTTCTTCACGTCAGTGCCAAGTAATTTAGTGCGCGCCCCGTATCGAACTATAATGCAGGAAGCTTCGTCCGCGTGTTGCCGCCAGGCCACAGTCTACAAAGAATCCAATGTCCTTCAGCGCCGTGCAGCAGGGCGCCTGCGGCGTCGACATGGGCCGCAGGCGCAATATGGGCCGCAGGCGCGATGCGCGCGGCCTAGCCGTACATCCGCTGCGGCGCGGCGCCGAACAGGAACCAGGCGACGGCACCGGCCGCCAGTGCGCCGCTAAGCGTCGCCAGTATTTCTTCGAACCAGGCGTCGCGGCTGTCCTCGCTGTTGTCCTCAAGGGCGGCCGCGACGGCTGGAGCAGGCCGGGTGTCGGCGGCCGCGTTCTGATTGCTGCTCAAGCTCGGCTCGCCCGCAGCGACTTGCGGCTCGGAGTCGAGAACGCCGGCGAATGTCGGTGCATTGCCTGCGGGCCATATGCTCGGCGGTGCCGCGTCGATGGCGGCCCGCGCCGACCATGACACCGGTTCCAATGTTGGCGTTTGCTCCATTGCTGGCGCTGGTGCCGGCTCAGTCGTTGGTGCCGGGTCTTCCGTCGCGGTCGCAACGCGGGTCGCGTGGTGGTGGAGATGCTTGGCCGTTCTGATCGCCTTCGGCGAAACGCGCTTCACTTCGAGTTCGCTCTGCGGCGAAGTCTTAGCTTCGCTTGTCGTTGCCTCGCTCGAATGCATAAACATCTTCAATAGCGAACCCGGTTGCCCGGGGGCGTCGCTGTCTTGCGCGGCCGCGGCGCTGACGGCAAAGGCCATTACCGCGCCCGCCGTGACGATGCGAATGCTCAGCATGTCCGTCCTCCATCGCTAAATTCCCTTGCGGCCATACCGCACAGCCGGCGTGACCTGAAGGTGACGCGATTGAGGAATTTTTCGCGCAAAGCAGCGACGAAAAGCGGCCACTTGAACCTTCGTCATTCCGGGGCGCGCCAACGGGTCCGGCCCGAAGTGGCCGGCCGATGACAGGCTCCGCGCGAGCCCGGAATCCATAATCACTGCCGCTGCGAACAGACACTCAACGCTAATCCTGAACCAACTGTGGCTATGGATTCCGGGCTCGGCCCTGCGGGCCGCCCCGGAATGACGTCATTCAAAACCCGCGGATCAGATGGGCGTCGATCAGCAGGCGGTTGAAGCGGCGCGCTTCGGCGCCGCTGTCGCAGGCAAAGAACGCGCCGTTGCAGCGCTGCATGATCTTCTTCTGCTCGACGAAGGTCGGATCGAGCGGAATTCCGGCCGCCTCCTGGATCACGATGGGAAGGTAGGGCGCCTCGAGCGTAGCCATCGCCGACGACAGGTCGACCGGTTCGAAATTGACCGTGTCGATCGCATAATAGGTTGTGAAATATGTCGGATCGTATGCCCTGATGTGCCGGCCGATCTGCGCATCGTCCAACGACGGCTCGAGAATTTTCGCTGAAATGGCCGGCTGGTGATCGCCGAAGCGCACCAGCAGGAATGCCTCGCCGGGAAAATCCCGCTCAAGGCGCGCGCGGAATTCGTCATAGTCGTGCGCGCTCATCATCTGGCGGCGAATGTATTCGTCGAGCCGCGGCGCGTTGCCGAGCCCGCGCCAGTCCGGAGTCAATTCCGGCCGGTAGACCGAAGTCCACGGAAAATGATTGGCGGTGACGTAGACGAACAGAAACAACGGCCCGCCGCTTTTTTCGCGGGCGATCGCGCGCGCGGCCTGATCGAAATAGTAGCTGTCGGGCTGCATGTCGTCGGCGGCGCCCAGGTCCGCCTGATCGAGGAAATGACTGACGCCCGTCGTGGTCTGGAACCGGCGCGCGCTGAGGAATTCCCCCGCGGTGGGATAGAGCGTGATCGTATTGTAGCCGCAGCGGCGCAGCGCTTGCGGCAGGCCGCGCTCGACCCGACCCGCCGCCAGGCGCGTGACGTAGAACTTGAAGTGGCCGAAGGACCGCGCTGCAAGACCGGTCAGCACATTGTATTCCGCGTACCAGGTCGGGCCGCCGGTCGCCTCCATCACGAGGTTGCGCGCTTTGCCGTCGAACGAGCGGAAGTGCTGCTTGTAGTCCGCGGGAACCGT
>DATHHM010000404.1:0-3494 GCA_035317145.1 Xanthobacteraceae bacterium | reverse complement strand
CGCCACCACCACGTCGGGCGAACCGCGAAACGGCACGATCACCACGTCGATGCCGGCCATCGCCTTGAACAATTCGGCGGTGAGATTTTGCGTGCCGCCGACATTGATGGTGCCGACATTGAGCGTGCCGGGCTTTTCCTTCGCCGCTTTGAGGAAATCGCCGAGCGTCTGGTATGGCGAGGAGGCATTGACCATGAAGTCGCAGGTGAAAGTGCCGATGGTGGAAATCGGCGTGAATTCCTTCAACGGATCGAACGGCAGATGATTGAACAGCGGCACGCTGATCGCGGTGCCGTTGGTCAACAACGTCAACGTATAGCCGTCGGTGCCGCCCGAGAGCGCGGCGCGGGCCGCGGCAATGCCGCCGGCGCCCGGCATGTTCTCGATGAAAAAGTTTTGACCGAGCTTGTTGCTCAATGCCTCGGCAACAAGCCGCGCGGTGACGTCGGCGACGCCGCCGGCGCCGAACGGCAGGATCACGCGCACCGGATGATCCGGATATTTGGCCTGGGCGCGCGCCGCGGGCGCGGCAAGGCCGGCGGCGATCGATGCTAACGAGAAGACCGCGGTCCGTCGCGAGGGCCGGAATGGCGTTTGCTTCATACGGCAAATCCTTTTTGAACGTCCGATTTTGTGAAGCGAAGGTGTAGCGTCATTCGCCGCCCGGCGCGCCCTCGAACGCTGCGACATTACGTCCGTCAGGGCACGTTGGTTGCGATTCCTGGGTTACGATTCCTGCCGGTCGTCCTTCGCGGCCCATTGTTCGCTGGTTTGCGCGAAATAATCGGCAAAGCGCCCCGCCGCAATGGCCGCGCGCGCCCCCGCCATCAAGTCCTGGTAGTAATAGAGATTGACGATCGACAATAGCGTGCCGCCGAGCGCTTCGCCGCTGCGAAACAGGTGGTGCAGATAGGCGCGGGAAAAATCGCGCGCCGCCGGGCAGCGGCTCTCCGCGTCGAGCGGCCGCGGATCCTCGGCATGGTGCGCGTTCTTGATGTTGATCGGACCGAAGCGCGTGAAGGCAAGGCCATGGCGGCCGTTGCGCGTCGGCATGACGCAATCGAACATGTCGATGCCGCGGGCGATCGCCTCGAGAAGATCGGCCGGCGTGCCGACGCCCATCAGATAGCGCGGCTTGTCGGCCGGCAGCATCGGCGCGGTCTCGCCAACGACTTTTAGCATCACGTCCTGGGTTTCGCCGACGGCAAGGCCGCCGAGCGCGTAGCCGTCGAAGCCGATAGCGGCCAGCGCACGCGCGCTCGCCTCGCGCAAATTTTGATCGTCGCCGCCCTGCACGATGCCGAACAGCGTTTGGCCGATGGCCGCCTTCTCGAACGCGCGCTTGCAGCGCTCGGCCCAACGCAGCGAAAGATTCATCGCGCGCTCGATCTCGCTCCGCTCGGCCGGCAGCCGCACGCATTCGTCGAGCTGCATGGCGATATCGGAGCCGAGCAGGATTTGCACCTCGACAGCGCGCTCCGGCGTCAGCTCGATCATGGCGCCGTCGAGATGGGAGCGGAACGTGACGCCCTGCTCCGCAACTTTGCGCAAGTTCGCAAGCGACATCACCTGGAAGCCGCCGGAATCGGTCAGGATCGGATGCGGCCAGCGCATGAACGTATGCAGCCCGCCGAGCGCGGCGACCCGCTCGGCCGACGGCCGTAGCATCAGATGATAGGTATTGCCGAGCAGGATATCGGTGCCGGCCGCCCGCACATCGTCATGATGCACGCCCTTGATCGCAGCCTGGGTGCCGACCGGCATGAACGCCGGCGTGCGCACGACGCCGTGCGGCGTCGCGATCTCGCCGGTGCGCGCGGCGCCGTCGGTGGAAATCAAACGGAAGGCGAATGGCTCGGCCATGATGGCTAGTTTGCCCGAAACAACAGGCAGGCGTCGCCATAGGAATAGAACCGATAGCCGCTGTCGATCGCATGCGCATAAGCGCGCCGCATCACGTCTAGACCGCAGAAGGCGCTCACCAGCATGAACAAGGTCGAGCGCGGCAGGTGGAAATTGGTCAGCATGGCGTCCACGGCGCGGAAGCGGTAGCCCGGCGTAATGAACAGCGCCGTCTCGCCGGAAAAGGCGCCGAGCGTGCCGTCGGCGGCGGCCGCGCTTTCGATCAGTCGCAGTGAGGTCGAGCCCACCGCGACGATGCGGCCGCCGGCGCGCCGGGTTGCGTTTAACGCCGCCGCGGTCTCGGCGCTCACCGCACCCCATTCCGGATGCATGCGATGCTCCGACGTGTCGTCGGCCTTGACCGGCAGGAACGTGCCCGGCCCGACATGAAGCGTCACGCGATGCAGCGCGATGCCGCGCCCGCGTAATGCCTGAACCAGGTTTTCGGTGAAATGCAGGCCTGCGGTCGGCGCGGCGACGGAGCCTTCCGTGTGCGCGAACATGGTCTGGTAGTCGGTGCGGTCGCGCTCGTCGACGGTGCGGCGGCTGCCGATATAGGGCGGCAACGGCATGTCGCCGCGCTCGGCCAGCGCGTCGTCGAGCGCCGCGCCGTGAAACGCGAAGGCAAAGGTCACCTCGCCGCCCTCGCCTTTGGCTTCCACCGTGGCGTCGAGCTGTTCGAGGAAGCAGACCCGGCCTTCGGCTCCGAAGCGCACCACGTCGCCGGGTTTTAGCCGCTTCGCCGGGCGTACCAGCGCGCGCCAGCGCGAGCCGTCGAGCCGCTGGGTGAGCGTGGCCGCGATGGCGGGCTCGCGATCGCTCCCCTCACGCCGGCCGAGCCGGCGGCCGTGCAAATTCGCAGCCATTACCTTGGTGTCGTTGACGACCAGCGCATCGCCGCTGCGCAACAGCGACGGCAGATCGCCGATGGCGCGGTCCTCGCACTCGACCGGCGCGCCCGGACGCACGACCAGAAGCCGCGCGGCGTCGCGCGGCGCCGCCGGCCGCAGCGCGATGCGGTCCTCAGGCAGGGCAAAATCGAATTCGTCGGTGCGCATGGTTCGTCAACATGGCTCGTCAGGTTGCCCGCAGGACGGGCCCTCGCCTAAAAGGGGCATATCGCAACCTTTTACGCGGCATTCAATGTGACGGCGAGCGCGGTCATCCAGGTCAAATCGGGCATCGGCGATGTCATCTGGCATCTTCCCTTTGTCCGCGCCATCGCCGCGGCGTCGCCCGGCGGCTGCGTGACGTTCCTGGCGCCGCCGTCGAGCGGCGCGAAGGAATTGCTCGTGGCCGAGCCGAGCGTCGCCGAGACGCTCTATTTCCGACATTCCGGCTCGGAGCTCCGCCGTGGGCTCAATCTGCTCCTGCTCAGCGCGCAGCTGCGGCGCCGTCGCTTTCAACAGATTTGGATTCTCGATCGCACCATCCGCCCGGCGCTGGCCGCGACGCTTGCCGGCATCCCCGAGCGCATCGGGCTTGGGCTGGGGCCGCAGCGATTTTTCATCACCAATCCCGGTGTCGACCGCAGTCATTTCCACGATCAGCCGATCGATTGGCTCATCGCGCTGATGGCGGCCATGAACGTG
>DATHHM010000403.1:0-6206 GCA_035317145.1 Xanthobacteraceae bacterium | reverse complement strand
CCCGGGAGCGCGCCGCTCCGAGACGATCATGTCAGTGGGCGACAAGGTCCGCGCGTCGGCGATGGCGAGCGGATAAGTCTCGACCGGGTGCCGGATCGGCCGCCAGACCTGGATGACGGCGAAACGGCGCTTGAGCAATTCCTCCGCCTCGTCCGGCAAGATATCGCGCACGCGCTGCGGCGCCGACCATTCGGTGTAGTCGTTGTGCACCCGGCGCACGACCTCGCGGATCTTCTTCGATTCGCGCAATTCGTCGTCGGCGGTGCGCAGCGTATGGTCGAACACCACGACCCGTTTGGCGCCGCTTTCGGCTTTGATCAGCGCTTCCATCTCCGGATAGTAGACCCGCTTGATCTCGGCCTCGTCGAAGAAGTCGGCAACCTTGGTGTCGTGACCAACGAAGCGGAAGCCGTTGCGCTCGAGCGCGAAGTCGTTCGTGTGCGGACGGCCGTTGTGAATGACCACGCGGCGCGGATCGGGCGTGCCGCCGGAGCGGGTGTCGCTACCGCCGGGACTGGCGACGATGGTGAAGACCTTATTGCCGTCGTCGACGATGTAATTGAGCGTCGCTTCGATGGTATCGGGGGCGACGTCGAGCTCGGCGGTTTCAGCCATGGCAAACTCCCTTAAGAACTTAAGCGTCTTTGCTTCAATCTAGGCAACGATGGGCGTCTCGGGAAGGGGCCTCAGGCAGGGCCGAGCCCAGGCGGGGAAATCGCGTCGTGCTCGATGAGATCGCGACAAGTGCATCACATGCGCGTCAAGTCGGCAAAATCGCCTTTGCGATTCGTTAGGACGGGCTTTTCGCTCCGGAAAGTTTTTCACTGCAATTGTCACTAGTGCAATTTTCACTTCTCCAATTTTCGCGGCTTTTCCGCAAAACCCGCGGCTTGTGTCTCACACTCGGCAAAGCCTGAAACGGGAAACGTCCGACACCGCTCAGCGATCGGTGATACGGGTTTTCTCGATTGAGTGAGAGGAGCACGTATCATGTTTGCCAGCCTCGCCGAAGCGGCGATGTCGCTCGACATCGGCACGCTTTTCGTCATCGCCATCTGCGTCACGTCATTACTCGGCCTGTTCCTGCTGTTCGCATGGTTACAGGACGGCATCACCGCGCTGGCCTGGTGGGGCACGGCGTATCTGATCGGCGGATTCTCCGGCGTGCTGTGGCGCCTTGGCGACCTGATCTCGCCGCCGGTGCCGGCAAGCCTTCCCGACGTCATGTTGTTCATCGCGGTGGGCATGGTGTGGAGCGCCGCGCGTATGTTCCACGGCCGGCCGGTGCTGTGGGGCTCGATGTGCCTCGGCGCAATTGTCTGGCTCGCCTTCTGCTCGTCCTCGGCATTCATGACGACGGAGGCGTCGCGGCTGGTCGTAAGTTCGGTGATCGTCGCGACCTATACGTTCCTGACCGCGATAGAACTGTGGCGCGAGCGGCGGAAAACACTGATCCGGCGCTGGCCGGCGATCTTTGTGCCGATGCTGCACGGCGTGGTCTTCCTGTTTCCGGTAGCACTGGCGGGGCTTTCGCAAGACGGCATCGGCAGCCGCACGCTCGGCGCCGGCTGGGTCGCGGTCTATGCCATCGAGGTCGTGCTTTACGTGGTCGGCGCCGCCTTCATCGTGCTGGTGCTGGCCAAGGACCGTACGGTGAGCCAATACAAACTGGCGGCGGCGACCGATCCGTTGACCGAATTGCTCAACCGCCGCGGCTTCTTCGAGGCCGCCGCCGGCATCATGACGGCACGGCAAGCGAGCAAAGAGCCGGTCTGCGTGCTCGCCTTCGACCTCGATCATTTCAAATCGATCAATGATCGGTTCGGCCACAATACTGGCGATGCCACGCTGCACCTGTTCGCCGCCGTGGTGAAGAAGACGCTACGCGCCGGCGATGCCATCGGCCGCCTGGGCGGTGAGGAATTCATCGCGCTGTTGCCGACCACGTTGGGCGATGCCACGGCCGCCGCCAACCGCGTGCGCAAGGCCTTTGCCAGTGCGACTGCCGCGGCCGGCAACCACGCCGCGGCAACGGTGAGCGCCGGGGTGGCTTGCGGCTCGGCCTTCGCCGAGATCGACACGCTCATCGCCCGCGCCGATGCCGCGCTCTATCGCGCCAAGACCAATGGGCGCGACCGGGTCGAGGCCTCCGATGAAGCGGTGCCGGGTGCGCCGGAGCGGCGCGGCGAGGGCGCGGCGCAAAACCCGCAATCGCCCATCCTGCAACCGGTTCCGACTCTCTCCGTGCCGTTGCTCGGAACATTCCGGACCGCGCGGCAGGATGCGTTGTGCCGTTCTTAAAATCGAACTGACACTGCGTCTCTACACAAAGAAAGAGGGCGCCGCATGACGCGGCGCCCTTTAAGTTCGCATTGCTCGCGCAATGCAGGGAGGATACGCAACGCTTACGACGAGTAGTACATTTCGAACTCGACCGGATGCGGCGTGTGCTCGAAGCGGATGATCTCGCTCATCTTCAGGTCGACATAGCTGTCGATGAAGTCGTCATCGAACACGCCGCCGACCTTGAGGAAGCCGCGATCCTTGTTGAGCTCTTCCAGCGCCTGGCGGAGCGAGCCGCACACGGTCGGAATCTTCTTCAATTCCTTCGGCGGCAGATCGTAGAGATCCTTGTCGACGGCCTCGCCCGGATGGAGCTTGTTCTTGATGCCGTCGAGGCCGGCCATCAGCATCGCCGCAAAGGCGAGATACGGATTGGCCAGCGGATCGGGGAAACGCACCTCGACGCGCTTGGCCTTCGGATTGGTCGTATACGGAATGCGGCACGACGCCGAGCGGTTACGGGCCGAATAGGCCAGCAGCACCGGCGCTTCAAAGCCCGGCACCAGCCGCTTGTACGAGTTGGTCGTCGGGTTGGTGAAGGCGTTGATCGCCTTGGCGTGCTTGATGATGCCGGCGATATACGACAGGCAGGTCTCGGAGAGGTCGGCGTATTTGTTGCCGGCGAACACCGGCTTGCCGCCTTTCCAGATCGACTGGTGGCAGTGCATGCCGGAACCGTTGTCGCCGTAGATCGGCTTCGGCATGAAGCACGCGCTCTTGCCGTAAACCTGCGCCACCTGCTGGATGCAGTATTTGTAGATCTGCAGTTGGTCGGCCATGCTCGTCAGCGGCGCGAACTTCATGCCGAGCTCGTGCTGGGCCGACGCCACTTCGTGGTGATGCTTCTCGACCTTCACGCCCATGCGCGCCATGGCGGCGAGCATTTCCGAGCGCATATCCTGCACTGAGTCCTGCGGCGGTACCGGGAAGTAGCCCTTCTTGGTCCAGACGCGGTGGCCGAGATTGCCGCCCTCATAGGCGGTATCGGAATTGGTTGGGAATTCGACGGAGTCGAGCTTGAAGCCGGTATTGTACGGCGTCGCGCTGTATCGGACGTCGTCGAACACGAAAAATTCGGCCTCGGGGCCGAAAAAGATGGTGTCGCCGACGCCCATGGATTTGACCATGCCCTCGGCCTTCTTGGCGATGCCGCGCGGGTCGCGGTTGTAGGGCTCGCCGGTGGTGGGCTCGAGCACGTCGCAGACCAGAACGATCGTCGTTTCGGCGAAGAACGGGTCGATGCAGACCGAGGTCGGATCCGGCATCAGGCACATGTCGGATTCGTTGATCGCCTTCCAGCCGGCGATCGAGGAGCCGTCGAACATCATGCCTTCGGCAAAGGTTTCTTCCTCGATCTGGCTGATGTCGAAAGTGACGTGCTGCCACTTGCCGCGCGGATCGGTGAAGCGGAAATCGGCGTATTTTACGTCGCTGTCCTTGATCATTTTCATGACATTCTTTGGCGTCGTCATGGCAGGCGTACCCTTTCGTGGTGTTAGTGAATGCCCCTTGGCGCTGGTCGGATTTCAGCTTTTGGCGCAGAGACGAAAAGCGGTCAAACCAGCAATTCAGATGGCGTCAAGTCCGGATTCCCCGGTCCTGATCCGGATGGCTTCTTCGATCGTTGAGACAAAGATTTTGCCGTCGCCAATGCGCCCGGTCTGGGCGGCGCGACGGATTGCCTCGATGGCTTTCTCGACCATGTCGTCGCCGAGCACGATCTCGATCTTCACCTTGGGGAGAAAATCGACGACGTATTCGGCGCCGCGGTAAAGCTCGGTGTGGCCCTTTTGGCGCCCGAACCCCTTGGCTTCAGTCACGGTAATACCTTGTAGACCGACTTCCTGCAGCGCCTCCTTCACTTCATCGAGCTTGAACGGCTTGATCACAGCCTCGATTTTTTTCATCGCTTTTTCGCCTCCCGGCCCCAGGGTGGGCGGAATCACCGATGGAACCGAGCCCTTGGTTAGCAGGTCCCGTGCCAAGGTGCGCTGCGACTAAAAAGAGCAATCCGATCAAGGTACTATTGCGTGATCGGGAACCGGCTACGAGGTTGCTGCAGGAGCTGTCGCCGTTAAACTGAGCAGATTGCCTATTATCTCGTCAATGGCATGGTGCTTCCGATTGTGTGCAACAGCAAGCCGTATTCGCAATATGCCGCTTTGGTTATCCTCGACGCGACATGTTTGAGCTTTTGACCACCGTTGAAATGGCCGAGGCCGACCGGCTGACGATTGCCGGTGGGACCGCCGGCAGCGAGCTCATGGAGAGCGCCGGCCGCGCCGTGGCCGAAGCGGTGGCCGAGCGCCATCCCTCCGGCAGCCGGATCGTTGTTGTCGCAGGGCCGGGCAATAACGGCGGCGATGGTTTTGTTGCCGCGCGGCTACTGGCAGAGCGTGGTGCGCGCGTAAAGGTCATGCTGCTGGGCGATGTCGGCCGGCTCAAGGGCGATGCGGCGCTTGCTGCGAAAAAATGGACCGGGCCGGTCGTCGCCGCGGAGCCCGCCGCATTGGCCGGCGCAGAGGTCGTCATCGACGCGCTGTTCGGCGCGGGTCTCGACCGGCCGATGGAGGGCACAGCGCGCGCGCTGATCGAGGCCATCAATGCCGGCAAGGCGCCGGTCTATGCAGTGGATTTGCCGAGCGGCATCAACGGCACGTCGGGCGAAGCGCTCGGCGTGGCGGTCAAGGCTACGCACACGATCACGTTTTTCCGCAAAAAACCCGGGCACCTTTTGCTGCCGGGCAGGCTCCATTGCGGCACCATTTCCGTCGCCGATATCGGCATTCCCGCGGCCGTGCTGGAGAAGATCGCGCCCAAGACGTTCGAGAACGTTCCGGCCTTGTGGCGCCAGTATTTTCCGGTGCCAAAGCACGAGGGTCACAAATACGATCGCGGCCATGCCGTGGTGGTGTCGGGCCCATTGTGGTCGACCGGCGCGGCGCGGCTTGCCGCCCGCGGCGCCTTGCGCGCAGGGGCTGGCCTCGCGACCATCGCCAGCCCACGCGAAGCGCTCGCCGTCAACGCCGCGGCGAGCCTTGCGGTGATGGTCCGGCCGGTCGATGGGGCTGCCGAACTTGCCAAATTCCTGTCGGACCGCCGTTTGAACGCCTTGGCGATCGGGCCGGGGGCCGGCGTCGGCGAAGCCACCTGCGAGCGCGTCCTTGCGGCGCTTTCAGGCGAACGCGCCGTGGTGCTCGATGCTGATGCGATCACGAGCTTTGCCGCCGATCCACAGCGCCTTGCCAAGGCGCTGCGGGCGCGATCGGCACAACCAACGATCCTGACGCCGCATGAGGGGGAATTTTCACGCTATTTCTGCGCCTTAGATAATAAAGTTAAAGCTCTATCGAAACTTGAACGGACGCGCCTGGCGGCAAAGCTCGTCGGCTCGGTCGTCGTGCTCAAGGGTGCCGACACGGTGGTCGCGGCGCCGGATGGGCGCGCCGCGATTGCCGACAATGCGCCGGCCTATTTGGCGACCGCGGGCTCAGGCGACGTGCTGACCGGGATGGCGACCGGCCTGTTGGCGCAGGGCATGCCCGTTTTTGAGGCTGCGGCGGCTGCGGTCTGGCTCCACGGCGAAGCAGCAGCGGCATTCGGCCCCGGCCTGATCGCCGAAGATTTGCCTGAGCAGTTGCCCCGATTGTACCGGGACCTATTTTGGTAGTGCCTGGTGCGCAGCGCGTGATATAAGCCGCGCCACCGGGCCGCCCTATGCGTCGCGGGCGTGGCGGAATTGGTAGACGCGCGGGATTTAGGTTCCCGTGACGAAAGTCGTGGGGGTTCGAGTCCCTCCGCCCGCACCAGGCGGGCGGTTTTTGCAAAACTCGGCCGGGAATACGCTCGGGCTCTGAAGAGTA
>DATHHM010000402.1:0-22184 GCA_035317145.1 Xanthobacteraceae bacterium | reverse complement strand
CACCGGGAATGAGCAATTTGCCGTCGGGCAGTTTGGCGTCCTGCCACACCCGCCATTCGTGCTCGTGGCGGACATTGCCGGCTTCCACCGAATAGGCGCCGGCGTTGACGCTGAGCACCAGGTCGATGATGTCCTTGAGCGGGATGTCGGTGGTGTGCGGGCCGTGCCAGCTGCCCCAACAAATATGGAAACGGATGCGGTCGGCCGGCAATCCGCGCAGCGCGTGATTGAGCGCTTCCATGCGCACCTGCTCGAATTTCTTGAATTCCTTGAGCGGCGGTTCGGGATTGATCATGTCCCAGTTGTCGGGAAGACTCGGATCGTCGATCTGCAACACGATGCCGGCATCGACGATGGCCTTGTATTCGTCGCGCATGGCGTCGGCCGAGGCGAACAAAAACTCTTCTTCGGTCTTGTAATAGAGGTCGACGCCGCGGGCGAAGCTGCCCGGGCCGATCGAGCACATGAAGCCCTCTTCGGCGCCGGTTGCGGCCAGCGCCTTTTTCAGATTGTCGATATCGGCTTGCAGCGCCGCATGGCCGGTATATTTGATCGGCCCGGTACAAGCCGGCCGTCCCACCGGCCGGCGCGCTGCGCTCCCCATAAGACTGCCGCTCGATTCCGGATCGAGATAAAACTCGCCGAACTTCTGCCAGTCGCGGCGATTGGCGAACGAGGTCAGCGCCACGTCGGCGACAGTCGATTTCTTATGCTGGGTTTCGTGCGCGGCCGCAGCCGGGCTGCCCGCCGGCGAAAATCCCGACATCCGGGCAAAGGCGTAATTCCACCATGCCCCGTAATCGTAGGAGCCGCCCACCGGCTTGCCGAACTCGCCGTCGTCGGGAATATCGACGCCGAGCTCGCGCTGCTTCTTGACCACATCGGCAACGGACGCGGCGAGGCATTGCGCATAGGCGGCATCGCCTTTGCTTTCGCCGACGGCAATTGCCTTGCTCATGGCGATGAGATTTGCCGGCCGCGACAGGCTGCCGGCGTGGGTGGTGAGAATGCGATCGGTGCTGTGCTTCATGGCTCGCGTAAAATTTCCCCCAAAGTTTGTCGCCGCGGGCCGCGCGATTGCCCGCCCGCGGCGTAACCGTCAGATCAGCGGCCCCGGATTATTCCGATATTTTTTCACGATGGCGTCGGCCGTCATATAGGCCAGCGCCTGGATGGTCAGCGTCGGGTTGAAGCCCGCGCCCATGGTCGGGAAGGTCGATGAGCCGACCAGGAACAGATTGGGGTGATCCCAGGTCTGGCTGTATTTGTTGACGACCGAGTCCTTCGGATCGCTGCCCATGCGGGTGCCGCCCTCATGATGCGCGCCCGGTGCGCCGGCCGGGCTGACCGGCGCCGGCCAGACTTGCGGGCCGCCCATGGCGCGGCCGATCTCGACGAGCTTGTTCTGCACGAACTCGACCCTCGCCTTCTCGTTCGGCCGCCGCCAGTCGTAGGTGACGCGCGGCGCCGGCATGCCCCAAACATCGCGCACGTTGGGATCGAGATCGATGGTCTGGTCCGGATACGGCAGGTTCTCGGTCTGCGCCACCATGGCGCCATGGCGCGCATAGGCCTTGGCGAAGAAGTCGCGATATTTTGCGCCCCATTTCGGTATGCCGGGCGGCGTGGCGATGGTCGAGGCGGCGATCGGACCGCCTTGCAGGTTCGGCGTGCCGATCGAGAGCTGCGCGCCGCGGATGAAGCCCAAGCCCGCGTGATCGAAATTATCGGCGTTGAAGTCGTCGATGGTATGCTTCTGGGCGCTCGGGCCCATGAAATTGTTGATGTAGCGGTCGTCGAAGGTGACGAACACGTTCGCCATCATGTGCGCCATGATGTGCTTGCCGAGATGCCCGCTCGAATTGGCAAGGCCATTCGGGAATTTGTCGGTCTTCGACAACAGCATCAACCGCGTATTGTCATAGATGAACGGTGCGACGATGACGATGTCGGCTTCGATCGTGTTGTCGGTGCGCCCAGGGCCGTAATACGACACGCCCGTCACCTTGCCGGTGTTGTCGCTGTTGACGCGATAGCACATGGCGCCGGTGAGGAGCTTGAAATTGCCGGTAGCGTCAGCCTCGGGCAATTTGGTGACCAGGATCGACGATTTGGCGCCGACGTGGCAGCCGAATGCCTGGCAGAAGCCGCAATAGGTGCAGCCCGGCCGGTTGTTGTAGGGCACCGAAGCGATGGCGCGCGGCGATGAGAACGGATGTAGCCCGAGTTTTTTGGCGCCGGCCTCGAACAAGATCGCCGACTGATCGACGAGCAGCGGCGGCAGCGGATATTCACGGCTGCGCGGCGCCTCAAAAACGTTGCCGCCGGCGATTGTCTTGCCTTGCAGGTTGCCGGCTTTGCCGGACACGCCAAGCTCGTATTCGGCTTGGTCGTAGAACGGCTCGAGCTCCGCGTAGCTCAGCGGCCAGTCGACCAGCGAGGAGTCTTGCGGGATCGCCGACGCGCCATAGCGTTCGACGGTCTTGCTGCGCACGCGGAAATCGTCCTCGTGCATGCGCCACGATAGCGTGCCGTAATGCACCGTGCCGCCGCCGGCTTGGTTGCCGTTGTTGAGGCTCGGCATCGGATTGGCGCGCGCATTGCCATTCGGCCGCCAAGTGACTGGGTCGGTCTTGACGTTGGGGCGCAGATCCTGGCGCTCGAAATAGCGCAGCTCGTCATGCGGTTCGAAGTCCGATGTCTTCAGCCGCGGACCGCGCTCGAGTCCGATCACCTTCATGCCGGCCTTGGCGAGTTCGGCCGCGATGATGCCGCCGGCGGCGCCGACACCAATGATCACGACATCGGTTTTTTCGGTGGCCATGACTCAACCCTCCCTGCTCTTCGCCCGCGCCTGCAAGCCGATGATGGGCTCGCGCGTGAACGCTTTGGTGCTTTGCATGTCCTCTTCGGTGAAGATCGGCTGGGCGCCAGGAAATCCGACTAGCCGCCAACCGGCGAAATCCTTGTTGCCGCCGTAGATCGGGTCGGCGAACATGCCTTCCATGGTGTGGGTGCGCAGCGTGTTGAAGAACGCTTGCGCGGTCGGCCACACGAAGGCCGGCGCCTTGCCCTGCTCCAGCGCGGTGATGGTTTCGTCCTGTTGTTCCGCCGTGAGCCTGCGGAACGGCTTGCCGTAAGTTTGCGTGCAGTGGGCGTCGAGTTGGATGATCCCGGTCCGGTAGAATTCCTGCTGGTCTGAGTACGCGCCAGAAAGCGCGAGATCGACGTAGTTCAACACGCCGGCATCGGTCGCTCCCGGCAGGCCCGGCGCGCCCGGCATCAAGCGCTCGGTGAACGCGGTGATGGTGCGCGAATCGTCGTCGTTGAAGAACGCGCCGTGGCCGCCGCTCATGTCATGCATGACATGGCCGGCATGGTCCTTTGCCGGCGCATCCATTGCGGCGTGGTGCTGGTGATTGCTTTTGGCGAGTGCGTCCGGAACCAACGCTGTGGTGGCGGCGGCGCCGGCGCCCAGCGCGACCAGGAACGCACGACGGCCTTCATCATGCTTGGTCATGAGTGGATCCTCCCTTGTGCTCCGATCCGGTTCATCTGCTGCATTACGTGCAGTGAAGGCTTCCGGACCAGCGATGGGGCGCGTTCTGTCGAGATGCGCAGCCTCCAACGTTCAGACTGTGCCTTTTGCGCGGGTCAGGCAAGCTGCGAACTGCGCATGTGTCGCTGCACCGGAACTGCGGCGAACGCAGATGTCGTGGCACATTTCTTGGCACATTATTCGCGCCCTGCCGGCTTGCTAGACTGCCCGGCCGCGCGAGCGTAACAAGGCCCGGCCGAGGAGCTTTTGGAGATGCTTGGAGACCTGTCGGTATCGCTCTGGCGCGGCGGCGAGGATGGCCGCTACGAGACCTACAATGTGCCGCAGCGCGCGAGCCAGACCGTGCTCGACGTCGTGACCTTCGTGCAGCGCCATATCGATCCGACCTTGTCATATCGCTTCGCCTGCCGGGTCGGCGTCTGCGGCTCCTGCGCCATGACGGTCAATGGCCGGCCGCGCTGGACCTGCCGCACCCACGTGGCCAAGGTCGCGGGCAGCGGGCGCCTCGAGATCGGCCCGCTGGAAAACCTGCCGGTCATCAAGGATTTAACGACCGACATGCAGCCTTTCTTTGAGAAGTGGCAGCAAGCTCAAGGCGTTTTTGCGCCGACCAAGACAAGGCACGATGAAATCGAGCAAATCCGCCCCGACAGCCCGGCGCGGCGCCTGGTCGACGCGGCGATCGAATGCATCAATTGCGGCGTCTGTTATGCCGCCTGCGATACGGTGCGCTGGAACGCGGATTATCTCGGACCGGCGGCGCTGACGCGGGCATGGACGCTGGACAACGACGAACGCGATGCCGGCGGCACCGCGCGCCTGCAAGCAGTGTCGGCGGCGGGCGGTTGCCACGCCTGCCACTCGCATCAGTCGTGCCAGGAGCTTTGCCCGCAGGCGCTCAATCCGACCGCCGCCATCGCCGGGCTCAAGCGCCGCACGACCGCGGCGTATCTCAAGGGCGAGATCAAGGCATGAATGTCCGGCTCTATGTGTGGCAGCGGGCGACGGCAGCGCTGATAGCACCGCTCGTTCTCGTCCACATCGCCGTCATCTTCTATGCCACGCGCAGCGGCATGACGGCGGCGGATATTCTGTCGCGCACCCACAACAGTATCGTGTGGGCGTCGTATTACGGACTTTTCGTCGCCGCCGCTTCCATTCATGCGTCGATCGGCGTGCGCAACGTCTTGACCGAGTGGGTGTCCCTTCACGATCGCCGCGCCGGTCTGTTTGCCATTGTATTCGGATTGCTTTTAGCGGCGCTCGGTGTTCGCGCGGTTTATGCCGTGGTGCTGTCGTGATCGCGCGGGCAATAAAACATCGCGGCAGCGCGCTGTGGATCGCAGCCTTGGTGCACCGGCTGTCCGGTCTCGCCTTGGCGATTTTCTTGCCGTTGCATTTTCTGGCGCTTGGGCTGGCCATCGACGGCGAAGCAAAGCTTGAAAGTTTTTTGCGCTGGACCGATCAGCCGCTGGTGAAATTTGCCGAAGGCGGGCTGGTTTTTCTGCTCGCGGTACATCTGCTCGGCGGATTGCGCGTTTTGGTGATCGAGAACCTCGATTGGCACGACGGTCAGAAGCAGTTGGCGACGCTGGCGGCGGCGGTGTCCGCGATTATCGCCTTCATATTTTTGGCGCGGGTGTTTTAAGAATGAATGTCGAACACCTCAAGACCGACATTCTGATCCTCGGCGCCGGCGGCGCCGGGCTGTTTGCTGCGCTGCATGCCCTGAAGGCCAACCCCGATCTCGACATCACCATCGTCAGCAAGGGTCTGCTCGGCAAATGCGGCTGCACCCGCATGGTGCAGGGCGGCTACAACGTCGCGCTCAATCCCGGCGACTCCATCGAGCGCCATTTCATGGACACTATCGAGGGCGGCAAATGGCTGCCGCACCAGGAGCTGGCCTGGACGCTGGTCACCAAGGCGATCGAGCGGGTGCAGGAACTGGAAAACGAGATCGGCTGCTTCTTCGACCGCAATCCGGACGGCACGCTCCACGGCAAAGCCTTCGCCGGCCAGACCTTTGATCGCACCGTGCACAAGGGCGACCTCACCGGCATCGAGATCATCAACCGGCTGATGGAACAGGTGTGGGCGCGGCCGATACGGCGGCTCGAAGAGCACCGCGCCGTGGCGCTGATCCCGGCGAAGGACGGCGCGCTCTCGGGCGCGTTGCTGATCGACGTGCGCACTGGCGAATTCCGTTTCGTCGCCGCGAAAGCCGTGTTGCTGGCGACCGGCGGCGGGCCGACCATGTATCGCTATCACACGCCGTCCGGCGACAAGAGCATGGACGGCCTCGCCATGGCGTTGCGCATCGGCCTCCCCTTGCGCGACATGGAGATGGTGCAATTCCATCCGACCGGCCTGCTCGCCGGCCCCGACACGCGCATGACCGGCACTGTGCTGGAGGAAGGTTTGCGCGGCTCCGGCGGCCATCTGCTCAACGGCGCGATGCACCGCTTCATGGGCGATTACGATCCGAAACTGGAGCGCGCCACCCGCGACGTCGTCAGCCGCGCCATCTATGCCGAAATGCGCGCCGGGCGCACCACGCCGAACGGAGGCGTCTACATTAAAATGGGCCATCTCGGTCCGGCCAAAGTGGCGAAGGAGTTCAAGGGCATGGTGGATCGCTGCCGCGACTGCGGTTTCGATCTGGCCGGTGGCCTGGTCGAAGTGGTGCCGACGGCGCATTATTTCATGGGCGGCGTCGTCTGCGAAGTTGACACCGCGACGGAACGTTTCGGCCTGTTCGTCGCCGGCGAAGATGCCAGCGGCATGCACGGCGCCAACCGGCTCGGCGGCAACGGCGTCGCCAACTCGACGGTGTTCGGCGGCATTGCCGGCGACGTGATGCCGCGCTGGATCGCCGCCAATCCAGGGCATCGGGAGCCGGACACCGACGTGCTCGATGCCGAACTCGCCCGCGCCCAGCATCCGTTCGCGCAAAAACAAAAACCCGGCGATGTGAATGCGCTGCGCGAAACGCTGCTCGACACCATGTGGGACGAAGTCGGCGTCGTGCGCGACCGCGCCAGCATCGAACGCGGCCTCGCGGCGCTCGACCGGATCGAAGCGGAACTTCTTGCCACCGGCGTCGCCGACATCGATCGCCGCTTCAATTTGACTTGGCACGACTGGCTCAACCTGCGCTCCTTGTGCGAAGTGAGCCGGGTCATTGCGCTCGCAGCGCTGAAGCGCGAGAATTCCCGCGGCGCCCATTTCCGGTCCGATTTCCCGGAACCCGGCGACTTCGCCACCTCGACATTTACGGTGGCGCGGCAGGGCGCGAGCGGCATCGACATCAGCGAAAGTCCGGTACAGTTCACCCATGTGAAGCCGGGCGAGACGCTGCTCCGCGATGCGCTCGCGGCCGAATAAATAATCGAGGCGAACATGATTCCGCTCTCCAGCATCCAGCGCACCGCCGAGGATTTGATGGCGAAGGCCGCCATCGAAATCCCCGACGATTATCTCGACGGCTTGCGCCGCTGCGTCGATACCGAAAAAGGCGACCTGTCGGCGTTCGTCATCAAGGCCATGCTGGAGAATTACGAAGCCGCCAAGGAAGACCGCCGCGCCATGTGCGGCGATACCGGCCTGCCGCGCTGGTACGTCAAGATCGGCAACGAGGCGCGGATCGAAGGCGGCCCGGTGGCGCTGGAAGCGGCGCTGCGCCGCGCCACCGCGCGCGCCACCACAAACGTGCCGCTGCGGCCGAACCGGGTGCATCCGCTATGGCGCACCGACCACAACAACAATGTCGGCATCGGCGCGCCCGAGATCGAATATGCGTTTCACCCTGACGCCGACTGGATCGAGCTCACCACCGTGCACAAAGGCGGCCTGTTCGGCTCGGATTACCGCATGCTGTTTCCCGGCGACGGCATCGAGGGCATCAAGCGCTTTTTTCTCGATACCCTGATCGGCTTCGGCAAACGCGGGCTCGCCTGCCAGCCGGCCATCGTCGGCGTCGGCCTTGGCGGCTCCAAGGACACTTCCATGGTGCTCGGCAAGCAGGCGTCCTGCCTGCGCGTCGTCGGCTCGCGCAATCCGGACCCCAAAATCGCCGCGCTGGAAGAGGAGTTCAAAAATATCGGCAACAATATCGGCATGGGCGCCATGGGTTTTGTCGGCTCGTCCATGGTGATCGATTGCCACATCGAGGTCGGCTATTGTCACACCGGCGGCATGCCGATGTCGGTGCACATGTTTTGTCTTTCCTCACGACGCGCGTGCGCGCGAATTTCGACCGACGGCAAGGCCACCTTCCGCACCGATCCGATGTGGTTCACCGATTATATGCGACGCGAAACGGTGGAATGGGGCCAGCAAGCGGCCGAGGCAGCGGAGTAATCATGGCTGACCTCAAAACCGTTCACATCGATCTTCCGGCAAGCACGGAAAATCTTCGCCAATTGGAAATCGGCTCGGTCGCCTATCTCACCGGCCGCGTCTTCACCGCGCGCGAGGGCGTTTACAAACGCGCGATCGCCGATGGCGTCGGCATGCCGGCGGATAAAAACGCGCTCGGCATCACCAATTTTCATTGCTCGCCGGCGGCCTCGATCAATCCCGACGGCAGCCACACCGTCGGCGCCGTCACCGCGACGGCGTCATTCCGCTTCGCCCAATGGCTCGACGGTTGGTTCAAGATCTCCGGCTGCAACGTCATCATCGGCAAAGGCGGCATGACGTCGGCGGCCTATCGCGAGCATTTCGTGCCCAACAACGCTATCTATCTGACCACGGTCGGCTACGGCACCGGCGCGCTGCTCGGCCGCGGCATCAAGCGCGTTGCCGGTGTCTATTGGCTGGAGGAGCTGGGCCTCGCGCAGGCAGTCTGGGTGCTCGACGTGGAAAAGTTCGGCCCGTTCCTGGTCGAGAGCGATCTCGCCGGCAATTCGCTATTCGAGCGCGAGAACGCCAAGATCGCGCCCGGGCTCGAACAACTTTATGCCGGCACCAAGTCCGCAACGCTGCGCCGCTACGGCGAGACCGACGACAAGACCGAGGAATTCATTTAAGCGGCGGCGCGAGATGCCGATTGAGCGCATGGTCCAACCGGGGGCAACCAATGATGCGAACCAGCTTCACGATCTTGTCTGCGATCCTGGCCGTTTCGACATTGCCGTCGCAACGCGCCGGCGCCGATGAGGTACGACACACCACGTTCCCCAATGTGCTGGTGGGACGGTGGGCGCCAAGCGCCGAACTCTGCGCCGCGAAGGACAAGTCCAACGTCACGATTGCCGCGGACGGCTACAGCACCGCCGACGGCAAATGCAGCGCGCGGTGGATCGTCGAGACGCCGGGCTCGCTCGGGCCGAACTACGCCGTTCATGCCCAGTGCGAAGCCGATGGGCAGCCGGCCAAGGCCGATGTCATCAACATGATTCTACGGCCCGAGGCCGGCGACCGAGTATCGATCGGCACGTCGTTTACCGACCTGAAGCCTTATCTGCGTTGTCCGTGAGGATGGCCCGAAAATTCGCGAGCCGCGGCGACGCAGGCTTCGGAGATGAATCATGAGCCCCGCTGTTTTGTCGTGCATGATATTTGCGTTGACCCTCGGCGGCATCGCGCTCGGCGCATTGCTGCGCACCGCGCTGCCGCAACATCATCTCAGCAAAGAATCGCAAGACGTCGTGCGCCTTGGCGCCGGGCTGGTCGCAACCATCGCGGCGCTGGTGCTCGGTTTGCTGATTGCGGCGGCCAAGGGTTCGTTCGACACCCAGAGCGGTCAAATCAGACAAATCACCGCCGACGTCATCTTGCTTGACGCCTTGCTGGAGCAATACGGCCCCGAGACGCAGCCGATCCGCGTCGCGATGCGCGGCGCGATCGGGCCGCTCGCCGACCGGATTTGGCACGAAAAGGCGACGGATGCGGCGCGGCCGTTTGCCACGGACACCGAGGCCGAAAGCGTCTATATCGCCATCCAAGCGCTGTCGCCGAAGAACGATCTGCAGCGCTCGCTGCAGAGCCGGGCGGCGCAGATCAGCACCGATCTGGCGCAAACCCGCCTGTTGCTGTTCGCGGAATCCGACAGCGCCATCCCGGCACCGTTTATCGCCATCTTGGCGTTCTGGCTCATCATCATATTCGCGAGCTTCAGCCTGTTCGCGGCGCTCAATGTGACGGTGTTCACTTTTCTGTCGCTGTTTGCACTGTCCGCGTCATGCGCGATCTTTTTGATCTTGGAGCTGAGCCAGCCGTTCACCGGCCTGCTGATGATTCCGAGTGGGCCGCTGCGGAACGCCCTTGCGCCACTTGGCTAGAGACTGTTCATTTGTGCTCGCGATACCAGCGCTCGGCCCCGGGGTGCAGCGGCACATCCATCGGCGTCGACTCGGTCTCGCTGACCATGTGCAGCGCCGAGCCGCCGGTGCCCTTTTCCCAAGGCACCTCCGCTTCGCGCGCGGCCAGCGCGCCGCAGATGTCGTAGGCCATCTGCTCCGGGAGCGCCGCGCTGGTGTAGATCGGCCAGCCGCTGAAATCGAACGTATCGAAATCCCGCGCCAAGCCGGCAAAGCGCGCCTTGGGCAGAACAACCCGCCGCCATCCCAACTGCCCCAGCGCATCGAACTCGGCCGGCTCGATCTCGAGCGGCACGAGGCCGGCCGCCAGCGCCTCGCTCAGCCACACCCTGATGCCTTCGTCGAACACCGCGTCGATCTCGCCGCGCGTCAATGGATCGAGGCGGCGCACGTCGGACGGCCCGCCGCAGGTGATGATGCGTCCGCCCCAGGCCTCGATGTCCTGAAGTTTAAAGCCGTGCAGGGCGAAAGCCTGCTCGATCAGGACCAGCGTCGAATGCGTGGGGTCTTCGCGCACCGACACGCGCAGCGGATACTGCTTCGCCTTGACGTCCTTGAGCGAGCGAATGCCCGTCCGCGGATGAACCATAAAGACGAAGCGATCCCAGCTCGGATAGGACGCGATGATCCGCACCGGCAGTGCCGTGCGGAACAGACCTACCCCGCGATAGGCTTGGGTGAGCAGCGCCGACGGATTGACGAAGGCGGCTTCGAGCCCGCCCTTTGCTACTTCCTCGGCCAGAATGGCCGAGCCAGATGCGAGCCGCAGCCATGGCCGGAACGCTTCGCCCGAGCCGCTGCCGACCGTGATGACCATGTCGCGATTGCCGCCGTAAGGCGTCGCCGGATTGCCGGCGATATGCAGGCCGATCTCCCACAGGGTTTTGGCGCGCACGAAATTTGCGCCTTTCGGCAATGGTTCCATGGTGGGTATCTCCAATCGGGATGAATGGCACCGCGCGTCGACCACGATGCCGGGAAGCAAGCGACGAGCGTTCAGCCCGCGAGGTCGTAGGGAATCTGCATCGGGCCGTAGCGCTCGACCACCGTGTTGGTCGCGCGATCGTACTGATGCTGCAGCACCGTGCCCTCGCCGAGCTTTTGGCTGCGCACGATGATCGCCACCGAGCGGGTCGGACCGCCCTGCTCCGCATGAATGGCGCGCGGCGCCACCAGATCGACCTTGCCTTGCGAACCGGTTGTCACCGAAGCAAGCTTCACCTCGGCATGGCCCGGCCGACTGCCGTCATCGATCCGCTCAAAGCGCTCCAGGCTCTCGGTGCCGTCGAGCACGCCATAGAGCACCCAGGCATCGGCGTGATCGTGCACGCTGCCGGTGCGGCCGGGCATGCGCACCACGCCGTTGACGACGAAGGCATAGTCGGCATCGACATAGAGCAAAAGATTCTTGCGGCCTTCGGTGGACGGCCAGCTTGCCGAATGAGTTTTGAGCGTCGGGTCCATCACCAGCCGCTCCACGAGCGGCTTCGCCTTCTCCATGCGGCGCTGATCGTCGGTTTCCGTCGCCCAGATTGCGCGGAGTTCGCCGATGAATTTTTCGAAAGCCGGCAAGCGTTGCGCGGCAAGATTTGACATGATCGTTTCCTTCACTCGAACAGCGGCTCGCCTTCGACGGTGCAGCGGCGCAACAGCCGACGCTCTTCTTTCGGAAAATCGGTGCGGGCGTGGATGGTGCAGCGGTTGTCCCACATCAGAAAGTCGCCGGGCTGCCAGACGTGCTCGAAGATGAACTCGCGGCGCTCGCCGATCTCGTAGAGCTGATCGAGGATGGCATCGCTCTCGTCCTGGCTGACGCCTTCGATGCGCGTCGTCATCAAGCGGTCGACGAACAGCGTTTTGCGGCCGGTGTCGGGGTGCGTGATGAAGATCGGGTGCGCGTGATGCGGAATGCCGCTGATGTCGCCCGACGAATTGGCCTGCTTGGCGCGATTGTATTCGTGAATGTGCAGCGCCGTCTTGCCCTTGAGCTTGTCTTTCAGCGCCGGCGGCACCGCTTCGTAGGCCTTGTACATGTTGGAGAACATCGTATTGCCGCCGCGCGACGGCAGTTCGAGCGCATAGAGGAATGTGTATTTGTAGGGCCGCGGCGTGTAGCCGGAATCGATGTGGAACCAGAACTCGCCCTCACCGAAGGCGCCGATCGGCTTGCCGTCCACTTTGATGTTGCTGACCAGCAGCACCTTCTCGTTGTCCTGTTGGACGCCTTCGGTACGGGCGCGCAGCGCCTCGGGCGCCTTCTTGCGGGTGCCGAGGTCGCCAAAATAAGAGGCAAAGCGCAGCTGGTCGTCCTGGGAAACTTTTTGGCCGCGGAACACCAGCACCAGATGCTTGCCCCAGGCGTCCTTGATGGCCTCCACCTCGTGTTCGGACAGCGGCTTGGACAGATCGACCCCGCTGATCTCGGCACCGCAGGCCGGAGACAACGGCTTGACCTCGATCTTCGGCACGGCCGCGGTTTCGATCACATCCTGCATGGGCAAGTCCTTCACCTGCATGGCCAGTCCTCCGCGTCCGGGCGTCGGCTTCACGCCGGCCGACTTGATGTAAGATGTACCGCGGCGAGCCCGGCCACTCAAGAAGGCGGCAACGCAGCGCGGAGGAGACAGCCATGCGCAAAGTGATTGCACTTGCCCTCGCCCTGCTCGCGGCGGGCACATTGACCGCGTATGCGCAAAACTATCCGTCGCACGTCATCACCATCATCGTGCCCTACCCGGCCGGCGGGCCGACCGACACCATCGCGCGCCTATTGGCCGAGCGGATGCAGGCAGCGCTTGGCCAAACCGTCATCGTCGAGAACGTCAGCGGCGCCGGCGGCGCCATCGGCGTCGGCCGCGTCGCCCATGCCACGCCCGATGGCTACACGCTGAGCATCGGCCATGTGCAAACCCACGTGTTCAATCCCGCCATCATGAAGCTCGACTACGACGTCGTGAACGATTTCGAGCCGGTCTCGCTGATCGCCGACACGCCGATCTGGATCATCGCCAAAAAAACGCTGCCGGCCGACGACCTCAAAGGGCTCATCGCCTGGCTCAAGGCGCAAGACGGCAAAGCCACCATGGGCACGGTTGGAGTCGGCGGCCCGACCGACGTCGCCGGCCGCATCTTCGCCAAGGAGACCGGCACCGTGTTTCAAATCGTGCCCTACCGCGGCGGCGCGCCGCTGGCCGAGGATTTGCTCGGCGGCCATATCGATTTCGACGTCGGCCAGGCGGCCTCCACGCTGGCTTACGTCCAGAGCGGCGAGCTCAAGGCCTATGCGGTGCTGCAGCCCAAGCGCTGGTGGGCGGCGCCCGACGTGCCGACCCTCGACGAGCTCGGCATCCACAATATCGACGCCAGCTTCTGGCACGGCATGTGGGCGCCAAAGGGCACGCCGAAGGAGGCGATCACGAAGCTCAACGCCGCCATCCGCGCGGCGCTGGCCGATCCCGCCATCCAGGAGCGGTTCAAAAAAATCGGCCAGGAGATCTGGCCGGCCGACTATCAAACACCCGAGGCACTCGCTGCCAAGCAGAAGGCGGAAATCGCCCGCTGGACGCCGATCATCAAGGAGAGCGGCATCAAGGCCGAATGACACCCATGGGCGCGCTCGATTCACTCGAACCGATCGAAAAGGCCAGCAAGGACGCGCTCGTTGCGTTGCAGCTCGATCGCCTGAAGGCAACGCTGCATCAGGCTTACGACCGCGTCCCACATTATAAGACGAAGCTCGATGCGGCGGGCGTGCATCCCGCCGACCTGAAAGAGCTTGGCGATCTGGCGAAATTTCCATTCACCACCAAGGACGATCTGCGGCAGAATTATCCGTTCGGCATGTTCGCGGTGCCGATGGCCGACATCGTGCGCATCCATGCGTCGAGCGGCACTACCGGCAAGCCGACGGTCGTCGGCTATACCAAAAACGATATCGACACCTGGTCGCTGTTGATGGCGCGCTCGATCCGCGCCGCCGGCGGCCGCTCCGCCGATAAAATTCATGTCGCCTACGGCTACGGCCTGTTCACCGGCGGCCTGGGTGCGCACTACGGCGGCGAGGCTTTGGGCGCTGCCGTCATTCCGGTCGGCGGCGGCTTCACCGAGCGGCAGGTGCAGCTCATCCGCGATTTTCAGCCCGACATCATTATGGTGACGCCGTCCTATATGCTTGCCATCGCCGATGAGTTCGAGCGCCAGGGATTTTCGCCCGCCGACTGCAGCCTGCGGCTGGGCATTTTCGGCGCCGAGCCGTGGACCGAAACCATGCGCGCGGAAATCGAGCGTCGCATGGGCATCGCGGCGCTCGATCTCTACGGCCTGTCGGAAGTCATGGGGCCTGGCGTCGCGCAGGAATGCGCCGAGACGCGCGATGGACTGACGGTCTGGGAGGATCACTTCTTCCCTGAGATCATCGATCCGGACACCGGCCGCGTTCTGCCCGACGGTGAGACCGGCGAACTCGTCTTCACCTCGCTGACCAAGGAGGCGATGCCGGTGATCCGCTATCGCACCCGCGATCTGACCCGGCTCCTTCCCGGCACGGCGCGCACCATGCGCCGCATCGAAAGGGTCAAGGGCCGCAGCGACGACATGCTGATCATCCGCGGCGTCAACGTCTTTCCCTCGCAGATCGAAGCGGTGCTCGGCCGCGAGCCGCAGCTTGCGCCGCATTACGTCCTGGAAGTGCGCCGGCCGCACAATCTCGACGAGCTCGACGTGCTGGTCGAGATGCGGCCCGAGCTTGCCGGCAAATTGGACGCCGATGAAAATACGGCGCTGGCAAAGCAAGCCGAGCATTTGATCAAGGCCTATGTCGGCGTCACCGCAACGGTGCGCGTGCTCGAGCCGGGCACCATCGAGCGTTCCCAGGGCAAGGCCAAGCGCGTCATCGACCGGCGAGCGAAAAGCTGAAATGCCGAATGGAATAGTGAAAGGATTGGCGCGATGAGTGTCGATACCGCCATGCCCGCGGCCGAGTTGCAGTCCGCCGGCCTCGATCAGCGCGCAGTTGCCGAATGGATGGCGGCTGCGCCAAAGCGCGCCGGCGATTTCCATGTCGATCGGCCGCGCTATTCGCGCTACTGGCAGCTCGGCACCGATCTGCTCGGCCGCCTGCCGAAGAAGCCGGCGCGAAGTGTTGGTGAGGCACGCGCGGCCCAGTCCATCCTCGCCGCCGCGCGCGAGCAGCGCGAGCATTTCCTCGCCGCCCACGCCGAGACGCTCTACGACGAGCTGACCCATCAACGCTCGCGATTCATCCGCTTGGAAGACCTGGTCTTCGCCGCCGCCATGGCCGTCCCTGGCCTGACTCCGACCGCCACGCAAGTTGCGGCCGAAGCCGAGCACTTGCAGGGCGAAAAAGACGGCGTCGAGATCGATCAGGGAATTTTCCTCGCCCACGTGCTCGCCAGCGAAGCCGCCGGCCGGCATCTGTGCCACGCGATGTTATTGCCGCGGCGGGAAACGGCCGAGCATTTGCAAAAATTCGCCACCGACGGCCGCATCGATTTCGGCAAGGTTTTCATCGAGCGTCGCGGCAACGCGGCGATCGTGACGTCGAAGAACGAGCGCTTCCTCAACGCCGAGGACGACACCACGCTCGACGCCATGGAGACCGCGGTCGATGTCGCCATCCTCGATGCCAAGACCGACATCGCCGTGCTGCGCGGCGGCGAGGTCGAGCATCCCAAATATCGCGGCAAAAAACTGTTCGGGGCCGGCATCAACCTGACACATCTTTATCGCGGCCAGATCCCGTTCGTCTGGTTCCTCAGGCGCGACCTCGGCTTCGTGCACAAATTCTTCCGCGGCGTGGCGCGGCCCGAGCTCTTACCCGACGACGTGCACGGCACAGCAATCGAAAAACCGTGGATCGCCGCGGTCGAAGGCTTTGCCATCGGCGGCCACTGCCAGATCCTACTGGCCATGGACTACGTGCTCGCCGCCAACGACGCCTTTATGACCTTGCCGGCGCGCAAGGAAGGCATCATTCCGGGCGCCGCTAACCTCCGCCTGCCGCGCTTCACCGGCGACCGCATCGCCCGCCAGGCCATCCAATATGAGCGCAAGCTCATCTGCGACAGTCCGGAAGGCCGCCTGATCTGCGACGAGATCGCGCCCGCCGGCGACATGGACGCGGCGCTCGACCGCGTCATCGCCGGCCTGACCAGTTCCGGCGCGGTCAGCGCGACCAGCAACAGACGCGCAATCCGCATCGGCGAGGAGACGCTCGACACATTCCGGATGTATTTTTCCGCTTACGCTCGCGACCAGGCCTATTGCCATTTCAGTCCCGCGCTCATCGCCAATCTCGAGCGCGAGTGGAATGCGCATAACAGGAAGGCGTAATGACACTGCAGCGAGCCGCGAGCAAAGTTCCCGAAGTCACCCTCGTTTTCTGGATCATAAAAATTGCCGCAACGACGTTGGGCGAGACCGGCGGCGATACCGTCACCATGACCCTGAACTGGGGTTACCTGCTCGGCACTGCGCTGTTTCTCACGCTGCTGGTCGTGCTTGTCGTTCTGCAGATCGCTGCGAAGAAATTCCATCCGTTCCTGTACTGGGCAACGATCGTCGCCTCGACCACCGCCGGCACCACCATGGCCGACTTCGCGGACCGGTCGCTCGGCATCGGTTATGCCGGCGGATCGTCGCTGCTGTTCGCCTGCGTCATCGCCACGCTCGGCGCATGGTACTGGTCGCAAGGCTCGATATCGGTCGCCACCGTCACCACGCCGAAGGTGGAAGTGTTCTATTGGGTCGCCATCACCTTCTCGCAGACGCTCGGAACGGCGCTCGGCGACTGGATGGCCGACGGCATGGGATATGAACACGGCGCGTTCGTGTTTGCCGCCGGATTGGCGCTGCTCGCCGCCGCCTATTTCCGGACCAACGTCTCGCGGGTCTTCTTGTTCTGGGCCGCCTTTATCCTGACGCGCCCGCTTGGCGCCTCGGTCGGCGATTTCCTCGACAAGCCGATCAGCGACGGCGGGCTGGCATTCAGCCGCCCGATCGCCTCGGCGATCATCGGGGCTTTCATTATCGCTTGCATTCTTGTTTTACCGCAGCGGGCCGGACAACATCCCGGCGCAGCCGAGACGGCGTAACGGCAGAGCATTCAGACCACTTGCCGCAGGAACGTGCGCTCCTCGGACAGAATGAAGCGCTCCGTTTGCGCCAGCGCGAAGTTGGCGGCGCCCTCGCTATCGGACTTCAGCCGCGCCCGGTAAGCCTCATAAGCCGCCAGGCTCGCGAACGAGATCAGCCCATAGGCGATGTTATCGGTGCCCTCATGCGGCATCCAATAACCGACAACCTCGCCGCCGCATTTCGGAATGATTTTCAGCCAATTGCGGGCATAGGCTTCAAAGCCGTCACGCTTGTAGGGATCGAGCTGGTAGCGAATGAACACGGTGATGGTCATCGCAGTCCCCTGTTGGTTACCGGCCTGCATTCTGCCGCAACGGGATGCCGCGATGCTTCGGCGAATATCGTAGTTTGAAATTTCTCAGGTAGAGGCAATTCGCCCGATGCTGGTGATCTCGCTGCCCGCTTTGCGGATGCGGACGACTGCTTCGGCGATCGGCTCGACCGCGACCGCCATGTGATAGGCGTTGGCGTGCAACAGAGAGCCCCGGTCGCGCACGATGGCTACGTGGCCTTTCCAGAAAATTAGATCGCCGCGCTTAAGCGTTGAAGGATCGGCGGACACGGCCGTTCCCAATGCCTCTTCCTGCATGTCGCTGTCGCGTGGGCACGAGACGCCGCACGCGGTCAGCGCGACCTGGACGAGACCCGAGCAGTCGAGGCCGAGCGCGGTCTTGCCGCCCCACAGATAAGGCGTGCCGAGGAAGCGCTCGGCGACTGCGACGAAATCCGTTTCATTCTGGTCGAGCGGTGCAAGGTGCGCCGCCGGCACATGACCGCCGGATTGCGTCACCGCCAGGCGGTCCTCGATACGTGCGATTGCCAGACGCGCGCCGAGCGGTAGCGCTTCGAGCGGCGGCAGTTTGATCGACGGACCGGGGAATATCAGCGTGCGCAGCGCCGTCACCTTGTGGGTCGGCGCCGCGCCCGGCGGTGTCAGGGCATTGTCCGGCAGCCAGCCGACGTAACCGTCCGCGGCGAGCTGACCCCACGCCCAGCCCTCCCCGTTCGCATCGTAGATCGTGACGCGCTCGCCCTTGAGTGCCTCGGTTTCGAGCGACGCATCGGGCCGCGGCTCGCGGCGCAGCGGCGCCTGCGGCTCGATGACTTCGTAGACACGGCCTTCGACGAAACGCGCCGCTTTCACTTTGCCTTCGAGATGCTTCGCCGCCAGATCGGCGCGGGCCGGCGTGAGGCGGGGATCGAAGCCGGGCATTTTTTGTTCGCTCAGCCGTAGCGGGCGGCGAGCAGCGCGTAAAGGGCGCGCGCCGCCTGACAGTCGCCGCCTTCCGGCCGGCCCGGTTTGGCGGCCGTCGACCAGGCAAACAGGTCGAAATGCAGCCAGGATTTTGCGCTGACGAAGCGGCGCATGAACAAGGCCGCGGTGATGGCCCCGCCCTGGCTGCCGCCGACATTGTTGATGTCGGCGACCTTGGATTCCAGCATCGCCTCGTAGGGCCGCCACAGCGGCAATCGCCACAGCGGATCGTTCTCGGTGCTTGCGCAATTCATCAGCTCGCCGGCGAGCGCATCATCGTCGGTGAAGAACGCCGGCATGTCCGGGCCGAGCGCGACCCGCGCGGCGCCGGTCAGCGTGGCAAAATCGGCGATCAGCTCGGGCTTCTCTTCGTCGGCCAGTGCCAGCGCGTCGGCAAGAACGAGCCGGCCTTCGGCGTCGGTATTGCCGATCTCGACCGTGATGCCTTTTCGCGATGTATAGATATCGCGCGGGCGAAAGCTTGTGCCGGCGATCGAATTCTCCACCGCCGGAATGAGCACGCGCAGCCGCACCTTCAATCCGCGCGCCATGATCATGTGCGCCAGCGCCAACGCCGTCGCCGCCCCGCCCATGTCCTTCTTCATGTTGAGCATGCCGCTTTCGGGCTTAATGTCGAGGCCGCCGGTATCGAAGCAGACGCCCTTGCCGACCAGCGTGACGCGCGGATGCTTGTCGTCGCCCCACACCATGTCGATTAGCCGCGGCGCCGCTGACGCCGCGGCAGCGCGGCCGACGGCGTGGATCAGGGTGAAATTTTGCGTCAACAGATCGTCGCCGACGATGGCGCGGATTTCGGCGTTGTGACTTGCCGCAAGCTTCCGCGCCGCCGCTTCGAGGTCGGCCGGTCCCATGTCGTTGGCCGGCGTATTGATGAGGTCGCGCGCCAGCGTCACGGCTTCGGCCATGTGCGAAAGCTCGTCGCGATCGAGGCTTTGCGGCAGTTCGAGCTTGACCTGGTGCCCTTCCGACTTGCGGTAGCGCGAGAAACGATAGGAGCCGAGCGCCACGGCGAGCGCCGCAAGCCGCGCATCGTGCGGCTCGTTGGCGAAGCGATAGACGCCGTCCGGCAACAGCTGCGGCAGGCGGCCCGGAAGGAATAAATCCTTCACGTCGCCGTTCGCCTCGATGCCGAACAGCACGCCGCCAAGACCGCTCTTTCCCGGCAGCAGCAGATGGCGCCCGGCCTTGGGTTCGAAACCTGCCGCGTCGGCAAAGGCGCGGGCGGACGCATCGAGGCGAGCGCGCACGTCCGCATAGGTCGCCGCCGTGACAAACCAGATCGGGACCGCGTCCGCCGTCCCGTGTGCAACGAAGACCTGATCCATCGCCAATGCCGCGCCCTCGCCCGTGCCTTGAAAGTCAGGCCCTGCTAGCACGCCGGTCGGCGATGGTGAAGCGACAGTTCCCTGCGTTAAGCGCGGGCGCGCTGCGCCCGGCTGTGGCGCACGCCGTAAAGCCAATAGACCGCGAGTCCGAGCAAAAGCCACAGCCCAAAGCGCAGCCAAGTGTCGAGCGGCAGCCCGAACATGAGCAGCAAGGCTGACGCTGCGCCCAGCGGCGCCACGACATACACGGCGGGCGTCCGAAACGGCCGAGGTGCGCCGGGCTCGCGGATGCGCAGCACGAGGACGCCAACGCAGACGATGGCGAACGCGAACAGGGTGCCGATGCTGACCAGTTCGCCGACCAGGCCGATCGGCAACAGCGCCGCGAGAATCGTCACGACGCTACCGGTGATCAGCGTGGTGATGTAAGGCGTGCGGAAACGCGGGTGCACCTTGGCGGCGACCGGCGGCAACAGGCCATCGCGCGCCATCGCATAGACGATGCGCGGCTGGCCCAAAAGGCCGACCAGGATGACCGAGGTCAAACCGAGGATGATGCCGAGCTTCATGATCGGCGCCAGCCACTTCAGCCCGATGGCATTGATGCCGACGGCGATCGGATCGGGGACGTTAAGGCGGTCGTACGGGACGATGCCGGTCAGCACGATGCCGACGGCGATGTAGAGAACCGTGCACAGCGCCAGCGACCCGAGAATGCCAATCGGCATGTCGCGCTTCGGATTTATCGCCTCCTGCGCGGTCGTCGAGACGGCGTCGAAGCCGATATAGGCGAAGAAGACCACGGCGGCGCCACGCACCACACCGCTCCATCCGAAATCACCGAAGCCGGCATTGGGCGGGATGAAATGCCCCTCCGGATTGCCCGCCGTCACCCAATTCACGGTGCTGAAATGTGACACGGCCGCGACAATGAACAACAGGATGATCGCAAGCTTGATCGCGACGATGACGTTGTTGACTCGCGCCGACTCGTGGATGCCGATCAGCGCCAGCGCCGTGACGCCGGCGACCACGAGCATTGCCGGCGCATTGACGATCGTGCCGGTGATTTGCCATGCGCCATGGGCGGCGTCGTAGGCCAGCGGCGCGCTCGCATAGGCGGCAGGCACGCTAATGCCGAGATCGTTCAGGAAGCTGACCACATAGCCGGACCAGCCGATCGCGACCGTCGCGGCGCCAAGCGCATATTCGAAGATCAGGTCCCAGCCGACGACCCAGGCGACGAACTCGCCCATCGTCGCATAGGCATAGGTATAGGCGCTGCCGGCGATCGGCACAGTCGAGGCCATCTCGGCGTAACACAGCCCGGCACAGGCACAAGCAAACCCGGCGAGCACGAACGAAAGGGTGATCGCCGGGCCGGCATTGGCCGCGGCGGCGTGTCCGGTCAGCACAAATATGCCGGCGCCGACGATGTCGCCAACGCCGAGCGACACCAAGGTGAGAGCCGAGAGACTGCGCTTGAGCGGCACGCCGTCGTGCGCGGTCAGCTGCTGGAATTCGGCAGCTTCGGCTTCGGCCTGCAGGCTGGCAACCGATTTGCGGATAAAATAATTCGTCATCGCGATGCTCGTGGTGAGCGGATGATAACGACTGAAAGGGCGTTGAGTTTCACAACGCAATTCAGGAATTGCCGCATTATCCCCGGCGACGGCGCTGCTGCGGGCATGTTTTCCAACAAATGCGGCGGCCGACCGCGTCGGCCATGCCGACTACTGCGTCGCCGTCTTCTTCACATAGGGCCCGAGCTTCTGCGACGCCTCGTGGACATAGCTCAGATCGACCACGTCATCGACCTTCACCGAGCCGTCGATCTGCTTGGTGTCGACAAAGAACTGCCAGGCCATCCGCAGCGACGGCATGTTGAGCTTGCCGTCCGGATCGACCGCCTGCGAGATGATGGCACGATGCACCGCCGCGTCCTTGATGAAGGAGTATTCGGTGAGAATTTTTATCACTTGGTCGGCATTCGGGCCGGCAATATGTCCGTCTTTGAGTGAGTCGTTGTAGAAGCGCATGGCCTTGACCAGCGCCACCATGAATTTCTTGGCGTTGTCGGGCTGAGCTTCCGCGAATTTCGGGCTGTAGAACACCACCGCCGTCTGATAATCGGGAAACACGTCGTCGGCACCGACCAGCTTCTTCGCCGAACCGAGCGACAGCAGTTTTGACACCGTCGGCTCGACTGTCAGGCTGGCATCGATGGCCTTGTTGGCGAAGGCGGGAATGTGCTCGGGAAAGCCGAGGAAGACCGGATCGATGTCGTTGTAGGTCAAGCCGTTCTGCGTGAGCGCGTAACTCATGAACGCGTTCTCGCTGTTGCCGTTGGCCGACATCGCGACTTTGAGGCCTTTGAAATCCTTCAGGCTCTTGACCTTGCCGTCGTCGATGAGATCGGTGCGCACCATGATCGCCTGAAAACCGTAGCCCTTGGCATTGCGCGCCTTGTCGGACACGATCTTGATGCCGATGCCGCGCTTGACCGCGTTGTAAAGTCCAGCCGAAGTGGCGCCGGAGCCGAC
>DATHHM010000401.1:0-9268 GCA_035317145.1 Xanthobacteraceae bacterium | reverse complement strand
TGTCGCCGGCCTCGGCCATCAAAACTCGCTCCTCGAAAACACAGGGCGGCGCCCGAGCCGCAAGCCCCCATATAGGGCAGCCGCGATTTTGATTATAGTCCCCCGCGGACACCAGCTTCATTGACAGGGGTCGGACGGACGGTAGTGTCACCGGCCTGCGCAAAATCAAGGATCATACCGTGAACGATAGCACCCCCAAGGAAATGGTCGCGGAAGCCTACCTCACCCGCCTCCGCGAGCGCGGCATCGAATATGTGTTCGCCAACGCGGGCACCGATTTCGCCCCGATCGTGGAATCGCTGTCGCGCAACACCGGCTCGACCAAGTTCCCGAAGTTCATCACCGTGCCGCACGAGAACGTCGCCATGGCGATGGCGCACGGCTATTACCGCACCTCGGGCAAGCTCGCGGCCGTGATGGTGCACGTCACGGTCGGCACTGCGAACTCCATTTGCGGGATCATGAACGCCGCCCGTGACGGCGTCCCGGTGCTGCTCGCCGCCGGCCGCACGCCGCTCACCGAGACCGGCCATGTCGGCTCGCGCAACCGCTCGATCCATTGGGGCCAGGAGGCGTTCGATCAGGGCGGCATGGTGCGCGAATTCACCAAATGGGATTACGAATTGCGCTCCGGCCAGCCGGTCGCCGCGATCGTCGACCGCGCGCTGGACATCGCCATGAGCGAGCCGCGTGGCCCGGTCTATCTCACCTTGCCGCGCGAAGTGCTGTCGGATGCGGCAACCGCACCGCGGCGCAACGAAGAGCGCCCGCTCGGCGCCATGGCGGCGGTGCCGTCGCAGGAGGCGATCGATGCCGCGGCGGATCTTTTGGCCGGCGCGCAGTTTCCGCTTGTTTTGACGTCTGCACTGGGCCGCTCTCCCGAAGCCTTCGCTGCGTTCGCGGCGCTGACCGAAGAGTTCGCACTGCCGGTGGCGCAGGGCGAGCCGAACGACCTCAACCTGCCGTCCAATCACCCGATGAATCTCGGGTTTGACGTCAAGGCGCTGTTGCCGCGCGCCGACGTCGTGCTGGTGCTCGATGCACCGGTGCCGTGGGTGCCGAAGGCGGTATCGCCGGGCCGCGACGCCAAGATCATCCACATCTCGCCCGATCCGCTGCAGACGCAATATCCGTTCCGCGATTTCGAGGCCGATCTGTTGATCACCGGCACGACCCGCGGCGCGCTGCCGCTGCTGCGCGAGAGCCTGCGCAAGCGAATGAAACGCGACGGTATCGAAACGCGGCGCAAGGCGATTGCCGCGTTGCGCGAAGAGCTCGTCGCCTCGCGGCGCCGCGCGCTCGAAGCCGCGCGAGGACGCACGCCGATCTCGACGTCGCACATCGCCGCCTGCCTCAACGAGCTGAAAACCGAGGACGCCATCATCATCAACGAGCTCGGCGTGCCGATCAGCCAGCTCCAGCTCACCAAACAGGGCAGCTATATGGGCAGCCTCTTGGCCGGCGGCCTCGGTTTTGGCCTCGGCGCGGCGCTCGGCGCCAAACTCGCAGCGCCCGAGCGCGAGGTGATCTCCATCGTCGGCGACGGCTCGTATATGTTCGGCAATCCGCTGCCGTTCCATTATGTCGGCCGCGCCGAAAGCCTGCCGACCCTGACCATCATCGCCAACAATCAAAGCTGGCACGCGGTGCGCGCCTCGACGCTCGACGTGTTTCCCGGCGGCTACGCCGCCAAGGCCAACATCATGCCGCTGACCGAGCTGAAACCTTCGCCCGACTACGAGGGTGTGATCACCACCTGCGGCGGCGTCGGCGAAAAAGTCGTTGAGCCGGGCGATCTGCCGGCGGCGCTCAAGCGCGCCTTCGACGCGGTGCGCGCCGGCACGCCGGCGCTGCTCAACGTCATCATGCAAGGCCGCGACGCGTAGTTTAAATCCACCAGGAGGCCGCCGGTGCCGCCAATCGACATCAAGGTTTTGAGCACCACCGCGATGAAGACGGTGTTCGAGGAACTGGCACCGGTCTTCGAACGCGCCACCGGCAATCGTCTCGCCGTCACGCTCGGGCCGTCGTTGCGGCTTGAAAAGCAGCTTGGCGAAGGCGAGCCGGCCGACATGGCGATCGTGTCCGCGGCCGGCGCCCGCGATTTGGTCGGTAGCGGCAAGTTGGTCGCCGGCAGCATCGTCGACATCGCCACATCGTCGATCGGCGTCGCGGTGCAAAAAGGCGCGCCGAAGCCGGACATCTCATCGGTCGAAGGCTTCAAGCGCGCCATGCTGGCGGCGAAATCGATCGCCTGCTCAAAACCGGTCGGCGGCGGCCAGAGCGGCGTTCATCTCGCAAAAGTTTTCGAGCAGCTCGGCATCGCCGCGGCGATGCAGGCCAAGGCGAAATACGGCGCCGGCGGCGCCGCCGGGCTCGCCGGCCTCGTCGTGCTGCGCGGCGAGGCCGATATCGGCATTCAGCAGATGGCAGAGCTGATGGCCGTTGACGGCATCGACGTCGTCGGCCCGCTGCCGCCGGAAATTCAAATGGTGACGCCATTCGTCGCCGGCATTCCGGCGAATGCGAGCCACGCCGAAGCGGGCAAAGCTGTGATTGATTTCCTCATTACGCCGGACGCCAAGCGCGTGCTCAAGGCCAAGGGTTTGGAGCCGGCCTAGATCTTCCGGGCGTGGCTCAACACGTCGGTATTGATGACGTTGATCGGCGTGCCCGCGGCGTAAGCGAGTATCTGGTCGAAAATGTCGATGAATTGCGTCTCGTATTCCTCGCGCGTCACGTAGCCGAGATGCGGCGTGCAGATCACATTCGGCATATTCAGCAATGGATGCGTCTTATCGACCACGGGCTCATCCTCGTAGACGTCGACCGCCGCCATGCCCGGGCGCCCTGTGCGCAGCGCCTCGACCAGCGCGCCGGGCTCGATCAGCGGCGCGCGGCTGGTGTTGACCAATAAAGCGGTCGGCTTCATCCGCTTGAGATCGGCGGCGGTGACGATGTGGCGGGTCGCATCGACGAGGCGCATGTGCAGCGAGATGACGTCGCAGTCGGCGAAGAAAGCCTCCTTGCTGGCCGCGGTCGCGTAGCCGTCAGCCTTCGCTTTGGCCAATGCCGCCGGGCGCGCCCACACTTGCACGTTCATGCCGAACGCGCGGCCATAGCCGGCGACGACGCCGCCGATGCGGCCATAGCCATAGATGCCCAGCGTCTTGCCGCGCAGTGTCGAGCCCACGCCCATCTGCCAGCGGCCGGCTTTCAGCGACGCCATCTGCTGCGGAATCTGCCGCATGGCGGCAAGGATCAGCGCCCAGGTCATTTCGGCGGTGGCGTGCGACGGCGCGCCCGGATGCTGGCTCGATGACAGGATGATGCCGAGCCGGGTGCAGGCCTCGACGTCGATGTGCGGATAGACGCTGCGCTGGCTGATCAGCTTGAGCTTGGGCAGGCGTTCGAGCAGGGGCTCGCGGATTTTCGTGCGCTCGCGGATCAGCACCAGCGCTTCGGTGTCGCGCAGCCGTTCGGCCAGCGCATCGGTATCCTGGACGTGATCGTTCCAGATGGTGACGTCGCGGCCTTTGAGCTTTTCGAAAGAGGGCAGGGTGCGCACGGTATCGTGGTAATCGTCGAGGATGGAAATTTTCATGGGAAAACTGATGACAGAGGACGGACGACAGAGGACGGATTAGAGGAGAAATTGGGGTGGGACAAGCAGTACGACTTTCCGTCGTCTGTCGTCCGTCATCTGTCCTCCGGCAAAAAGAAAACCGGGCCCTTGCGGGCCCGGTTTAGTTCGTCGACGTGGGGGCGTCGACGATTCACCTTCCAGAGGGGAACATCTGCCGACATTACGATCGCCGATCTGGGAGGATGAGGCGACCGCTTGCCTGCAGCACGATCGGATTATGCGAGTCGCAGTGCAGGCACACAACGCAGGGGGTGACATGCCAGCCATGCGGTCGTCGCAAGGTGCATAAGTCCGCGCGTAATCGCCGCGTAAATACGGGCGACGCGCGCGCAACTTGCCACATTCTTCGCGCGTCACGATGTCGCGATGTCGGTGATGCGTCGCGTCGCTCGCGACGGCGGTGCTTTAAAAATTCCAACGCTGCGCGTTGGCGACGAGAAAGTCGCGGAACGCCTGCACGCGCGCCACGGTCTTGAGCTCTTCGGGATAGACGAAGTAGGCGTCGAGCGCCTGGGCCTCGGCCTCGCCGAACAGTTGCACCAGGCCGCCGTTCTCCTCGACCAGATAGTCCGGCAGCATGGCGATGCCGATGCCGCGCTGGCAGGCGCGCAGGATACCAAGGATATTATTGATCACGAGGTGGGGCACGCGTGGGCCTTTGCCGTCGCGCGCCACCTCGACGAGCCAGCGCGAGCGTTGCAGGTAGGGTGGCACGTTGCCGCCGAGCACGAGCACGCGATGATTGTCGAGATCGTCGAAGGTGCGCGGCGTGCCGAAGCGCTTGAGATATTCCGGCGAGGCGTAGACGTGAAAGTGCACCGAGAACAGTTTTCGTTGGATCAGGTCGGGCTGCGTCGGCTGGCGTAGCCTTATCGCCACGTCGGCCTCGCGCATGGCGAGGTCGAGCTCCTCGTCGGTGGTGAGCAGCGTGATGTGGATTTCCGGGTAGAGCTCGATGAATTCGCCGAGCCGTGGCGTCAGCCAATGGATGCCGATGCCCGGCGTCGTGGTCACGCGCAGGTCGCCGTTCGGTCGCTCGCGGCTGTCGGTCAATTTGGCGCGCGCCGCTTCGAGCTTCATGAACACGTCGTGGGCGGTGCGATAGAGCAATTCGCCCTGTTCGGTCAGGATCAGGCCGCGGGCGTGGCGGTGAAACAGCGAGACCGAAAGCTCCTGCTCGAGTGCGCTGACTTGCCGCGACACCGCCGATTGCGACAGCCCGAGATGCTCGCCGGCATGGGTAAAGCTGCCGGCCTCGGCGGCGGCGTGAAAAACCTTCAGTTTGTCCCAATCCATTGTGTACTTTCTTTCTCTCCGCTTGAGCGGGAGAGACCTACTCATTCGGCCGCAGCGCGGTGCTCCGCATGCGCGGCGAGGAAACGTTCGGCTTCGAGCGCCGCCATGCAGCCGAGACCGGCGGCGGTGACGGCCTGGCGATAAACCTCGTCGGCGACGTCGCCGGCGGCGAACAGGCCGGGCACCGACGTGGCGGTGGAGTGCGGTGCGGTCTTGATGTAGCCGGTCGGCTTCATTTCCACTTGGCCTACGACCAAGTCGGTCGCCGGCACGTGGCCGATGGCGATAAAGATGCCGTCGATGGTGCGCTCGCTGACGACGCCGGTTTTCAGATTCTTCAGCCGCGCGTGGGTGACCTTGAGCGGGCTCTCGGCGCCGTGGACGTCGTCGAGCGCCGTATCCCAGACCACCTCGATCTTCGGGTGCTTGAACAGCCGGTCTTGCAAGATCTTCTCGGCGCGCAGGCTGTCGCGCCGGTGCACCAGCGTCACCTTGGCGGCGAAATTGGTGAGAAACAGCGCCTCCTCGACCGCGGTATTGCCGCCGCCGATCACCAGCACCTCTTTGCCGCGGTAGAAGAAGCCGTCGCAGGTGGCGCAGGCGGACACGCCATAGCCGCGGAATTTCTGCTCGGACGGCAGATCGAGCCAGCGCGCCTGTGCGCCGGTGGCGAGGATGAGCGTCTCGGCGACATAGACCTCACCGGAATCGCATTCGATGCGGAACGGCCGCCGCGACACATCGACCTTGCTGACATGGTCGGGGACCATCTTGGTGCCGACATGGGCGGCCTGCTTCTCCATCTGCTCCATGAGCCAAGGCCCCTGGATGACGTCGGCGAAGCCCGGATAGTTTTCGACGTCGGTGGTGGTGATGAGCTGGCCGCCGGCCTGCACGCCCTGAATCATGATCGGGTCGAGCATGGCGCGCGCCGCATAGATCGCCGCCGTGTAGCCGGCAGGCCCCGAGCCGATGATGACGACTTTGGCGTGGGTAGTTTTGCTCACCGGGTCGACGCGTCCCTTACCGCGGTTTTTGGGGGGTCAGAATGCCTTGAGAATTTAGGGATTTTCCCAAGCTATGCAAGAGACGCAAGGCACACTACCCCTGGACGCGTTGCAACGCGCAACGACGACATGGTTCTCGCCCAGACTGCAGCCGGCGCACCGGTTATGCGCGCCTGGCAAGGCTCCCCTCAGGCGGAACCGCCGCGTCACGACCCGCGTCGGCGCTTTCCGGAACCGATCGCGCTCGCGCCGGGGCCGGCGCCGCGCGTTGCGGCGCGCTGTCGAGCAAGCACACTGCGGCATGGACGGCGTGTCGCATGGCAGCCGCGACATCGGATCGCTCGGCCCTGCCGCTCCGATATCGGACCACGGCGTCGAACAATGCTCCATGGGGCTCCGAATTTTCGAAGCGCGCCAGCCCGCATTCCCGATCGGGCTGCACGTAGAACGCATCGTTCGGACGCAAGTAGGCGCCGTTCATGCTCAGATATTCGGCGTCGAACCATGAGTACATGACGGTGTCGAACCGTTCGCGGAAAGAGTAGCGGCCAAAATCCATCAGCCGGGCACGGAGCGGCCTGCTTTGCAGGTCGCTGGTCACCTGGACATTTACGCCATCCACGATGAGATCGTGCTCCGACCAACCGGCCGCCGCAAAAACGGCGGCCTTGCGGTCTTCTGGAATCGTCAGTTCGTCGTCGTCGCGGAAAATCCACCGGTGCCGATCGGCGGCCGTAAGGCGCAGGCGAACCGCCCCACAGACGCTGGCGCTGATGCCGTAGCTGCGCAGCAACAGCTCGATCTGCATCAGCGTATGCGCCATCTCGCGTCCCTGGACTGCGCGACTCCATTGGCAGCGCGGACGCGTCGCCGCCCGGCGAACCAGGGCTGTCGCCCGCTGCGGCGCGCGTCCATCATGCCAGACCGCATCAAAGCCGAGGTCGAGCACGGCATAGCTCGGCAGCGGCCGCACATCCACGCCGGCACGCTGCATGACGGCGAACACCAGATGTTCCATCAGCACCTCATGGACGGCCTCCTCCAACGTCATCAGCCCGTTTGAATTCGGCAGCCACGGCTGTTCATCCGGCGGCACGCCGATGCCCTTGACGTCGAAGATCGCGCCGCTTGCCTGGTCGACCATGACGGCAGCGCGGCCGTATCGCGGCGGCCGCCAAACGCGCCGTGACGTGCCGTCGAGCGGTATCGGCGTGCTCACCGCCAAGCTTGCCGCCTGACTCACCGAGACGCAGGCCGCGTGCCCGACCAGCCATTCGTCAAGGGCTTTGCGGCAAGCTGCGTCGCTGGGGTCGGGCGACGGCAGATTCCGAAGAAGTGCCGGTGCAAAATCAGCCAGCAGGGCGCCGTAATTGGCGAAGATAACCCGGGCGTCGCGCACATGGAGCATCGTTTCGGGAGTGAGCGTCTGACCGGCCGTCGCAAAGTCGGCGAGACTGCGCAGCGGCGCATCGGCCGCGAAGGGAAGCGCCAAGTCGGAGTTGGCGACGGAACAATCCTGCGCGGCCACAAATCGTGCTCCGTCAATCGACGATATCGAGGGCGTGGAATGACCATGCGAATTCGAGAAATCGGCGAACGTCATCGCCGCCGCGCGCGATAAGGTCGCGCACGGCGACGGCGTCGCCGGTTTCCAGCATCCGCAGCGTCTGCGTGAATGGGCCATTGGGCGCTTGGGGCGTGAACGATGCACCGTTGACCGAGAACACCAGTCGTCCGCCGATTTCGCTGCGCAACAGCTTTGCGGCAAGGCGAACGCGGCACGTTGCGCCGATCCGGCTGTCGGAACGAGGCGGAGGAAACATCGGCTCGAGGTTTCTGGTCCGGGTACTCTCGACGAGGCCCGCGAGACGGTGCAGCGTGCGCAACCGTAACGCGGCTTCGACGCTGTCCATGACGCCGCCTGCGGGCGCGAGCGCCGTGCGCGCCAGGGCGAGGGCGACCGTATTTTGCGCGCTGAGCTCGACGTGCGTATCCCCGCTCGCCGCAGCGGCCGAATGATCGGCGCGTTCCGGATCCAGGCCAACGTCGCAACACGCGCCATGCAGCACGTTCCGCAGTTCGCGGGCCACCAGTTCCGCGACATCCTCGGCCGGGGTCTGTTCCAATGCGAACCCCAATCCCAGGCTGGCCTGAAACGGCGACGACGCGTCCTTGCGCGAGACATGCCACCAGCCCGGAGGCATGTAGAGCACGTCGGTCGCCGAAATGGTCCGCCAGCAAGTGCCCTGGTTCGACAGCGATACGATGCGTGCCGGGTCTTTGGTGATGCGGTCGCCATGCCGCGGCGTCAACACTTGCGGCGGCCAAGTCAACATGGTCTTGGTCTCGCTGCCGGCAAGCACGGTGAAGGTGTGCGACTTGTCGCGGTGAATACCAAATGGTGTGAACTCGCACGTGCCGAGGAAGGCGTTGTATTCGATGCGTCCGGTCGGGTAGCCGAAATATCGGACGATATCGGCCGCGAGCCGCTGCATGCGCTGCCACACGGCGTGGTTAAGCAGGGCCGCATCGTCGATGACGATGCAAAACGGGCGCCGCCCCAGGCGCCGCGATATCGTCTCGATATAGGCAGCGAGCGTCGTATCGGAATCCGCCAACAGAAAGGCTTGCTCGAGAGGATGTTGCGGCGTGACCTGCAGGTCATCGATATAGAAGCGAGCCGCGACCTCGCGCCCGGCTTCGATCGCATCCGACAGGTTACGAATGATCTGCAACATGTCCGACGCGGAGCAGATCGGATGGTCAATTCCGGCGTGGACATGCCCCGGCCGTTTGCCCCAGTGACAGCCAAGAAAGCGGCCGATGCGGGCGTCGGCGCCAGGACTCGATGTATCGCCGTCCATTGTCGTCACGGCCCATCTTCGTTGCGCGGGACGAACTGCTCCATGCCGAACAGCGTGCGTTCGCTCGCGGACGGATCATGCAGATTGCGCAACTGCCTCTGCATATCGGTGTGCGGGATGCAGAACGCGCGCAGATAAGACACCATCACTGCGGATCGGGGGACCGCAGTCGGGTTGGGCCGGGCCGTATGCCAATAGGGTCCTTTGGCCAGCAAAACGCTGCCTTTTCGTCCGACGGCCACGACCGCGTCGGCGGGCCAGTGATCGCGGGCGAATTGCGGGGGAAAGGCGCGACGGTGCGAATTCGGAATGATGCCGGTGGCGCCGTTGTCGATAGTGAAGTCGTCCAGCATCCAGAGCGCGTAGGCAGCCAGATCCCAGGTCGGATACGGCGGCTGGATCGACCAATAGGGATAGTCGACGTGCCAGGCCATGCCGTCGTGCCCGGGCAGCAG
>DATHHM010000400.1:0-2276 GCA_035317145.1 Xanthobacteraceae bacterium | reverse complement strand
TAGCCCGATTCAGCCCGATCATGCGCGAAGTTATCGCCCACGCGAAATCGGGTGGACCTGTTCTCGGAATCTGCAACGGCTTCCAGATCGCGTGCGAGGCCGGCCTGCTGCCGGGCGTGCTGATGCGCAATGCGCAGCTGCGCTTCATCTGCCGCGACGTCTATCTGCGCGTCGAGCGCTCCGATACGGCATTCACCCGCGGCTACAATGCCGGCCAGGTGATCCGCGTGCCGGTGGCCCACGGCGAGGGCAATTACATCGCCGACGGCGAGACCATCGCGCGGCTCGAAGGCGAGGGCAGGGTGCTGTTCCGCTACGCGGCGCCGGACGGCATGATCGATCCGAACTGGAACCACAACGGCGCCCTCAACGCCATCGCCGGCATCGTCAACGAGCGCGGCAACGTGCTCGGCATGATGCCGCATCCGGAAAATCACGTCGAAGCGGTGATGGGCTGCACCGACGGCCGCGGGCTGTTCGCGGGGCTGGTGGACCACTTCAAGCTGGCGGCGTGAGCATTTCGCGCGTCGCCGTTTTGGGACTGCGATGCAATTTGGGCTGATCATCCTCATTGTCCAGGCCGTCTTGATCGTCCATGCGGCGAAGACCGGCCGGTTCTGGCCGTGGGGCTATGTGATCCTGTTCCTGCCCGGCTTCGGCGCGCTGGCTTATGTGCTGGTCGAGCTGTTGCCCGAATGGTTCGGCAGCGCGCAGGGCCAGCATGCGAAGAAGCGCGTCGTCTCGACGCTCGATCCGGGCAAACGCTACCGTTTGCTCACCGACCAGCTCGAAGTCACCGACACCATCGCCAACCGCTCGGGGCTGGCCGAGGAATGCCTGGCGCTCGGCAAATTCGACGAAGCGCTGCGCCATTACGACCACGTTCTGTCACTCCCGCTGGGCGATGACGCGCTCTATGCGCTCGGTAAGGCGCGCGCCCAATTCGGTCTCGGGCATCCGCAGGAGACGGTCGCAACCCTCGACGATTTGCGCGCGCGCTGGCCGGACTACCAGTCGGCCGACGGGCATCTGCTCTATGCCCGCGCGCTCGAAGACAGCGGCCGCACCGTGGAGGCGCTGACCGAATATCAGGCCGTCGCGACCTATTATGCCGGCGCCGAAGCCCGCGTGCGCTACGGCCTCCTGCTCGACAAAACGGGCCGGGAGGCCGAGGCGAAGACGGTGCTCACCGAGGTCTTGGCCCAGCTCAAGCGCGCCCCCAAATATGTCCGGCGGGCGCAGGCCGAGTGGATTGCGCTCGCCGAAAAGGCGCTGCGGAGCTGAGGTCTTGTGGATCATGGAGCTCGTGGCGTGACTTCCATCTTTCCATGTGGGAGAGGGGTGTGAATCGAGCGCTTTGCCTGTGAAATCCAACGAGCCTGCCATCACGCCCGAACTGATCGCCGAGCACGGCCTCAAGCCGGACGAATACGCGCGCCTCGAGAAGCTCATCGGCCGCAAGCCGAGCTTCACCGAGCTCGGCATTTTCTCGGCGATGTGGAACGAGCACTGCTCGTATAAATCCTCAAAGATCCATCTGCGCACGCTGCCGACCAAGGCGCCCTGGGTGATCCAGGGGCCGGGCGAGAATGCCGGCGTCATCGACATCGGGGACGGGCAGGCCGTCGTGTTCAAGATGGAGAGCCACAACCATCCGAGCTACATCGAGCCCTATCAGGGCGCCACGACCGGCGTCGGCGGCATTTTGCGCGACGTCTTCACCATGGGGGCGCGGCCGATCGCCTGCCTCAATGCGCTGTCGTTCGGCGATCCGAAACATCCGAAAACGCGCGCCCTGGTCGGCGGCGTGGTCGCCGGCATCGGCGGCTACGGCAATTCGTTTGGCGTGCCGACTGTCGGCGGCGAAGTGCGCTTTCATCGCCGCTACGACGGCAATTGCCTGGTCAATGCCATGGCGGTGGGCCTCGCCGATGCCGACAAGATTTTCTATTCCGCGGCCTCCGGCGTCGGCATGCCGATCGTCTATCTCGGCTCCAAAACCGGCCGCGACGGCATCCACGGCGCCAGCATGGCGTCGGCCGAGTTCGGCGCCGACGCCGAGGAAAAACGCCCCACCGTGCAGGTCGGCGATCCGTTCTCGGAAAAGCTTCTGCTCGAAGCCTGCCTCGAGATCATGGCGAAGGACTGCGTGATCGCCATCCAGGACATGGGCGCGGCCGGGCTCACCTGCTCCGCGGTCGAGATGGGCGCGAAAGGCGATCTCGGCGTCACGCTCGATCTCGATACCGTGCCATGCCGCGAGACCGGCATGAGCG
>DATHHM010000399.1:0-4419 GCA_035317145.1 Xanthobacteraceae bacterium | reverse complement strand
GCCACCGCGCAAAATCCCAGCGGATTGGCGAATCGGAGACGACCATATGGTTGAGGAAGCGTGCCCCGTCGGCAAAGGCGAGACAGGCGGTGCGTTGGACGCGCGCCGAATCGGTCGTGTTGTAAAAGAAAATCCCGCCCGGATTCAGGTGCTGCTTGATGAGGTCGAGAAACTCGCTGGAAAGGAGATTGGTGACGTTGGCACGGTAGTACCACGTCGTGTTCGAGACGATGGCGTCGAAGCGCCGGCCGGAATTGGCGCGCAGCCAGCGGCGGCCATCGTCCGTCACAATCGTGACCTTGGGATTGCGCAGGAGTGAGGCGACTTCAGGCTCCTGCGCAATGAGCGACAGATAGCCGGGATTGATCTCGACCACGGTGAGTGAGGCGACGTTCGGATTGTTGGCGATGACTTGCGCCCATGAGCCCGAAGACAAACCGATCATCAGCACGTCGCGCGGTGCCGGATGAAACAGGCTCAGCGCATAGGGCCGCACGATGCCGTTGGTGTCGTGCGTGAGGTCGGTATTGAAGCGCCCGTCATACATGCCGTTGCCGTAAACAGCGCCATCCGCCGCTACGGTAATGATGCCGCTGCGATTTTCCACGATGTGAACGAGGGGTACGCCCTGCGGCGCGCCTTTCCATTGCAGCGCTTCGAGTATGTTGGCCGACAATGGCGGGATCGCGACCACCGCCAGCACGGCAAGTCCCGCCGCTACGCCTGCCCGCCGGAGCTTTTCCAAACGCGGCAAGGGCAGCGCAACCACCAGCAGAGCGGCGCAGGCGAAGCTCGCCACGACCAGGAGCGAACCGAGTGCGGTCAAGCTGAGACGATCCGTCAAAACAAATCCCGTGAGGATCGAACCCGCGGACGCGCCGAGAATATTGGCGAGGTAAAGCAGCGCCGTGCGCATCCCGGCATGGCCATCGGCGGCGACGCCGAATTCGGCGAGGTGCGGCAGCAGCGTGCCCCAATAGCGGGCGACGAAATAGACCAGCACGAAGGCCACCCCGGCAACGCCGGCGCCGAGCCAAGCCAGATGGTCGAGGAGCGGCAGGAACAAAAAGCCGAGCACACTTGCCGCCATCAGGGCGTCGATCGCCCGCCGCATGACGCGCTCACTTGTCAAAGTACAATTGTCACCGGCTTGCCGCGATCCCGAAGCGAGCCCGATCAGAAAGGCTCCGAGCGTCAATGCGAAAGCTGTCGCGCTGGAACCGTCGAGATAGGCTACGGTGCGGAAGAAAAAGATTTCGTAGGACAGCGAAACAAAACCGCCGGCACTGGCGAGCAGCAAGACCGGAACGAGGCCGAGAAGCGGCTGCCGCGGCACCGCTGCCTCCGACGCATTCCGCGAGGCGATGGTCGGATCATGGCGGTCGCGCACGTAGGCGATGAGCGCGCCTGCCGCCACCGCCGCATTGATCGCGACCGCGACATAGATCGCGCCTTGCATGCCGACGAAAGGAAACAATATCGCGACGCAGGCCAGGCACGCCGCCCCGGCGCCGAGCGTATTCACATAATAGAGGAGCGCGACCGCGCTCCCCACATGTCCGCCCCGGCCGGAACGCCGCACGAGATGAGCGACCAGAACCGGCAGCGTCGCGCCCATCAACAAGGTCGGGACGATCACCAGCGCCAAGCTGACCGCGGCCATCGCCGTCAACGGCAGACCGATGGTGAATTCACCGACGCGGTCGAAGATTTCAAGCGAGAAGACACCGAAGGCGCCAGTCATCAACTCGATCGCAGCCAGCAACGGCAGCAGCGGAATGCCGCGCCGTTTCGACAGCCAACCGCCGGCGAGACTGCCAAGCCCGAGGCCGAGCATGAAAGCGGTGACGACGATCGTCACCGATTCGATATTAACGCCGAAGATGCGGAACAGGGCGCGCTGCCAAGTGAGCTGATAAATCAGCGCCGGAAAGCCCGAGCAGAAGAACAGCACGCAGAGGACACGTGTCCATCGGTCGAGCCGGTCGGCTCGGCGCGCGTCCGTAGTGTTGGCGGTCCACTCGAAGGTTGTCATTCGGCAACGAAGGCTAGGGTTGTGACGGACCTTAGCCGTTGAATGTTACCTGACCCTCAACAGTGTTCTTTGCCCGAATAAGCGTAATCGGAGGTAAGCAATTATTTCCCTTAGCCTCAATGCTTTATGAGTAGAGGTCCTACTTCATCGGCGAAAACGGCGCCGGCAGGTAGATATCGACCTGCTGCGACACCAAATGGCCCGGCCCGCCGGGCGGCGGCCACACCCCGTCGGCTGCCGCCTTGGCGCGCAGGCGGGCGCGCTCGTCGAAGCTCTTGTAGGGCCAGACGTGCAGAAAGCGCGTCACCGCGCCGGTCACCGACGTCATGGCGGCGAGCACCGGCGAAATCGCCATGCGGCCCGGCACCGCCTTGCGCCAGGCCTCGATGGTCGGCGCCAAGCCGGTTGGCTTGAGCACATAACTGCGTACTTCGTAGCACGGACCGAATTCGCCCGGCCGCAGCGGCGCGATGAAGTCGAATGAAACGTACGTGTCCATCGCCATGGCGACGATGTATTCGCCAATGCCCAAGGGATCGGTCGCGCTGAGCGCGGCGAAGCGGGCGTCGAGCGTTGCGGCGGCATCGCCGGCCTTGCGGATGATCAGGATTTGATTGACGGCGCCGATATCGGAATACCAGCACGCCAGCAGGTTTCGATCGTCGGCCAGGCTTTTGCCGAGCACGGCGAGCGCCTGCGGATGGGTTCCCGGCCGCACCGTGACGATGGTGACGTCGTAGGCTTCGGACAAGTTTGCCTCCTCAGAGAGGACGCCATCCTACAAGCCTCAATGGATTAATCCCAGAATTGATCTGGCCCGAGACGGCGGCCAATGCCAGACTGGCGCGGTCGAGGTATGTCTGGGGCGGGCGAATTAGCCAATGGTCGCGGTACAAGTGATCGTGGGTGGCCTCCTGTTGGGGGCCATTTATGCGTTGTTCTCGTCAGGTCTCACCCTGATCTGGGGCATGATGAATTTCATCAATTTCGCCCATGGCGAATTCGTCATGCTCGGCATGTATGCGGCGCTCCTCGCCGTGGTCTGGGTCGGCGGCGGGCCGGCGATCTTCGCCATTGCGGCCGCGGTGGCGCTCGCCGTGCTTGGCGTCGTCATCTATTTCTCGCTCATCCGCCACGTCACCCGCGGCCCGATGCTGGCGCAAATCCTGTCCACGTTCGGGCTGGCGCTGTTGCTGCGCTACACCGCGTTCTGGTTTTTTTCGTCGAATTTCGTGTCGCTGCCGCCGAACGCGCTGTCCGGCACCATCAATCTCGCCGGCATCTATTTGCCGATCGCGCAACTGGTCGCCGGCGTCGTCGCCATCACGCTGACCGTCGCGCTGCATCTTCTGCTTACCCGCACCACAGTCGGCAGCAAGCTGCTCGCGGTCGCCGAGGATCGCACCGCAGCGATGCTGATGGGGATACGGCCCGACCGCATGCAGGCGCTGGCCTGGGGCCTGTCCGCGGGCGCCGCCGGCATCGCCGGCGCCTTGATGGCAACCTCCTATCCGTGGTCGCCTTCGGTCGGCGAAACCTTTGGCCTGATCGCCTTCGTCGTGGTGGCGCTCGGCGGTTTCGGCAGCGTGCTCGGCTCGCTCTATGCCGGCCTGATCATCGGCTTGATCCAGGCGGCTTCCGCGTTCTGGCTTGGCGCCATCTATAAGGACATCGTCGTCTACGGCCTGTTCGTCGCGCTGTTGTGGCTGCGGCCGCAAGGTCTCATGGGGAAGGTGTGAAAAATATTTTCTCTCCCCGTCTGCGCGTCGCTTTGCTGGCAGCTGCGTTGCTGATGTTCCCTGTTGTTTTCTCCGGCGCCTTCGCTCGCGATATCGGCGTTGCGTTTCTGCTCGCGGCGATCTCGGCGTCGGCGTGGAACATCGTCGGCGGCTATGCCGGCCAGGTGTCCGTCGGCCACAGCATGTTCTTCGGCCTCGGCGCCTATATGCCGCTGTTGTTCTACACGCTGTTCGGCTGGTCACCGATCGCCGGCATTCCGGCCGGCATCGTGCTCAGTGTCGCGCTCGCCGTTGTCATCGGCATGCCGACGTTTCGGCTGACAGGGCATTATTTCAGCATGGCGACCATTGCGGTTGCCGAGCTGATCCGGATTTTCGTCGGCACCTGGGATTTCGTCGGCGCCGCGGTCGGCCTGCAGGGCCCGGCGACGGCGCGCGGCTGGTGGGACCTGACGTTCCGCAGCGAGCTGCCGTACTATTATATCTTCCTCGCCGTGCTCGGCATCGTGCTCGCCACCACGGCCTTCATCGAGCGCCGCCGCTTCGGCTTTTACCTGCGCGCCATCAAGTCGAGCGAACGCGCCGCGCGCTCGCTCGGCGTTCCGGTGCGGCGGACGAAAATGCAAGCGCTGGCGCTCAGCGCCG
>DATHHM010000398.1:0-16617 GCA_035317145.1 Xanthobacteraceae bacterium | reverse complement strand
AACTGATAAATCAGCGCCATGACCGCGACCAAGAGCGTGATGATGATGCCCAGGACGCGGCTGGCGTAAATTTCACGGGGCCGGGTCAGGATCACCAAAGACCACTGGCTATGTTCGATGTTTCGCCGCAGCACATATTCGCGCTCGCCGCCGAAGCTAGCCCATGCCCCATCGAAAACTTCGCCCCCCAGCATCGGCTGGTCACTCAGCGACCCGAACTGTCGCGACAACGCCGCCCGCTTTTGCACCGCTAGCGGCCACAGGTTTTGCAGCATCATGGCCGGACGATTGGTCAACATAACAATGCCGTCAGGATCGATCAGGAAATAAGCGTGATCGAATTGCCGCAGCTTCGCTTCAAGAGCGGCGAGGGATTTTTTCAAGATCGCCGCACCGAGGACCGCGCCATTGTCGTCACGGATCGGATAGCTCGCATAATAAGCCCGCTCCCCGGTCCGCGCGTCGAAGGCGAAGACGTGGCCGGCCTCGCCGGCGATCGCGGTCTGAAAATACGACGCGGAGCGGTAATCCGGCGCATCGGGTACGGCGGTGTCTTGCGGGACCGACGCCGCGACCACCGCGCCAGATTTATTCAGGATCAAGCCAAGTCTCGCATCCGACGCCTCGACGTCGGAGTCCAGGATGAGATTGGCCCGCGCATCGTCTTTTATGCCGCTGCCGGCCACCAGCGCCCGCACCGGGCGCGAACGGGCGAGCGCCCTTACCATGCCGTCGACGGTGGCCGTTTCGCCGGCGATCCGGCCGGCGAGGAGGTCGATTTCACCGCTCGCGTCTTGCTGGACGTTCTGCCGATAAATTCCGCCAAGAACTTCGGTCAGAATCCAGCCGGCGACGAGAATGGCCGCCATCGCAGTCAGTGTCCAAATGAACTGGCGGTGCAGAAAACGCGTGTAGCGCGCGGAGGCGACCTCCGCGATAAGCTCTTGTCCCCAAACCGCCCAGATCGAATACGTAATCCAGCAAGCGAGCAGCCCGCGTACCAGTTGAATGGGTATCCCTGTGACGCGCTCGAACGAGCCGTAATTCAATTGAGATGCCGGCCAGAACGACGATGCCGGCACGACAAGCCCGGCGGTCACGGCGTAAAATGCGAATCCCACGGCGGCGTAAATCGCCAGGCGCTGGGTGACGCCGGAAAATGTCTTGGCAAACCGGGCGAAGACCAGAGCGGTGGCCATGGCGCCGATAAAGCCGAAGACATAGCGCGCAAATATGCCGGCCGCATTCACGCCATCGATCACCGCGCCGAGCGCGACCAGCGCGAACAACGGCAGGTACAGCCATCGTCCTGGCAATTTCGCGCCGAACCGGATCGCCTCCAGGCGGGCAAACTCCATCAGCAAAACAAACGATCCGGTCAGGACGACGGTACGAACGATCGCGAATGCCGGCGTGTTGCCGACGACCAAAGCCGTTAAATCCAGCCATTCGCTGCCGCCGTGGGCGAAGCCGAACAGCGCCAGCACGGTCCAGGATTCGACCCGCCCGCCTACTCGCGCAATGGCGACGCAGGTGGCGCCGAGCAGAATGAAAGCCAGCCCATAGAAGAACAGGATGAAGTCGAGCTGAGTGCTGAAAAACGCGGTCATGATCTCCCCGGCATGACCACGGCCTGCAATCGACCCCGACCACACGGGTCGTAGCCACCGCCGTCAACAAAGCTGTGTGCCGACAATTAAGCGAACGGCAGCACCGAGGGTTCCAGTGTGATACAGTCCACGCCCGTTCGCAGTTAACATTCGCTAAATCATGAGTGCCACCACCAAACGCGTCCGCACCGCGACGCTCGATATCGCCTACGAGGAAAGCGGTCCTGCCGGCGGCACGCCCGTCGTGCTCTTGCACGGCTGGCCGTACGATCCGCGCTGCTACGACGACGTAGTGCCGCCGCTCGTCGCTGCCGGCTGCCGCGTGATCATGCCTTATCTGCGCGGGTTTGGCGCGACGCGGTTTTTGTCCGCCGAGACCCCGCGCTCGGCCCAACAGGCTGCGCTCGGCAACGACCTGCGCGAATTGCTCGACGCGCTCGGCATCGCGCGCGCAACGCTCGCCGGCTACGACTGGGGCGGCCGCGCAGCGTGCATCGTTGCCGCACTGTGGCCGGAGCGCGTGCGCGGCCTGGTTACCGGCAACGGCTACAACATCCAGAACATCGCAGCCTCGGTGAAGCCGGTGCCGCCGGCGCAGGAGCATCGCTTCTGGTACCAGTATTATTTCCACACCGAGCGCGGCCGCGCCGGGCTCGAGCAGAACCGCCGCGCGCTGTGCCGCTATATCTGGCAAATCTGGTCGCCGGACTGGGCGTTCGACGACGCCACCTTTGAGCGCAGCGCCGTCTCGTTCGACAATCCCGATTTCGTCGCGGTGACGATCCAGTCCTATCGCCACCGCTTCGGCTATGCGGCCGGCGATCCGGCGCTGGAGCCGGTCGAGCAGCGCCTCGCCGCCCAGCCCGCGATCACGGTGCCATCGATCGTGCTGCACGGCGCGTCGAGCGGCATCCAGCCGCCGGCAGGCTCGGAAGCCCATGCGCGGCTTTTTGCCGGGCCGTACCAACGGCGCGTACTGCCGAAGATCGGGCACAATCTGCCGCAGGAGGCGCCGTTTGCGGTGGCGGACGCGGTCCTGGAACTGGCCCGCGCCAAATAACGCGCCCCAAGAAGCGCGCCCCACTTGGGGATTTCGCGCGTTAAACCTGCTTTAACCGTTGCGGCGATTGCTGCACTCTGCGCGAACGCATTGAAAGTGCCTTTACCTTACGTCGCTTAGATTGGGGCCGGGCCGTGAGCGTCAAACTTGTCCTGGTTGCCGCCTGCGCCCTCATCGACGCCGATGGCCGCGTGCTCATCGCACAACGGCCGGAGGGAAAGTCGATGGCAGGGTTGTGGGAGTTTCCAGGCGGCAAGATCGAAACCGGCGAGCGGCCGGAACAAAGCTTGATCCGAGAGTTGAAGGAGGAACTGGGTATCATCGTCAAGGAGGAGTGCCTCGCGCCGCTGACCTTTGCGAGCCACCGCTATCCCGACTTCCACCTTCTCATGCCGCTCTACGTCTGCCGGCGCTGGGAAGGTTTCGTGACTGCGCAGGAGGGACAGAGGCTCAAATGGGTGCGGCCGACTGAGCTCCGCGACTATCCGATGCCGCCCGCCGACGAACCGCTGATCTCGCATCTTACGACGCTCATATGATCCGAACGGCAGAAGGCCCAAAGACCATGTTAAAGAACCTGAGTTCCCCGATCATCACGTCCGTCGCGCGCTTCATGCGCGACGAGCGCGGCGCTACCGCGATCGAATATGCGTTGGTCGCATCGGGCATCGCGGTTGCGATCGCGTCCACGGTCGTGTCGCTGGGTTCGGCGGTCAAGAACAATCTCTACGGTAACGTCGCCCAAGCGATGAAATAAATCGCGCAGTTGAAAGAACGACACCGACGCTTTTATCAGGCTATCGCCTTGAGTTTGGGTTTGATCGAAGCCAGCAGCCCTTTGACGTCCGCCGCAGGCCTCGGCGGACTGAAGAGATAGCCCTGGACCTCGGTGCAACCTTCCAATTTCAATCGCTTGAATTGCTCGGCTGTCTCTACGCCCTCGGCGGTCGTCGCGATGCCAAGCCCGCTGCCCATGGCGATCACGGCCCGCACGATCGCGAGGCTGTCGTCATGGTCCGACATGTCGAAAATGAAAGACTGATCGATCTTGATCTTGTCGAAAGGAAACTTGCGCAGGTAGCTGAGTGAGGAATACCCGGTTCCGAAATCGTCCATCGATATCCGCACTCCGAGCCCTCGTAATTCGTGCAGGACGGCGAGAGTCGCGCCGCTGTCCTGCAACAGGACGGATTCGGTAATTTCCAATTCCAGGCGGTTCGGCGATAACCCGGACGCCGCAAGCGCCGATACGACGGACGACAAGAGAATTTTGTTCTTGAATTGAACCGCCGACAGATTTACGGCGATCTTCACATTGCTCGGCCAAGTCGCGGCTTCCGCGCAGGCTTGACGCAACACCCAGTCTCCCATGGGCACGATGAGCCCGGTTTCTTCGGCAATTGGGATGAAATCGAGCGGCGGGATCATGCCGCGCTCGGGATGGTGCCAGCGAATAAGCGCCTCGAAGCCCGTGACGTATTCCGTCTTCATATCGACCAAGGGCTGATAGAACAGCTCGAATTCGTTATTCGCGATCGCCTTGCGCAGGTCGATCTCGAGAGTCCGGCGAGCCTGCATCCGGGCATCCATTCCCGGCTCGAAAAAGCGATACAGGCCGTGACCGTCCGACTTGGCCCGATACAGCGCCGTGTCGGCGTTTTTCAGAAGCTGTTCCGGATCCAGCCCGTCGCCTGGCGCGAGCGCAATGCCGATGCTCAAGTCGACCGCGACCTGTTTGCCGTCAAGCTCATAGGGGGCGCCAATCACCTCGATGAGACGTGATGCCAGCGAGGTTGCGTCCGTCGGTTGAGAGGCGCCGGCTTGCAGAATGGCGAACTCGTCCCCGCCAAGGCGCGCCACCATGTCGGCATCTCGAATGCATTGACGCAGCCGGTCCGCCACCGCCTTGAGGAGAAGATCGCCGACCGGATGGCCGTGCGCGTCGTTGACGTCCTTGAAGCGATCAAGATCGAGACAGAATGCGGCGACGTTTACGCCTTGCCTGGTCTGCGCCAGCATTTGCCGCAACTGCTCGTAAAGCTGCAATCGGTTGGGCAAATCGGTCAGCGCATCGTGGTGCGCCATATAGGCAATCTTCGCCTCTGCTTTTCGCTGCTCGGTAATGTCCTTGTGGGTTGTGACCCAACCGCCGGAAGTCATCGGTGAGTTGGTCACCAACACCTCAAGATTATCCGGCGTTTCAAAAATGTAACTCGAGACCTTGCCCGATTTCAACCTCGCCAAGACCTCGGCGCGATACTGCTCGGGCTCATGACCCAACAAATTGTCGGCCTCGGCCCGGTACCGGAGCAGTTCGATGTATGAGAGACCCGATTTCACGACCTCCCGCGAGAATCCGTACATCTCGATGTAAAGATCGTTGAAAAGAACGATTCGCTCCGCCGCATCGAACATGATCAAGCCTTGCGACATGTTGTTGAGGGCGGAATCGAGCCGCTGCTTTTCCAACGCCAGCATTTGCATGGACGAATTATTTGCCTGTGCCTGCTGTCGCGCGATAAGGAAGATCATGAACGCGACCGTCAGAGCCGCGAGACCTCCCGCACCGAGAAGTACGTCCGTTTCCTTTTGCCAGATGGCGAGAGCGGCGGCGGTGTCTATTGCGACCGATATTACAACCGGGAAATGGGCGAGGCGGTGAGCGGCCAGCAGACGATCCTTCCCTCCAAAATGGCCGACGAAGCGAACTGTACCACTATCGCCGTCGCCTATGGCGCCGACGGTGGATTTGAAATATTTGCCGATGGCGGACTCGATTTGCGGATACCGCGTCAGCAGGGTGCCGTCACTGCGAAACAAGGTGATCGAATTGCCTTCGCCAAGTGAAACGGAAGCGAAGAGCTTGTCGAAATAGGACAGTTCGATGGCTCCCAAAACAAGACCTAAAAACTCGCCATTCGCAGCCGTGACCTTACGGACGAGAAACAGCGTCCACGCGCCGTTGGTGCGGTTGTGCCCAGGTTGACTTATGTACGACGTCATTTCCGGGTTGGTCTTAAGCGCGATAAAGAAATCCCGATCGGCGACGCTGAGCTGCGGACCCGGCCAAGAGCGCGAGAAATTGAGCAGGCGTCCCTCGGCGTTGATGAGCGAGATGGCATAGATCTGGACCAAGCCGCTGGTGCTCGCCTTGAGCATCTGATGCACGTCTTCACCCGACATGCGGCGCGTATAGTCCTCGCTCGAAGCGATTCCCTGTGATTGTATTTTCTCCAACACGCTGCTTTGAACCAGATCGATCCCCTGAAACGTCCGGTCGATCTGTTCCGCAAGTATCAACGCGGTGTTCTTGAGTTCGCGCTCACTTTCGAGCAACGCGCGTTCGCGAAGATCGCCGGCCATTATCGCGGTGCCGATCGCAATCGCTGCAATCAACGTCACGCCGCAGAGGATGAGATAGCGGATGGGACGATTGTGCCACGCCGCCATCCCGAAAATGGCGCCAAGACGAATTTGGTTTATCTTGCTCGCAACACGCTCCTTTTCCCCGGCCAATGCGTAGCCCCGGCGTGCAAAGTCCCCGCGATATGTGACAACGCAAAATGCGCCGGTTCGACCGGTTGCCGACCGGGCTTTCGGTCAACATAGTTAGGATGAAATGAAATACGGGTGCCGGGCTATATCATGCACAGCATCGTTCGGATCACGGCCGGGTGCGCTCTGAGGCCGGCTGCAACACGACTCCGATTGCATCGGAACCGGTAAAACTTTAACGACGAGCTTTCTCTCCCGTCGAAATTTCACGGGTGCCCAATGCGTCGGCGAGCCGTGTTTTCGCCGAACCGGGCTTGAGCGGCTGCTGCTGATCCGGATGCGGCGCCCAGCCTGACAGCCAGACGATCTCGAATGTCGCGCGCAGGCGGCCGTCATCGTCGGCAAAGCGCTGGGCGTAGATTTCCGCCATGCGCTGCAGCGTTGCGCGCTTGAGCGGCGTGCGGCGGCGGGCCAACAGCGCATTGGTCGCGCCCATGCGCCGCAAATCGTGCATGAGGCCGAACACCGAATCGTAGCGCACGGTGACGCGATCGACGTCGGTGACCGGCAGCGCAAACCCGGCACGCTGCAATAAGGCGCCGAGATCGCGCAGGTCGGCGAACGGCGCGACGCGCGGCGAGACGCCGCCTTCGATATCGCTTTCGGCTTCGGCAAAGCTCTGCCGCAGCTCGGTCAACGTCTCGCCGCCGAGAAGGGCGGCAAGCAACAAACCGTCGGGCTTCAAGGCGCGGCGGATTTGCACCAGCACGCCCGGCAGGTCGTTGACGAACTGCAACGCCAGCGCCGACACCACGAGATCGAGGGTGGCGTCGCCGAACGGCAGCGCCTCCTCATCGGCGACAACAAATATTTCGCCGCGCGCCGCATCCGGCATGACATCGGCTGCGATAATCCTGCCAACCGATTCGAGACGCGCCAGCGCGTTGCGCACCGCTTCTCCCGGCGTGCCGAGATCGGCCGCGAGCTCGAAGCGGCGCAGCACGGTCGCGAGCCGCTCTGCAAGATCGTCGGCCACGCGGTCGACTAAGAACGTCGCCGGCCCCAAAGCGGCCGCGCGTCGGCGGCGCTGCCGCAGCAGGGCGCGATCGAAAATCGTAGGGCTCTCGGCCATGATCCGGTGGTCACCTCTGCGGCGATGACAAGGGCATCGCGGAGCGGTAGCGTTGCGGCATGTCGGACTTAGGCACCATCGCATTTCCCTCACGGGTCAGGCGCGCCGCCGCGGCGGCGCGCGCGGTGCTGCGCACGGCGCTCGATCTGGCTCTGCCGCCGCTCTGCGCCGCCTGCCGCGAGCCGGTCGACGGCAAGGGCCTGTGTCCGGCGTGCTGGTCGAAACTGTCGTTCATTACCCGGCCCTATTGCGAGCGGCTCGGCATTCCCTTCGTCTATGACCCGGGTCCGGGCATCCTGTCCATGGAAGCCATCGCCGACCCGCCGGCCTACAACCGCGCCCGCGCCGCGGTGCGGTTCGACGAGATTTCACGCGCCCTGGTCCATGCGCTCAAATATGGCGACCGGCTCGACCTGGCGCCGATGATGGGGCGCTGGATCAGCCAGGCCGGCCGCGAACTGTTGGCCGAGGCCGACGCGCTGGTGCCGGTGCCGCTGCATTGGCGCAGGCTCTGGGCACGGCGCTTCAACCAATCGGCCGTGCTGGCGGCGGCTATTTCCGGGAACAGCGGCGTCCCGGTTGCCGCGGCGGCGCTGAAGCGCGTCAAGCCGACGGCGCAGCAGGTCGGGCTGTCGCGGCCCGAGCGTGCCGCCAACGTGCAGGGCGCGTTCCGCGTGCCGGACGAGGACAAGGCCGCTGTCGCCGGCCGCCGGCTGGTCCTGATCGACGACGTGCTGACCTCCGGCGCCACGGTCGACGGCTGCGCCCGGGCGCTCATGCGGGCCGGCGCTGCCAATGTCGACGTGTTGATTTTCGCCAGGGTTGCCGATCCGGGGCGAACGTCCATATAACCAATCAACAAGACCTTTCGCATCATCATGGCCGCCGTCGACATCTATACCACTCGCTACTGCCCATATTGCCAGGATGCGAAGGAACTGCTGTCGCGGAAGGGTGTAAGCTTCCACGAGATCGACGCCAGTGGAAACCGGGACATACGCAAACAGATGATCGAGCGCGCGGGCGGGCGGAGCACCTATCCGCAGATCTTCATCGGCACGACCCATGTTGGCGGCTGCGACGATCTTTATGCCCTCGACGAAGCCGGCAGGCTCGACCCGCTGCTCGCCGCGGCCAAGGAATAAGCGCAAGGAATGAGCTGATGAGCATGGCAAGCGCTTCGACGTTCAAGGTCGCTCTCGTCCAGATGCGCTCGGGCCTGGAGCCGGAGGCCAATCTCGCCGCCGTGCTGGCCGGCGTCGACGAAGCCAAGCGCGGCGGCGCCGATTACGTGCAGACGCCGGAAATGACCAACGTGCTCGAGAACAAGCGCGAGCGGCTGTTCACGAAAATCTTCGGCGAGGAGCAGGATCCGACCTTGGCGACGTTGCGCGAGGTCGCGCGCAAGCTGTCGATCTACATCCATCTCGGCTCGCTTGCGGTCAAGGCTTCTCCTGAGAAGGCGGCGAACCGCGGGTTCCTGATCGACCGCAAGGGCGACATCGCCGCGCGCTACGACAAGATCCACATGTTCGATGTCGATCTCGCCGGTGGCGAGAGCTATCGCGAATCCAACACCTACCGTCCCGGCGAGCTCGCGGTCGCCGCCGACTTGCCGTGGGGCAGACTCGGTCTGACGGTTTGCTACGATCTGCGCTTCCCGGCGCTCTATCGCGCGCTGGCCGAGGCCGGCGCCTCGTTCCTGGCGATCCCTTCGGCCTTCACCAAACAAACCGGCGAGGCCCATTGGCACGTGCTGATGCGCGCGCGCGCCATCGAGAACGGCTGCTTCGTGTTCGCCGCGGCCCAAGGCGGCAGGCACGAGCACGGCCGCGAGACCTTCGGCCACTCGCTGGTGGTCGATCCGTGGGGCAAGATCGTCGCCGAGGGCGGCACCGAGCCGGGCGTGATCTTCGCCGAGATCGATCCGGCGGAAGTCACCGCGGCGCGCAGCCGCGTGCCGTCGCTGAGCCATGGCCGGCGCTTCGAGCTGGTCGAGCCGATGGCCGAGCCGACCTACCTGCACGCGGTGCGGGGCTCGCCATGATCCGTTACACGCTCGCTTGCGAGCGTCAGCACAGTTTTGAGAGCTGGTTTCAGAACTCGACCGCTTACGACAAGCAGGCGAAGCGCGGGCTCGTGACCTGCCCCATCTGCGGCTCCCCCAAGGTGGAGAAAGCGATCATGGCGCCGCGGCTGGCGCGCGCCGATGTGCCCGAGCCGCCGCCGCCCATCCCGGCGCCTCCCGCCGCAGTATCGCCTGCGCCAGCCAAGACAGCGGTCGCGATCATGTCGACGCAGGAGCGCGAGCTGCGCCAGAAACTTAAGGAGCTGCGCGACCACGTTACCAAGAACGCCAACTACGTCGGCCCAAAATTTCCCGAAGAGGCGCGCAAGATCCATTACGGCGAGACCGAGCACCGCTCGATCTACGGCGAGGCTTCGCCCGACGAGGCCAAGGCGCTGCACGAGGAGGGGATCGAGTTTCATCCCCTGCCGATGCTGCCGGACGATCAGAATTAACTTCTATCTTTCCGCAAAAATCAGCAGTCCCACACCGGCGACGACGAGCGCCATGCCGATGGCTTCGCGCGCCGTAGTGCGCTGACCGAACATGACGCGCGCAACAATTTGCGCGAACAGCACCTCGATCAAAGCCAACGTGCGCACGCTGGCGGCGGTGGCGATGGCGAAGGCCAAGAACCAGAACTGCGAGGCCAGCGCACCCATCAGGCCTGCGAACAACGACGGCTTCCAGGCGCGCAGAATGGCGATCATCGCCGACGGCTGGCGCAGCCACAGATACAGCGAAAGAATGACCGCCTGCATCACCAGGCCGACCACCAGCGTAAACGTCGCCGCCATGACGAAGTTCGCCATGTGCAGGTCAAGGATGGCGCCGCGATAACCGATCGCCGACAAAGCGAACATACCGCCCGAGGCCAAGCCGATCAGCGTCGGCTTGACGCCGCCAACCATGCCGCCGGGCTTGAACGACATGATCAGCACGCCCGTCGTCGCCACCAGAATTGCCGCCATCATCGGCAGCGTGACGGCGTCGCCGAGGAAGATCAGTCCGAAGATCGCGACCTGGATCGGTTCGGTCTTGATGTAGGCGATAGTGACGACGAAGGAGCGCTGCCCCATGGCCATGAGCATCAGCGCGGTCGCGGCGATTTGCGCAGCCGCGCCGTCGATCACCCAGGGCCAGAAGCTCAAGGACGGGCGTGGCAGCGGCACGCCGGTCACCAGCAAAACCCCGATCAAAGACAGCAATGCGAACGGAAACCCGAACAGGAACCGTACATGGGTGGCGCCGACGGTGCCGAGGCTCGTCGTCAGCTCGCGCTGCATCGCGTTGCGCAAGGTCTGGAAAAACGCGGCCGTGACGGTGAAGACGATCCAGAGCCAGCCGGCGATCATCAGGCCGCCTTTTCCGCGACGACCATGTAATTGACGTCCATGTCGGTGGTGAGCTGCCAGCGGTCGGCGAGCAGATTGTACATCACGCCGGTCTCGCCGGTGATCTGCAGCCCGCTTTGCTCGATGGCGATTTCGAGCTCGTTGGGCGTGACGAACTTATCCCATTGATGGGTGCCGCGCGGCAGCCAGCGCAGAATGTATTCGGCGCCGACGATGGCGAGCGCGAAGCTTTTCATGGTGCGATTGAGGGTGGCGACGAACAGCAAGCCGCCGGGTTTCACCATGACGCCGGCGAGCTCGACGAACAGCCCGACATCGGCGACGTGCTCGACCACCTCCATGGCCAGCACCACGTCAAAACTTTCGCCCGCTTCCGCCAGCGCCTCCGCCGTCGTGCTGCGATAGTCGATCGATAGCCCGGCCTGCGCCGCGTGATGCTGCGCCACGGCGATGTTGCTCGCCGACGGATCGGCACCGACCATCGACGCGCCGAGCCGCGCCAACGGCTCGGAGAGAATACCGCCGCCGCAACCGATATCGAGGATGCGCAAGCCGGCGAGGCTATCGAGCCGCTTCGGATCGCGGTCGAAATGCTCCGCCACGCGATCGCGGATATAGGCAAGCCGCACCGGATTGAACTTATGCAGCGCCGCCATCGGCCCGCGCGCATCCCACCATTGGCCGGACATGCGCGAAAATCGCGCGACCTCTTCCTCGTCGATGGTGCTTTGCTGGCGATCCATTCTCGCTGCCGTGGCTTTACCTGGTCCCCTCCCCCTTGTGGGGAGGGGAAGGGGTGGGGGTCGGGAGGTGACGTGAGAGCGTCGACGATCTTCGTAACCTCACGACCCCCCTCTCTACCCTCCCCCACAAGGGGGGAGGGAAATTACGCGCTCGCCCGCTTGCGCTTGAAGTGGCCGTAGCCGGGGCGGTAGCTCTTCTCGTCGAGGAACTGCTTCATGCCCTCCTCGCGGCTGTTCTCCTTGTCGTTATAGCGCAACGCGTCGCTCTTGGCGGCGAGATAATCCTGCGCCTGCGGCTCGTTCATGAAGCGCACGGCGCGGATCGCTTCCTTGGTGTAGCGCAAGGTCGCCGGGCTCTTCTCCATCAGTTTCTTGGCGAGCTTGACGGTCTCTTCGCGCAGCTTCTCTTTGGGGTAGGAGAAATTGACGAAACCCATCTGCTTGGCCTGCTTGCCGTCGAACGAATCGCCGGTCATGGCGTAATAGAGCGCGTCGCGGTAGTTCATGGTCTGCGCCACGTTCCACGACACGATGCCGCCGGGCAGGATGCCCCAATTGACTTCCGACAGGCCGAACATGGCGTCGTCGGCGGCGAGCGCGATGTCGCAGGCGGTCACCTGGGTGAAGGCGCCGCCGAAGCAATAGCCGTTGACCATGGCGATGGTCGGCTTCGGGAATGTCGACAGCTTCTGCCAACGCCAATTGTTCGAGGCGCGGCGCAGCTTGTGGCGCGCCGCGGCGTCGCCGGCATTGGCGCGGAAATAAAGCTTTATGTCCTGCCCGGCGCTGAACGCATTGCCGGCGCCGGTGAGGACGAGCACCTCGGTCGCCGGATCGACGGCGAGCTCGTCGAGGGTCTCGTCCATTTCGAGATGGACCTGCGGGCTCATGGCATTGCGCTTGTCGGGGCGGTTGATCATCAGCCAGGTGATGCCGCCTTCGTTCTCGACGTGGATCGCTTCGTATTTTTTGGCCGCGGGCATGGCGCACTCCCTTTGTGTCCCTTGTCGGCGCATTCAACAGGTGTTGGCCGGGCGAGACAAGGTTGGCATCACGTCGCCTGCCTTGCGCATTCCGCGTAGGTCGCAATGGCGCGCACTGCGCGCAGCGTCTTGTCGACCTCCTGCATGAAGCCGATGTTTGGCAATTGCTCGCGTAACGCACGGCTATAGTCGTTCAGGCCGTGCGAGATCATGGTGACGTGGACGATCGGTTTTTTGCTGCTCGAGGCAAGCGCGTTGACGGCATGGAGGTTGGCCTCCTTGCGCTCGGAGCCCGGGCCACGGGGCAATTCCTCTTGCAGCAGCAGGATATCGATGGCCGGATCGTCGAGCAGCGCCGAGACGCACTCGATATAAACCTCCTTGCTGCCGAGCCCGGCGAAACCGGAATCCAGCGGATTGCCGATGAAGGTGCCAACGCCGAGCACGGCTTCGAGGCGCTTAAGCGTTGCCGGCGCGAGCGCAGGGAAGGCCAGGCCGTTCGCTGCCGCGGCGTCGAGCAACAACCCGCGCAACGCGCCGGAGAACGTGATGCCGCCGAGATTGGCGCCGGCCGGCAGCGGCACGTGGGTAAAATATTCCACCGCCTCGACGATGTCGTCGAGCGTGCGCACGCGCACGATGCCGGCAGACGCGGCGAGCGCATCGAACTCCGCCATCGTGCCGGCGACTGCGCCGGTATGCGCCAGCGCCGCGGCGCGGCCTTCCGCCGACGCGCCGAGTTTCACCGCGATCACCGGCTTGCCGGCACTTCGCGCCACGGCGCAGGCGGCGCGCAAATGCGCGGCATCCTTCACCGCTTCGAGATAGCAGACAATGACGCGAACGAACGGCAGCGTCGCGTAATAGGCGATGTAATCGGCGGTGGTCAGCCCCGCCTCGTTGCCGGAGGTCACCAGCGAGGCAGTGGCGATGCCGCGTTCTTCGAGCGTGCGCTTGATCGCCATGGCGAGCCCGCCGGACTGGGCGACGATCGCCACGGGTCCTGCGGCAATGTGGTGCGGGCGATCGTCGGTCAGCGTCATCAACCGCGACGGCGCGTGGATATTGCCCATGCAGTTCGGCCCGGAGACCGCGAGCCCGGTTTCGGCGATCGTTTTGTGCAACGTCTCGGCGAGCGCTTTTGCCGCGGGATTTTGGGCTTCGCCAAAGCCCGACGACATGACGGTGGCGCTGCGCGCTCCGGCCGCGGCAGCGGCGCGCAAGGTGTCCGGCACCTGGGTTGCCGGGATCACCACCACAACATGATCCGGCGGCTCTGGCAGGTCGGCGAAGCCGCCATAGCAGCGCATGTTCCAGACCTGATCGCGGCGCGGATTGACCGCATAGACCGCGCCGGGAAACGCATAACGGCGCAGGTTCTGGAACGCGCGCAGCGCCCAGCTTCCGGGCGCATCGCTGGCGCCGACGATGACGACGTTGCGCGGGTTAAGCAGCGCCGCGACCTTGGCTTGCGCGGCCTGCAACGACGTTGCCGGCTCGGAAACGTTCACTCCCTCAACCTTCCCGCTCAAGGGGCAACAGCCCACCGCCACCCGCGACAATAAACGCGCATTGCACTTGCGGGCGACCTGAACGAGGATACGACCCGAAACGCGTTTAAGCATTACGAGAATTGGGAGGGAGCGATGCAAAAGTTCTTTATTGGCGTTGCCGGCTTGGCACTGGCTTTGCTCGGCGGCGCGGCCAAGGCCGAGGACACGGTCAAGCTCGGCATGATCAACGAATATTCCGGGCAATTCGCCGATACCGGCGCCCAGATCGACAACGGGCTGAAGCTCTATATGAAGCAGCACGGCGACAACGTCGCCGGCAAGAAGCTCGAGGTGCTCCGCAAGGACACCGGCGGCATCGCCCCCGACGTCGCCAAGCGCCTCGCCCAAGAGCTCGTGGTCCGCGACAACGCCGACATCTTCGGCGGTTTCTCGCTGACGCCGAATGCGCTCGCTTCGGCCGATATTTCCGCCGAGGCGAAAAAATTCATGGTGGTCATGAACGCGGCCACCGCCATCATCACCACCAAGTCGCCCTATATCGCCCGCACCTCCTCGACCACGCCGCAATTGAACTACGTGCTCGGGCAATGGGCGGCCAAGAACGGGGTCAAGACGGTCTACACGATGGTCTCCGATTACGGTCCCGGGATCGACGCAGAAACCTGGTTCCAGACCGGCTTCAAGGAAGGCGGCGGCACAGTCATCGGCTCGGTGCGCTTCCCCGTGGCCAATCCGGACTTCTCTGCTTTCGTCCAAGCCGCCAAGGATAAGAACCCGGACGCCATCTACATCTGGATTCCCGGTGGCACGCAGCCGGCCGCGGTCGGCAAGGCGCTGGCGGAGCGCGGCGTCGATCCATCCAAGATCAAAGTGATGGGGCAGGACGCGCTCGGCGACGAGACGGCGCTCAAGAGCATGGGCGACGCTTCGCTCGGCATCATCACCGTGTCGGATTACGACTACAGCCACAAATCGGCGCTGAACCAGGAATTCGTCAAAGCCTTCAACGACGAATTCCATCGCAACCCGGATTTCTTCGCGGTCGGCGGCTACGACGGCACGCACCTGATCTATGAGACGCTGAAGAAGACCGGCGGCAAGACCGACGGCGACTCGCTGATCGCGGCGGCCAAGGGCATGGCCTGGGAGAGCCCGCGCGGCCCGATCTCGATCGATCCGGAAACCCGCGACATCATCCAGACCGTGTATATCCGCCGCGTCCAGAAGGTCGGCGACAAGCTGCAAAATATCGAGTTCGACAAGGTCGAGAACGTCAAGGACCCCGCCAAGGCGCGCATGGCGCACTGACGCGGTTTTTTCGTTCGCACCGTAGGCTGCCGGCGATGCCTCCTGTCTTCGGCGTGTTATTCGACGGCATCGCCTACGGGATGCTGTTGTTCCTGCTCTCGGTCGGGCTGTCGGTGACGCTCGGCATGATGAATTTCGTCAACCTGGCGCATTGCAGTTTTGCCATGGTCGGCGGCTATGTCACCGTCACCCTGATGAACGCATTTGGCTGGCCGTTCTTCGCCACCCTGCCGGCGGCGTTCATCGTCGCCGCGGCGGTGAGCGTCGTATTGGAGCGGGTGTTTTTCCGGCGCTTCTATCGCGCCACCGATCTCGAACAGTGCCTGCTGACCATCGGCATCGTCTTCATCTCGATTGCCGCCGCCGCCTACATCTACGGCACCACCAATCAGCCGGTGCAGCTGCCCGCCTATCTGCACGGCTCGATCGATTTCGCCGGATTGAATTTGGCGGTCTACCGGCTGGTTCTGATCGCCATCGCCATGGCGATCACGGTCTTGCTGGTCGTCACCATCGAAATGACGCGCTTTGGCGCGCAGGTGCGCGCCGCCGTGAACAATCAGCGCATGGCGCGCGGGCTCGGCATCAATGTCGACGCATTGTTCGCCATCACGTTTGCGCTCGGCAGCGGGCTTGCCGGCCTCGGCGGCGCGTTGGCCATCGAGATCATCGGGCTCGATCCGTCGTTCGCGCTGACCTATCTGATCTACGTGCTGATCGTCGTTTCGGTCGGCGGGCTGGGTTCGATTTTCGGATCGTTCGCCGCCGCCATGGTGCTCGGTGTCGCCGACGTGGCCGGCAAATATTACGTTCCGGCGTTCGGCGCCTTTCTGATCTATCTGGTGATGATCGTGGTGCTGATGTGGCGGCCGACCGGCCTGTTCGGGAGGCGCTAGGCGTGACGAGTGCGACGACCGCCGGTCAAGCCAATCCGGTTCAATATCTGCAGACGCAGAACCGCTGGCAGTGGAGCGAGATCGCGTTCTGGCTCGCCACCCTTTTGCCGTTCGTGCTGACGCCCAGTTATCTGGTGCTGGCGAGCCAGATCGCGATCACGGCGCTGTTCGTGCTGTCGCTCGATCTCATTCTCGGCTTTTGCGGCATCGTATCGCTCGGCCACGCCGCCTATTTCGGTGTCGGCGCCTATACGGCGGGGCTCCTTTCAAAATATGGCTGGGGCGAGCCGCTGACCGGGCTTGTGGCCGCGGCGATTGTCGCCGGCCTGTTCGGCTATCTGACGAGCTTCATCATCGCGCGGTTTCGCCACCTGGCGTTGATCATGATCACGCTCGGCATCGGCCTGGTATTGCAGGAAGTGGCCAACAGCGTCGGCTGGCTCACCGGCGGCT
>DATHHM010000397.1:0-20952 GCA_035317145.1 Xanthobacteraceae bacterium | reverse complement strand
GACGTTACTCGAAGTCGGCCACTCGTCGCCGCCATTTGCGCCGCGGCGGAATCAAATCGTCAGTCCGCGCGATGTCGGTGAGCAATAGCTCCTTCAGTGTCGGTTTGTTCGCTTCGGCGAGCCGCTGCCATTGTGCTGCGGGAACCAGGACTGCAGCTTTCTCGCCGCGCCGGGTGACCAATTGCGGGCCCTCTTTCAAGCAGGTGTCGAGCATTTCGCTGAAGCGCGCTTTGGCATCCTGCACCGGCCAGGCTTTCATGAGCGGCATTCCTCTTGAACCCGATATATCTAGTCCAATGACTAGTCAGAAGCAATGCCTTTACGCCCCGATGGTTGCCATGAGCCGGTTCGGCCATTAGCACTGCGGGCCGCATTCAACGCATCCAGGGCTTTTTTCATGGCGACCTATAATCTCCTCCTGCTCGCCGGCGACGGCATCGGCCCGGAAGTCATGGCCGAGGTGAAGCGGCTGCTCGGCTTCTACGCCAAGAAGGGCGTTGCCGATTTCCGGACCGAGGACGGGCTGGTCGGTGGCGCCGCATACGACGCCCACAACGTCGCAATCACCGAAGAAACCATGGCCAAGGCGCACGCCTGCGATGCCGTGATCTTCGGCGCCGTCGGCGGGCCGAAATGGGACAAGGTGCCGTTCGAGGCGCGGCCGGAGGCGGGGCTGCTTCGCTTGCGCAAAGAGCTCGGACTATTTGCCAATATCCGGCCGGCGATCGTCTATCCGGCGCTGGCCGATGCTTCGAGCCTGAAGCGCGAGGCGGTGGAGGGGCTCGATATCATCATCCTGCGCGAGCTCACCGGCGGCGTCTATTTCGGCGAGCCGAAAACCATCACTGATCTCGGCAACGGCCAGAAGCGCGCCATCGATACCCAAGTCTACGACACTTATGAGATCGACCGCATTGCGCGTGTTGGATTTGAGCTGGCGCGCAAGCGGCGCAATAAAGTCACCTCGATGGAAAAGCGCAACGTGATGAAGACCGGCGTGCTGTGGCACGAGGTGGTCGGCCAAGTGCATGCGCGCGACTATAAGGACGTGCAGCTCGAGCACATGCTGGCCGATGCCGGCGGCATGCAGCTGGTGCGCTGGCCGAAACAGTTCGACGTCATTGTCACAGACAACCTGTTCGGCGACATGCTGTCCGACGTCGCGGCGATGCTCACCGGCTCGCTCGGCATGCTGCCGTCGGCGTCGCTCGGCGAGTTCGATCCGAAGACCAAGCGGCGCAAGGCCATGTACGAGCCGGTGCACGGTTCGGCACCCGACATCGCCGGCAAGGGCATGGCGAATCCGATTGCGATGCTGGCGTCTTTCGCCATGGCGATGCGCTACTCGTTCAACATGGGCAAGGAAGCCGACCGGCTCGAAGCGGCGATTGCGGCGGCGCTCGGTCAGGGCTTGCGCACCGCCGACATCAAGTCGGAAGGCTGCAGGATCGTCTCTACCGCCGAGATGGGCGAGGCGGTCGTCGGCGAGTTGGAGAAGCTCTCGGCCTGATCACGGTCGCTGCTGCTGATATGTCCCAGCTTATTCTCAGCGCGCATTCGGGAAGCCACGACGCTGTCGCCGCGGTCTTCGTCGATTATGAGTTGCGCGCCGCGGTGCAGCTCGAGCGTCTGACGCGCCGCAAGAGCGACGGCCGCGAGCATCCCGACCTCGCCATCGACGAGGTGCTGTCGATCGCCGGCGCGACACGCAAGGATATCGACGTCGTCTGCTTCAGCCGCTCGGAATTTCCGACGATGTTCTATCGCAATATCCGCGGCGTGCGCTGGCTGCGCGAAAAGTATCGCAAATACGTCGAAGGCAATACGCGGCGCTACATGCCGCCGGAGTTTTTGCGCTACCGCACGGCGAAGATCGAAGACATCTTCGACATTCCAAAATTCCGCCGCGCCGGCGGTTTCCGCGACGACGCGGAAATGTTTTTCTACAATCATCACGAATCGCACGCGCTGGCGCCGCTGTTTTACACCGACTGGGACGATGCGCTCCTGGTCACCGCGGACGGCGGCGGCGATACGGTCAATTACAGCCACCGCCATTTTGCCGACGGCGCGCTGACGACGATCTACGGCGGCGAGGAATGTTTGCTCGACCCCTTGCCGACCGACAGTCTGGGCCACGCCTACGAGACGGTGACGGGCGCGCTCGGCTTCATTCCCAGGCGCCACGAGGGCAAGCTGACTGGGCTCGCGGCGTTTGGGCAACCGGTCCTGGCCGACAAGATCGGTGCGCATTTTTCCGTCGATGACGCCGGCCGCGTGCGCTCGGATTTCCGCGATTTCCGCGACATGCACGATACGATCCGCGATCTTGCCGTCAGCGTGAGCCGGGAAGACGCCGCGGCCTCGATCCAGCAGGTGCTGGAAGACACCATGCTGCGCTCGGTCGAGCGGCTGTTGCAGCGCCACAAGGCGCGGCATCTCGGTCTCGCCGGCGGCGTCTTCGCCAATGTGCGGCTCAACCGCGTTCTCGCCGAACGGCTGCCGCTCGACGAGATCTTCGTCTTCCCGGCCATGGGCGACGAGGGCATGCCGGCGGGCGGCGCGCTTTGTTATCTGCTGCGGCGCGACGGTCTGCGGCACTGGCTGGCGCAGCGCCGGCCACTGCGCGACATGTATTTCGGTCGCGATTACACCGATGCGATCGACGCTACGCTCAAAGCAACCGCTGGCGTGCGTTGCACCAATGAAGCGCCGATCGACGGCGCCGCCAAGCGGCTTCATGTCGGCCAGCTCGGCGCGATCTATACCGGCCGCATGGAATACGGGCCGCGCGCCTTGGGTGCGCGCTCGATCCTCGCCAATCCGTCGCGCCGGGAGACTCACGATCTGCTCAACGAACGCCTGGCGCGCTCGGAATTCATGCCGTTCGCGCCGGTGATTACCGCCGAAAAAGCCGCGACCGTGTTCGACGTCAATCCGGTCAACGCCTATGCGTGCCGCTTCATGACCATCACCTGCAATGTGAAGCCGCAGTGGCGCGAGCGGATCGCGGCGGTGGTTCATGTCGACGGCTCGGCGCGGCCGCAGACCATCGCGCGCGATACCAATCCGCTCTATTACGACATCCTCACTGCGTTCGAGCGCGACAGCGGCCTGCCGGTGCTGGTCAATACCAGCTTCAACGTCCACGAAGAGCCGATCGTCAACAAGCCGTCGGAATGCGTCAAAGCGCTGTTGGACGGCCGCATCGATTTCATCGTGACGACGCAAGGCATCTATGAGCGAATGTCGTCGCCCGTAGGGCCGTAAGTGCCACGGATCGCGGTTACGTTAGAACGGTGCGCCCGGCGTGACGAAAGCGCGCGGCAGCGGGTAGCCATTGCTCCCCGAAACGTCGGGGCCGATGAACCAGAACTGCGATTGGCCGGGATCGCCGCCCGCCGGAAACGCGTAGTCCATGAATTTGCGGTCGCCGACCGACACTTCGGTCCCGGTCTCGAGATACGAGCGCGGCCGAATGACGATCACCGTGGTGCGGCCGTACTGATCGTGAATGATGGTCTTGGAGGGCTGGATGACGGTGCCGCTCGCGGTCCGCATCACCGGAGGCTGCGGCGGCTGCCTTCTGGTCGCCGCGTCGGCAGAACCGGCCGCAAATACGGCTAAAACGGCAACTGTGACGGCAAATGCGCGCATGGCACCTCGCTCTCCCTTCCCGCCAGTGTAGCGTGCTTCGGCCGGCGGCAATAGCGTCCCGGCAACGGCCGGCGGGGCGCCGCGGTTCCGGCCGCCTCACTGTCAAATCGGCCTCTGGAGAGCAATCTCCTCCTATTGGTGGACTTTATGTAACGTTGTTCCCGGGCTACCCAGCGCCCGGCAAACGCGCTCAGTGCGACGGCATGCGCCCGCGTAGCGCGGACTTCAGTTTCGCTGACGGCTCTTCACGTTCCGGAGTCGCGGCGAGGATCGGATTGCGCTGGCCGCAAAAAGTGCGCTTGACCTCGGCGTGGGCAAACATCTCGTGGAGCTTGGCATCGCCGTTCACCAGCGTCAGCCGGTCGAGCAGGCACGCCACCGTCGCCCGGTCCACCACTTCATGGCCGGCGCTGCAATACCAGCCGGCGATTTGCATGGTCGGCTGGTTGAACGGCCGCGCGAAGCCGAGGCAGCGGCGCTCATGGTCGTGTGACGCGACGGCAAAATCCACCAGCGGCACCGGGCCGAATTTGCTGTCGATCTGGCCGTCCGGCTTGACGTCGTCGGTGACGGCGTAATCGACGATGCGGGTTGCGATCTCGCTCGACGCATCGAGGAAGCGGTCGCTGGTCACGGCCGGCCGGTAGATTTCCACAATGACATAAGGGCCGGCTTCGGCCGGTTCGCCCCAGCTCAGCATATCCTTGCGCGCGCCGTCTCGGGCGCGGCGCTGGATGGCATAATTGTAGGTGCTGCCGGCAAGCTCGGGCATCAACAGCTCGAAGGCGGGGTAGGGGCGTTCGACGGTGCTCCAGGCTGGCCGCTGCGCCGATGCCGAACCGAGCGCGGCGACGATGTCCGCGGGCGCCGCGAAAAAACTGGCGGCGGCCACGGCAAGGGCCGCAAGGCCCCCCATATAGGCAAGGAGGCGCACCAAGGTGGCGCGGATGTCGTCTGGAATGGAATAGGTGGCCGGCCGCACGCGGATCGTCCCAGCAACGTTGTGTTAGGGACGTTTCTCGCCTAGAAGCGCTTCCGTTACGGTTGCCAGGATGCTGAACAAGCGGTGAATTTTTCGGTGGAGAGTTAACAATGGGTTACAATGTCGCCGTGGTCGGGGCGACCGGCAATGTGGGCCGCCAAATGCTCGACATTCTGGCCGAGCGGTCGTTCCCCGCCGATGAAGTGATCGCGCTCGCCTCGCGGCGCAGCCAGGGCACCGAAGTGTCTTTCGGCGACCGCACGCTCAAGGTCAAAGCGCTCGAGCATTTCGATTTTTCCGGCGTCGATATCTGCCTGATGTCGGCGGGCTCCGCCGTGTCCAAGGAATGGTCGCCGAAGATCGCGGCCGCAGGCGCCGTGGTGATCGATAACTCGTCGTGCTGGCGCTACGATTCCGACGTCCCGCTGATCGTGCCGGAGGTCAATGCCGACGCGGTTGCAGGCTTCCGCAAGCGCGGCATCATCGCCAATCCCAATTGCTCGACGGCGCAACTCGTCGTCGCGCTCAAGCCGCTGCACGACAAGGCCAGGATCACGCGCGTCGTGGTCGCCACCTATCAATCGGTCTCCGGCGCCGGCAAGGAGGCGATGGACGAACTGTTCGCGCAGACCAAGGCCGTGTTCCAGATCAATGAGGTCGAGGCGAAGAATTTTCCCAAGCGCATCGCCTTCAATATCATCCCGCAGATCGACACCTTCATGGAGGACGGCTACACCCGCGAAGAGTGGAAGATGGTGGTCGAGACCAAGAAGATCCTCGATCCCAAGATCAAGCTGACCGCGACCTGCGTCCGCGTGCCGGTGTTCATCGGCCATTCCGAGGCGGTCAATATCGAGTTCGCCGATCCGATCACGCCCGACGAGGCGCGCGACATCCTGCGCAGTGCGCCAGGCTGCCTGGTGATCGATTCCCACGAGCCGGGCGGCTACGTGACGCCCTACGAGGCGGCGGGAGAGGATGCGACTTACATCAGCCGCATCCGCGAGGACGCCACCGTCGAGAACGGGCTGGCGATGTGGATCGTCTCCGACAACCTGCGCAAGGGCGCAGCCCTCAACGCCATCCAGATCGCCGAATGCCTGATCAACCGCAAGCTGATCACGGCGAAGCAGAAGGCGGCGTAAGTCTCCGTCATTCCGGGGCCGAGCGTTAGCGAGGAGCCCGGAATCCATATCCACGAGCACTGGGGTTATGGATTCCGGGCTCGCCGTTGCGCGGCGCCCCGGAATGACGCGTAATTGGCACGCGGCGTGCCGGTCCGTTAGCTTAAGGTAATTCCTGGGGGTTTCACCATGACCGTCCGTCCGCGCCGCAGCGTGCTTTACATGCCCGGATCGAACGCGCGGGCGCTGGAAAAGGCCCGCGAGCTGCCGGCCGACGCCCTGATCCTCGATCTTGAAGACGCAGTGGCGCCGGAGGCCAAGGCGCCCGCGCGCGACGCCATCGTCAAGGCGCTGCGCAACGGCGGCTTCGGCGACCGCGAAGTGCTGGTGCGCATCAACGGCCTCGATACCCGCTGGTGGGTCGAAGACCTCAACGCCATTGCCGGGGCCAGACCCGACGCGGTGCTGGTGCCGAAAGTGTCGGATCCCGGCCAGTTGCAGGATCTGGCGGCGCGCATCGTCGACATGGGCACCGATCCGCATGTCCGGGTCTGGGCCATGATGGAGACGCCGCTGGCGATGCTCAATGTGGGCGAGATCGCCGCGGCGGCCCTGGATTCGGAGACCCGGCTCTCAGGCTTCGTCATGGGCACCAACGACCTCGCCAAGGACACCCGCGCTCGCCTGGTGCCCGGCCGCGCGCCGATGCTGCCGTGGCTGATGAATTGCATCGCCGCCGCGCGCGCCTACGGCCTCGACATCCTCGACGGCGTCTATAACGACCTCGGCGATGCCGAAGGCTTTGCCGCGGAGTGCCTGCAAGCGCGCGATCTCGGTTTTGACGGCAAGACGCTCATTCATCCGAAGCAGATCGAGCCGTGCAACGCGGCGTTCTCGCCGACCGACGAAGAGGTGGCGACGGCGCGCAAGATGATCGCCGCGTTTGAATTGCCAGAGAACCGTGACAAGGGCGTGGTCCAGATCGACGGCCGTATGGTCGAACGCCTGCACGCCGAGATGGCGCAGCGCACGGTGGCGATCGCGGATGCGATCGCCAAGGCGAAGCAGAAACAGCCGGCTTGACGCGCGGGTTCCGCGGGCTATGTCTAGGCAACTGAGCGTTGCCGCGCCCCGCTCACTCCCGTCTCGACGTCGAAGGCAACAGCATGGCACCTGACGCCGCTGACTCGTCGACATCCTCGCCTTGGCTATCGGTATGGCTCCATCCGCGCCGCGTTGTCGAACGCATCCTGGCGGGAAACTTCGGATGGCAGGTGCTGCTGCTGGCGGCTCTTGGCACGATATCCGAATTTGCGACGTGGCTCATCCGTCCTTTCGGGACGTCGTCCGCGTCGCCGGACTGGCGCATCATCGCCGTTGTCATCGTCGCCGCCGCCGCCGCAGGTATCGTCGGCCTTTACCTGACGGGTTGCGTTCTCAAATGGACCGGCGCTTTGCTCGGCGGTCGCGCGTCGATGGCGACGATACGCGCCGCGCTGGCCTGGGGTGGAGCGCCATTCGCAATAGGCGTTCCGATTTGTCTCTTCGGTTTCTTTGTGCTGGCTTTGTCGGGACTTGCCAGGGGGCCGTCATTCACGATCGCTCTTAATCTAATTTTGGCGGCGCTCACATTGTGGGCGACAGTGTTGGCGCTATGGATGTACGGCCGCGTCCAGGGATTCGGCTTTTGGCGTACCGTAGCAAGCTTTGCGGCCGGCGCACTTGTGCTTCCGGTTATCGTCGCCTTATTGATCAGAATATTCTTGTTCCAGCCTTTCAATATACCCGCTGGATCGATGATGCCGACGTTGCTCGTGGGCGACTATTTTTTTGTATCGAAATACGCGTACGGCTATACGCATTATTCGCTGCCGTTCTCGCCCCGGCTGTTTTCCGGCCGGCTGCTCGCCTCCGAACCGCAGCGCGGCGATGTCGTGGTGTTCCGGCTGCCGAAGGACGATTCGGTCGATTTCGTCAAAAGGATCGTCGGCCTGCCGGGCGACCGCATTCAGATGATCGACGACGTGCTGCAGATCAACGGACAGCCGGTCAAGCACGAGCGCATCGACGACTTCGTGACAGGGGATACTGGCCCGCTTGCGCGCATGAAGCGTTATCGCGAAACGCTGCCGAACGGCGTAAGCTACACGGTGATCGCTTTCGCCAATAGTGGCTTCTACGCCAACACGCCGGTCTATACCGTGCCGCTGGGCCACTATTTCGTTCTGGGCGACAACCTTGATAATTCGACCGACAGCCGCGTGTTGTCGCAGATCGGCTACGTCCCGTTCGAAAATCTGGTCGGGCGTGCCGCGATGATCTTCTACTCGATCGATCGCGGTTCCAGTGGCGCGCAGCATACGATCCGGCTCGAACGTATCGGCACGGTTGTGCGCTAAGTCACAGCCAAGAGATGGCGCAGCACCGCGGTTCTTGAGCCGCCGTCCGTCGACGTGTTGCAATCTGCGGGGATACCCCTGAAACTCGATATTCTGCGACGCGCGTCGGGGGACTTTGAATGCGCCACTGGTTTCTCAGTTATCATTCGCCGGACCAGAAGCTGGCGGAACGGCTGAAGGCTGCCATCGAGCGCAAGGACTCTGAGCTGCGTGTTTTCTTCGCCCCGGAGCACTTGCGCGCCGGCCGATCCTGGTCGAGACAGCTCGCCGACGAAATTGCGCAGGCGGACGCTTTCATATTGCTGGTCGGCGAAAAGGGCATCGGCGACTGGCAGGAGCTCGAGTATGACGAGGCTCTGGACAAGTGGGCGATGTCACGGAACAGGTCGCCCGATTTCCCACTCATTGTCGTGTTGCTCGAAGGTCAGACCGCGCCCGGCCTGCAATTTCTGCGACGGATGCACTGGATCATTACACGCGACCCGGAGGCCGACATCGACCTGGGACGCCTATTCGACGCGGCAGCCGGCCACGGCACCAACCCGGGCGAACTGTGGCGGTACACTTCGCCGTATCGCGGCCTCGAAGCGATGGAGGAAAAAGACAGCGATTATTTTTTCGGACGAACGCGGGAAACCGTCGAGGTTCTCAACGCGCTTTCGCATCAGGACCGGTTGCCGCTGCTCATCGGCAATTCGGGTGTAGGCAAGTCCTCGATTGCTAAGGCCGGCGTGCTTGCGGCGCTCAAGCGTCAGGCGTGGCCGGAGGAAGCCGCGGGAGCGAATGCGTGGCCCGGAATTTTTAAGGACAGTCGGCAATGGTGCTTTCTCACGCTCAAGCCCGGCACCGATCCGGTCAAAGCGCTGACGGATGCTTTTCTCGATGTCTGGCAGTTCGAAGCGGAATATGAGCGGGTCAGGGAGCAAAAAGGCTGGATCGAGCTGTTGCTCGACGGCAAGGCGACGCTGTCCGACCTGATCGAGGCCACCGAGCGGCGCCGCGTCAAACTTGATCAGCCCAAGCCGCCGGCGTTTTTGCTTTACGTCGACCAAGGCGAGGAGCTTTACGTGCGCGGTGAGGTGCGGCAGCGGGAGCGGTTCTCCGAACTGCTGGCGCAGGCGCTGCCCGACCCGCGTCTGCGCGCGATGATGAGCTTGCGCGCCGACTTCCTCGGCCATCTGCAAGGTGACAAGCCGCTGTTCAAGGCCCGCCAGCAGATCGACGTGCCGCCGCTCGGCGAGGAGGAACTGCGCGAAGTGGTGAGCCGTCCGGCGCAACTCCTCGGGGCAAGATGCGAAACTGAAGGCGTTATCGACGTTATTACCCGCCGGACCGCGGAGGACTCGGTCAAGGACGTCGGTGCCTTGCCGCTGCTCTCCTATACGCTTGACGACATGTGGACGCAGATGATGGCGAGGAAAGACGGCACGCTGCGTCTTTCCGCGCCATCCTTCGAGCTTGGCGGCGTGCTCGTCGACCGCGCCGACACGTTTCTCGCGATGCATCCGGGTGCGGAAGTCGCGCTACGACGCGTTTTCACCTTGCGCTGCGCCACTGTGCGCGAGGACGGAGAGCCGACGCGGCGTCGGGCCGCTAGAGCGGACTTCTCGGACGAAGAGTGGCGGCTCGTTGGCGAGCTCTCCGATCACCCCAATCGCCTTCTCGTCATCGTGACCGCCGAGACCGGCGAGACTTACGCCGAGGTGGCGCACGAGGCCATCTTCCGGCGTTGGGACAAATTACGCGGATGGATCGCCGCCGAGCGCGAGTTTTTAGCCTGGCGCAGCGGCCTCGAAGCCGCCCGCCGCGCCTGGCAGGCAACGCCGGATCGTTCGAAGAACGATGCACTGCTCATGGGCCTTGCGCTCGCCCAGGCGCACAGCTGGCATAACAAGCGTTCCGGTGACCTCGCGGTCGAGGACCGCAATTTCATCATGCAGAGCCGCAAGGCGGCGCTGCAGCGGCGCCGACGCTTTCAGGCGCTGGTCGGTGTATTGGCGTTTGCCGTCGCCGTCACGCTGCTCGGCTGGTTCAACAATGCCTATCTGGCGGAGCAATGGCGCTGGTACGCCATCACGCGTCCCTATATGCAGTCGCAGGTTCAACCCTATGTGCTGAGCGCTGCAGCCGAGCTGGCGCTAGTGCCCGGGAAGTCGTTCAAAGAATGTGCAACGGATTGCCCGGAGATGGTCGTCGTCCCCGCGGGGCCGTTCACGATGGGCTCGCCCGCAGACGAGCACGGCCATCAGCCATTCGAAGAACCGCAACATCAGGTCACGATCGCCAAACCCTTTGCCGTGGCCAAGTTCGAACTGACCTACGCCGACTGGGATGCCTGCGCCCGCTATGGCGATTGCGACCGGACCATCCCCGACAGCTTCGGCCGCGGTCAGCAGCCGGTGATCAACATGACTTGGGACGACGCCAAGCGCTACGTGGCCTGGTTGTCTCGCATGACCGGCAAACCCTATAGGCTGCTTTCCGAAGCCGAATACGAATATGCGACACGTGCCGGAATGCAGACCGCCTATCCCTGGGGGGACGCCGTCGGCCACAACAATGCCAATTGCAACGGCTGCGGGAGTCAATGGGACAACACGAAGACGGCGCCGGTCGGGTCGTTCGCGCCCAACAAGTTCGGTCTCTATGACATGGTCGGCAATGTCTGGGAGTGGACGGAAGATTGCATCCACAACGATTACGTCGGCGCGCCCACCGACGGCTCGGCTTGGGTTGACGGCGATTGCAGTCGCCGCGTCGTCCGCGGCGCTTCGTGGACCGATAAGCCGGACTATATCCGCTCCGCGGTCCGCCTCGGATGTACTGCCGGTGTCCGCATCTGCGACCTGGGCTTCCGGGTTGGCCGGACACTTCAGACCCCCTGAATCTTTGCGTCCTCACTATCGGGGTGCGGTGTTTGCCTGAGAAATCGCTGATGAAAATGGTCGCCTTGAGATTTCTGTCAAAACCGGGCGCGCTGCCACCATGAGCCCTGAAGAATTAGCCATGTTGCGGCATTATCTGATCAAAAACGAGGGATGGCACCAAGCCGTTTATTACGATTCGCTCGGCATCCCCACCGTTGGCGTTGGTTTCAACCTGCGCAGAGCTGACGCAGCCGAGAAAATCCGCGCGCTCGATCTCGATTACGAGAAGCTACTCAAGCGCGAGCAAATGTTGAGCGACGCGCAGATCGAGACGCTGTTTGCGCAGGATTTGCATACGGCGGCGGCCGCCGCGGAAGCGCTGATTCCCGGCTGGGTAGCGCTGGCAGCGGGGCGCAAGAAGGCGTTGACGGATATGGCGTTCAATCTCGGCGCCGGCGGTCTCGCCAAGTTTTCACGATTTCTTGCCGCCGTTAACCGCGAAAATTGGCAGGCAGCCGAGGCAGAAATCATGAACTCGCTTTATGCTCGGCAGGTCGGACCTCGGGCGCGGCGAAATGCGGCGGCGATCCGGCACGGCGATGCATCACCCTCATAACGGCCTCATCGTGTCGCCGGCCGCAGGGGTAATTGCATTGCCGAGTGCCGGTGATACCTTGTCGCGCCAATAGAGCTGGTGACGAAACAGAGCGGTGACGGCATTGATCCCCCCCCATGAGTCCACGAAGGAACCGGGCTTGTTCAGCCCGATCGGGTGGCGCGACAGATTGCAAAATGATTTGTCGCGAGTCCTTCGCGGCACGACGGCACCTGCCGGCGATCAGCCGGTTGCCCTGAGAGCGCTGGAATTGATGACGATCGTTCTCGAGGATCGGCGGTTCTTCAAACACTTTGGCGTCGATTTGCGTTCGGTCCTGCGCGAAGTCAGCAAGGCCCTGACGTTGCGCCGGCATGGCGGCTTCAGCACGATCGACATGCAATTTGTGCGAACCATCACCGGATTCCGCCAGCATACCATCAGGCGAAAGGTCTATGAGATCGTCCTCGCGCTCGCCCTCCAGTCGCATTGCGACAAGCGAACAATTCTCAGATCGTATCTCGCTTGCGCCTATTTCGGCTCCGGCTTGATCGGGGCGGAAGCTGCCGCCCGCAAGGTGTTCGGCAAGGACGTCGACCAGCTTGACCTGCAGGAAGCGGCTTTTATCGGCGCGATGCTTGCCTGCCCGCGCCCGCGCAACGGCTCGCCAAAGTGGCAAGCGAGGGTGCAACGCCGTGCGGCGTACGGCCTGAGGGTCTATTCCGCCAATAGCAAGCGGCTGACACGTCGATACAATCTCACTTTCCAGGAAGACACCCTCCGTTCGCGCGAAAGCGCGGCGTCAGCCGCGACACACGCCGCTTCGCCTATCTCCATCCCGGCATAGGCCGGCCGAACATCGTCCGAAAGCATGATCGATTGCATTGGCGACGCTGTGAGCCTTCGATTTGGCACGCCAACGCCGCATCGAACACGACAGGTGACCGATGCAGCGGCGTGTTGAAGGGCGTCCGTGGATCGGCAAGGTGTTTAGCTGCGACTGGACCACCTCACACGCCAAGATTTGGCGCAGGGTGCTGGCGCCATGGCGGTCGCGCAGGGTTCGCGTCCTGGAAGTCGGAACGTGGGAGGGACGTTCCGCGGTTTACTTTCTCAATTATCTTTATCGCTGCGATATGACCTGTGTGGATACCTTCCGCGGCAGTTTAAGCCTTTTGGCTCTGCCGGAACACGGCGCGTGGGTACGGCAGTTGCCTTACGCGGAGATCCGGTTCGACCGCAACGTCGCGCCATTCGGCGACCGTGTGAAAAAAATCAAGGGCCGATCTGTCGCGGTACTGGACGCCTTGATCGCCAAACGATGCAGCTACGACGTCATCTACCTCGACGCCAGTCATCGGCGCGATGATGTTGCCGCGGATACCGCGCGGGCGTGGTCTCTGCTTCGGGACGGCGGGATTCTGATCTGGGACGATTACGGTTGGCGGCCGAAATATCCCCCGTCAGAAAGGCCGAAGGATGCCATCGACGCCTTTCTCAACGCTCATAACGGATCGTACGTCCTGCTTGAAAAGGGCTATCAGGTCATCATCAGGCGCCGGCGCGAGCATTTTCCCGGATCGCGTTTACGGTGACGCGAGCTCGGGTCTTTGTAGCACCATCGCAATGTCGGAACGCTCATCACGTCGGCGGCTTCCGCGTCGCCGCTTCCTCATTCATCCGATCGAGGCTCCTCGCGCGCTCATTGAAAGTGAAATGCATTGCTCGGCCATTGGGAACATTGAGCCAGAGCCGCAACAGCAATCGCTTACGATCCTCACTGTTGGTGAAGGCGGTTCTCGCATGCAACAAGGTAAAGTTATGCCAAAACAGAATCTCGCCGGGCTCCAATGTGAAAGTAACGCGCAGCTCCGGACGTGACGCAACTTCCTGCACGAAGTCCAGCGCCGCCATCAGCTCCGAAGGCAGCTGTTGGCCAAGCCGCGCCGCGGCCTCGTGATACTGGCGGAAATGGGTGGAAAAGCTGACGGTGCCGCCGGCATTGCTGAACAGCGGAGCCTTTTGCGGCAGGACCTGATCGCGCCCCGGAGCGACGTGAAAGTATCCCTCGTAGAGAGCCTTCAAGTACGCGGGCCGTTCCTGCAGACAGATGTTGTGTATTGCCAGGCTTGAGACGAGGCCCGTTTCGCCGCCTGTCTCCGCTCTTTGGTAAGCCGCGAGGCCCAACACTTCATGATAGTCGGTGTGTGCAAGCAGTTCGATATTCCGCAGATAACCGACACCGGCGACGCGGTCGTCGGTTTCGTATTGAACGCGGCACAATCGCTCACCGCGATTGTTCACCGCGGCAGTTCCGACATAGGTGCCCAGGCCCCAATACAATCTGCCAAAATCCTCGATCGACCGTCCGCCAATGTCGAGACCGCTGAGCAGCACCACGCCTTTGCCATGAATAAGCTCGCGGCGGACGTCGTGCATGAGCCGGTCGATGAGTGGATCGGCAAAATCGGCCCGCGTGGCATCCGTCAAGGCGCGGTGGCGTGTCCGCTCGACCAGATTCCAAAGGGTCTCAATTTGGGCGGGGGTCAGCCGGCGGCTCACTCCCGCCTTGCCGCCGATTTCGGACCCGGTCCAAGCCGCGGGAGATTGGATCGGTTCACTGAAAACCGGGTTGTCTCTGTCGATATAGTTCATCGCGCGGCGGTCCCGTATGGCCATGCCGCCGCTGTGCGGCGCGGCGATCATAATAGTTTCACGTTTCTGGGGCGCAAGTGAGCCGCAACACGCCTAATTCTTCAATCGATATCCGGTCCTGAAGAACCACCAGACGATAATCATGCAGATTGCCAGGAAAAGGAGCGTCGTCAAAAGGCTCAGGCCGACATCGACGTCGGCGATATCGAAAAAGCTCCAGCGGAAACCGCTGATCAGGTAGACCAGCGGATTGAACAACGTCACCGTGCGCCAGAACGGCGGCAAGACGCTGGTCGAATAGAACGTGCCGCCGAGAAACGTCAAAGGCGTGACGATCAGGAGCGGCACCACTTGCAGTCTCTCGAAACCCTCGGCCCAGATGCCGAGAATGAAGCCGAACAAACTGAAGCTGACGGAGGTCAGGACGAGGAACGCGAGCATCCACATTGGATGCATGATCCGGATCGGCACGAACAGGGCCGACGTCGCCAGGATGATCAAGCCGAGAATGATGGATTTGGTGGCGGCCGCACCGACATAGCCGAGCACGATCTCGAACGCCGATACCGGAGCCGAGAGAATTTCGTAGATCGTTCCGACGAAGCGAGGGAAGTAGATGCCGAACGAGGCATTCATGATGCTTTGCTGCAACAGTGTCAGCATCATCAGCCCGGGGACGATGAAGGCGCCAAAAGGCACGCCCTCGATTTGGGTGATGCGCGAGCCGATCGCGGCACCGAACACCACGAAATAGAGCGACGTGGAGATCACCGGCGAGGCGACGCTCTGCAGCAAGGTGCGGCCGGTGCGCGCCATCTCGTAGGCGTAGATGGCGCGCACCGCATAGACGTTCATCGTGAGTTTCATTGGTCCTGCCTCACCAAGCCGACAAAAATGTCCTCCAGCGAGCTTTGCGTCGTTTGCAGATCCTTGAATCTGAGCCCGGCGTGACGCAGGTCGTCAAGCAAAGCCGTGATTCCGGTACGCTCGCCCGTGGTGTCGTAGGTGTAGATCAGCTCCCTGCCGCCGGCCGCGAGCGTCAGATTATGGGCGGCCAGCGTCGCCGGTACGGCATCGAGTCGTTCACGCAATTCGACGGTCAATTGCTTTTTGCCGAGCTTTCGCATCAGCTCGACCTTGTTCTCGACGAGAATGATTTCACCTTTGTTGATGACGCCGACGCGGTCCGCCATCTCCTCGGCCTCATCGATGTAGTGGGTGGTGAGGATGATGGTGACGCCCGTGGCGCGCAGCGCGCGCACCAATTGCCACATGTCCCTGCGCAATTCGACGTCGACGCCGGCGGTCGGTTCGTCGAGAAAAAGGATTTGCGGCTCGTGCGCCAGCGCCTTGGCGATCATGACCCGGCGCTTCATGCCGCCCGACAACATCCTGATCTTGGCGTCTCTCTTGTCCCACAACGAGAGTTCCTTGAGAACTTTCTCGATGTGCGCGGGATTTGCCGGCTTGCCGAACACCCCGCGGGAGAACCGCATGGTGGCCGGCGGCGTCTCGAAAGCGTCGGTGGTCAGCTCCTGCGGCACCAGCCCAATCATCGCGCGGGCGGCGCGGTAGTCCGAGATGATGTCGTGGCCGTCAACGGTGACCGTGCCGGCGGAAGGATTGACGAGGCCGCAGATGATGCTGATCAGCGTCGTCTTGCCGGCGCCGTTCGGCCCGAGCAGCGCGAAAATCTCGCCGTGGCGGATGTCCAGGTTGATGTCTTTCAAGGCCTGGAAGCCCGACGCGTAGGTCTTGGACAGATGCGAAACGGAGATGGCGGGTTTCATTGGACGGGCAAGCGCGAGAAGGCAGTGACCGCACGCGCTTCCTTACACCCAAGCCTTAGACCCAAGGCCGCTCCGACTTGGTCTTCTGCTCAAAGCCCTCGATCTTGCCGGCCTTGAGATTGGTCATGCCGATGTCGTCGAGGCCCTCGAGCAGGCATTTCTTGCGGTGCGGATCGATGTCGAATTTCACCACGCCGCCGTCGGGGCCGCGGATTTCCTGTTTCGCCAGATCGACGGAGAGCGTCGCGTTGGCGCCGCGTTCGGCGTCGTCGAACAGTTTTTCCAGGTCTTCCGGCGACACCTTGATCGGCAGTACGCCGTTCTTGAAGCAGTTGTTGTAGAAAATATCGCCGAACGAGGTCGAGATCACGCAGGTGATGCCGAAATCCATCAGCGCCCACGGCGCGTGCTCGCGCGAGGAGCCGCAGCCGAAATTGTCGTCGGCGACGAGAATCTTCGCCTTGCGATAGGCCGGCTTGTTGAGCACGAAATCCGGGTTCTCGCTGCCGTCGTCGCGATAGCGCTGTTCCGAGAACAGGCCCTTGCCGAGGCCGGTGCGTTTGATGGTTTTCAGATATTGCTTGGGGATGATCATGTCGGTGTCGACATTGATTATCTTCAGCGGCGCCGCGACGCCTTCAAGCACGGTGAACTTGTTCATTGTCGGTCCTTGCGAAGTCAGTTCCGGCGAACTTAGGTCTTAGCGATTACGGATACACAACATCCGTGGCGGGTTAATGGCGTCTCGCCTCGCCCGGGTCAAGCCCGCGCCGCCGCGGGCGCGCGCTTAGCGGCTTCCTCGGCATTGAACTTCGATTCACGATCGAGCGTACAGACCTGAACGTGATACGCGGTATAGTACTTCTGCCGGGCCAGTTTTTGCGCCTCGATGTGCTCCGGGTTGGTGCGCCAGGCGTGCAGGCCCGCTTCGTGCTCGAACTCGACGATTGTGACGCGCTCGCCGTCATCGGCAAAAAAGCCTTTGTGCGAGATGTAGCCCGGCATGGTGCGAGCAAGTTTTTCCATCTGATCGACCAAGGCGACGTATTCGTCGCGGACTCCGGGCTTCAGGCGGGAACGGAAAACGGTGACGATCATGATGGTGGTCCCTGCGGCTTTGGCGACGGCCTGTCGATGCCGCGCCATCTTAGCACGGCTGTCAGGCTGGAGCCTGTTTCTCGTTTTTGGGCACGGCGTCGAGCTTTAAGACCCACGACCGCGCCGAGCGAAACCAATTCTGCCGACGCGGCACCAACTGGTCGCGCTGGCGCAAAATGCCGACCCGCACCGTGTAGGAGGGCTGCACGCCTTCGCCTTGTGTCGTCGAATAGATCGGCGAGGCGCATGTGCCGCAAAATGCCTGTACCCGAGGCTTGCCGCTGTCGGCGGTGGTCTTCACGTAAATGTTCGGTTGCCCGGTCATCTTGAACGTAGTGCCGGGCACCGGGATCGAGACGCGGAACGCCGTGCCCGTGGACGTCTGGCAATCGGTGCAATGGCAGATTTGCGTCTTCTCCGGATCGGCCTCGCCTTCGATCTTGATGGCGCCGCACGAGCACCCGCCGTCGATTTTCATGACATCACTTCCTTTGCTTCATCGGCTGTCTGTTCGAGCGTTTCCATATCGGCATCCGACAGGCCGAAATGATGGCCGATCTCGTGCACCAGCACGTGCTGGACGATGGCGCCCAAGGTCTCGTCGTGCTCGGCCCAATAATCGAGGATCGGCCGCCGGTACAGCCAGATCATATTGGGCATCTGCACGGCGGCGCTTTCTGAGCGGAACGGCAGGCCTATGCCCTGGAACAGGCCGAGCAGATCGAACTCGGTCTCGGCCTGCATTTCGGTGAGGACTTCCTCGCTCGGAAAGTCGTCGACCTGGATGACGAGGTCCGCGCACAGCTCGCGAAAGCCTTGCGGCAACGCCCGAAACACCTCGCCGGCCAAAACTTCAAGCGCGGCGAGCGAGGGCGCCTTGACGGGCCGCCAGGCCAGCGGATCGGATGTAAGATCGGCCATAATTGCAATGTAGCGTGAACGGCAATGAGCGGAATAGGCCAGACCGTGAGGCGACGATGTCACTGCAGCGATTGATCGTGATCATGGCGCTCGCCGCGCTGGCGATGCTGGGCGCCGCGCAGCACGCGGTCGCGCAAACGTCGCCGATCGCACAGCCGAGCCAGCCATCGCCGCCGCGCTATGCGCGCCCGCGCATCGAGATCAATCCGCGGCCGCCGCTCTACCGCCGCTGCGTCGATTGGTACGAGCTGCAATATCGGCCGAGCGGGACCGTTCTCTATCCGCAAATGCGCTGCTGGTGGGTACGCGGTTAAATCACCGCGCCTACTTCCACTCCCGCACGTCGACGAAATGCCCGGCGATAGCAGCGGCGGCGGCCATGGCCGGCGAAACGAGATGCGTGCGGCCCTTGTAGCCCTGGCGGCCCTCGAAATTGCGGTTCGAGGTCGAGGCGCAGCGCTCGCCGGGATTGAGCTTGTCGGGATTCATGGCGAGGCACATCGAACAGCCCGGCTCGCGCCATTCGAAGCCGGCCTTGACGAAAATCTTGTCGAGGCCTTCGGCTTCGGCCTGTTCTTTGACCAGGCCTGAGCCCGGCACGATCATCGCCTTGACCTTGGCGTTGACGGTCTTGCCGTCGACCACCTTGGCGGCGGCGCGCAAATCCTCGATGCGGCCGTTGGTGCAGGAGCCGATGAAGACGCGGTCGAGTGCGATGTCGGTGACCTTCTCGCCGCCCTTGAGCGCCATGTAGTCGAGCGAGCGCTCGGCGGCCTGCCGCTTGTGGGCGTCGGCGATGTCTTCGAGGCGCGGCACGCGGCCGCCGATCGAGATGACCTGCTCGGGGCTGGTGCCCCAGGTCACCAGCGGCGGCAGTTTTGCGGCGTCGAGTTTTATCTCGCGATCGAAATGGGCGCCGTCGTCGGATTGCAGCGTCGCCCAGTAGCGCATCGCCGCGTCCCAGTCCTTGCCCTTCGGCGACTTGGGGCGGTCCTTCACGAACGCATAGGCCTTCTCATCGGGCGCGATGAAGCCGGCCTTGGCGCCGGCCTCGACCGACATGTTGCAGACCGTCATGCGGCCTTCCATCGACAGCGCGCGGATCGCCTCGCCGGCATATTCGATGGCGTAGCCGGTGCCGCCGGCGGTGCCGATCTCGCCGATGATGGCGAGGATGATGTCCTTGGCGGTGACGCCGTCCGGCAGCTTGCCGTCGACCACCGCGCGCATGTTCTTGGATTTGGTCTGGATCAGCGTCTGCGTCGCCAGGACGTGCTCGACTTCCGAAGTGCCGATGCCGTAGGCCAGCGCGCCGAACGCGCCATGGGTCGCGGTGTGGCTGTCGCCGCACACCAGCGTCACGCCGGGCAGGGTGAAACCCTGCTCCGGGCCGATGATGTGGACGATGCCCTGGCGCTTGTCGAACGCGTCGTAATATTCGAGATCGAAGAATTTCGCGTTCTCGGCCAGATACGCGATTTGCGCCTCGCTCTCCGGGTCGGGATTCTTCTGCCGGCGGTCGGTGGTCGGCACATTGTGATCGACTACAAGCAGCGTCTTGTCCGGCGCGTGCACCTTGCGGCCGGAAAGCCGCAAGCCTTCGAACGCCTGCGGGCTCGTCACCTCGTGCACGAGATGCCGGTCGATATAGATGAGGCAGGTGCCGTCCGGCTGTTCGTCGACCAGATGGTCATCCCAGATCTTGTCGTAGAGGGTACGGGCCATCGGTTACTCCGCCGTTTTCCCCTCGCCGCCGGCGGTGTGGTCCTGCCGCTCGGTGATGCGGGCCGACTTGCCGCGGCGGCCGCGCAGATAATAGAGCTTGGCGCGGCGCACCTTGCCGCGGCGCACGACCTTGATGGAATCGATCATCGGCGCATAGAGCGGGAAGACGCGTTCGACGCCTTCGCCGTAGGAGATTTTGCGCACCGTGAAATTCTCGTTCAGGCCGGCGCCGGCGCGGCCGATGCAGACGCCCTCATAGGCCTGCACGCGGCTCTTTTCGCCTTCGACGATCTTCACATTGACGATGACCGTATCGCCCGGCTGGAAATCGGGGATTTCCTTGCCGGCGGAGAGCTTCGCCATCTGTTCGTTTTCGATTTCTTTGAGCAAATTCATGGCGAATTCTCCATCGGCTGCGCTATGCGACGCGCGGCTCCGACCGGGGTCTAAGCGGGTTCGCGGAGCTTCTACGCCACCGCGCCGGATTTGTCACCCTCCGGTCATCCGGTCCGGGAGCCGCCGCGGAAGCGGCTTAGGAAGGCCGCCCAGAGGGCCGGCCGGCGCTCCCGGGTCAGCCGCTCGGCCTCGGCGCGGCGCCAGGCGGCGATCTTGGCGTGGTCGCCGGAGGTGAGGATTTCCGGGATCGGCCGGCCCTCCCAAACCTGCGGGCGGGTGTAGTGCGGATATTCCAAAAGGCCGTCGGTAAAGCTCTCCTCGGCGCCCGAGGCCGCCGTGCCCATGACGCCGGGCAACAGCCGCACGCAGGCGTCGATCAGCGCCATGGCGGCGATCTCGCCGCCGGACAGCACATAGTCGCCGACCGAGACCTCTTCGAGGCCGCGCGCCGCGATGACGCGCTCATCGATGCCTTCGAACCGGCCGCAGACCAGGATGACGCCGGCATCTTGAGTGAGCGTCTCGATGCGCGATTGCGTCAGCGGCGTGCCGCGCGGCGACATCAGGAGGCGCGGGCGTGTGTCTGTCGCGGTGGCATCGATGGCGCGGCCGAGCAACTGACCAACATCAAGCTCTACGTGCTGCGCGAACGCCTGCCGGCGCACGACCAGCCGGACGAGTTTTATCACGCCGATCTGATCGGCCTCACGGCGGTCGATCGCGCCGGCGAAAAACTCGGCACC
>DATHHM010000396.1:0-7501 GCA_035317145.1 Xanthobacteraceae bacterium | reverse complement strand
GAGCCGACACAAGAGCGAAGCCGGCAACGAGCCATCGGTGAACATTACGCATCGCGGCCATTTGCATCTCCTCGATCACGATTGCAGGATTCCTGCCGGCACGGGAGCGTAACACACGGCTGCGCCCGCGGCCTGCGACATCGCCGCCCTCACAACCACGGCATCAGCGAAGCGTGGATCACATCCGGCACGCCCTCCCCGCCCACCGATTTGATGGCACGGTCGACGTCGTTGAGGCCGAAGCGGTGGGTGGTGACGAGCTCCAGCGGAAAGCGTTTTGACGCCAGCTGCGCCAGCGCCAGCTCGCAAGCCTTGTAGCTGTGGCCGCGCGCGCTTTTCATGGTGATGAATTTCACCGTGAATTTTTCCAGCGGGAAATTCGGGAATTGCGCCATTTCGCCCTGCGCGACGATAACCCCGCCCTTGCGCTTGAGCGCCTCGATGCCGAGCAAAATGGGAATAGTTCCGGCGCCGGCGGTGCAGTCGAGCGCGACGTCGACGCCCTTGCCGCCGGTGATTTGCATGATGCGTTCGAGCGGGTCTTCCTTCTGCACGTCGATGACGTGGTCGGCGCCGAGCTTTTTGGCGACTTCGATGCGCGCCCGATCCTTCGACGTGCCGGTGACGATGATCAGCGAGGCGCCGGCCTGCTTGCAGATCACGGTTTGCGACAGGCCCTGCTGGCCGGGACCCTGGATCAGCACCGTCGAGTTATAGCCGACGCCACCGTCGAACAGCGACCACTCGACGCCGTTCGCCATCGGCGTCACGAGACCCGCGAGCTCGGCGGAAACGCCCTTCGGCACGTGGTGCACCACGGCGTTCCACGGCAGATACATGTATTGCGCGAAGCCGCCCCACAGGTGCGGCGGCTTTTCGTCCGACGTATAGCCGTAGCGGATGGCGTCGGGATTGGTGCGCCAATTGGTGTTCTCGCAATGGCGATACTGGCCGGCGTGGCACCATTCGCACTTGCCGCATGACACGTAGTGCTCGACAAAGACGAGGTCTCCCTCTTTGAATCCCTTGCGAGACGTGAACTCGCGGCCGGCCTTGGCGATAATGCCGATGTTCTCGTGGCCCATGATGGTGGGCTTGTTGTTCGGCGGATGCTTGTAGAGCTTGACGTCGGTACCGCAGATGCCGCCGACCTCCATCTTCATCAGCGCGGCGTCCTCCGGGATGTCGGGCATCGGATATTCGCGGATTTCGGTCTTGCTCGGCCCGGTGCGCACCGCCGCCAGTACTTTTTCAGCCACAGAAAATCACTCCTTGTTGGTCTTCTTGGTCGTATAAATCCACTCTAGTGTCTCGTTTCCGCAATCCGCAAGCCCTTGCGGCTTCAAGGATATAGGTACGATGCCCGCCCCGTTCGACATCATGCGCTCGCGAAAGCCGAGCCCGGGCCATGACGCCGCGGTCGATCGGGTGCGCGACTGGACGCGCACGCGCTTCGCGCTCACGGACGACGAGACGATCATGGTGTCGGAAGTCGCCTGCGGCGTCCCCGGCTGCCCGCCGGTCGAAACCCACCTTGTATTCTGGACCGATGCCGGGCGGCATCATTTCAAAATCTTCAAGCCGCTCGCCGACGTGGTCGAAGACGACCTTCCGCCCGCCTTCATGAAGAACGCGCTCATTGCGCTCGAAGGCGTCGATTGCGACTGCTGCTAGTGGGTTTCCGCTAAGCCGACCGCCGTGAGCGCGTCGGCCTGACGCTTGGCGACGCGATCCATCGAAAACCGCTCGATCGCCTCATTGAACAGCCGGTAAAAATTAAGCTCGGCACGTAAATGCAGGAACACGGCGCCGAGGCCGATGGCCGCGCGATCCATGAACACGAATTCGCGCGGCACCGTCACCGGGCCTTTCTGCTTGAGCGCCTGGTGCACGCGGAACGCCTCGCGCCGGCCGTATTCCGACGGCTTGACGCCGTCGGCAATGCTGCGCACGCGGTCGTCGAGCAGCGGCGCATAGATGAAGCGCGCCCAGATGTTGAGCGTGTCGATGAGATCGCGCGACAGCCGGCGGAAGCCCCACGTTTCGTAGGCGTGGACGACGAGATCGTCGTCGCCGCGCAATAGCCCGTGATAGAGATCGACGACGCCGCGCACGAATTTCGGCGGGAAAATGCGGATGCAGCCGTAGTCGAGCAGGTTGATGCCGGCGGGGGCGCCGTCGCGCGCGAATACCGTGTAATTGCCGAGATGCGGGTCGCCGTGGATGACGCCGAAACGGCTGAACGGAAACCACCACGCGGTGAACATGGCGGTCGCAAGCGCGTTGCGTATCTCGAGCGGATCGTTCCTGTGGGTCAGCATCTTGCTGCCGTCGAGCCAATCGAGGGTGAGCAGCCGTCCGGTTGACAATTCCGGCCAGGCGCGCGGCACGCGGACGATGTCGACGCCGTCGAGCATGGCGCGATAGAGCGCCGCGTGCTTGGCTTCTCGGCGGTAATCCAATTCCTCGCGCACCCGCGCGCCGATTTCCTTGCCGATTTCGCTGGTGTCGATGGCCGAATCGAGCCGTCTTCGAATCGCCAGCAGCCATTGCAGCTGCTGCAAATCGGCCTCGACCGCGGACTGCATGTCGGGATATTGCAGCTTGCAGGCCAGCAGCGCGCCATCGAGCGAACGGGCGCGATGCACCTGGCCGAGCGAGGCGGCCGCGGCCGGATGATGCTCAAAACTTGCAAACCGCTTCGCCCAGTCGGCACCGAGCTCCGCCATCATGCGGCGCTTGACGAAGGCCCAGCCCATGGGCGGCGCGTCGCTCTGCAGCTTCTGCAATTCGGCGGCGTATTCCGGCGGCAACAGATCGGGGATGGTCGCCATCAACTGGGCGACCTTCATCAGCGGCCCCTTGAGCCGGCCCAGCGCCGACGACAACGCGCTCGCGTCGCCGGCGCGATCCGGCTCGCCGCCGAGGAGTCGCCTGCCGGCATAGCGCGCCGCCACGCCGCCGACATTGGCGCCGACCCGCGCATAGCGCGCCGCGCGGGCGGAGAGGCGGTTCTTTTCACGGTCGGGTTTCTCTGATTTCGGCATCATGCCTACGGGAAACGAAAGACCGAGCCCGGTCAATCCAAGCTTTCCAGCTCCGCAATCATCCGCTCGATCACGCCAAGCCCGCCCTGCCAGAACGTCGGATCGCGCGCATTGAGCCCGAACGGCGCCAGCAACTCGGCATAGGGTTTGGTGCCGCCGGCCGACAGCATGGCGAGATAGCGTTCGACAAAACCGTCGCTGGCGTGCTCGTAGACGGCATAGAGCGAATTCACCAGGCAATCGCCGAATGCGTAAGCGTAGACATAGAACGGCGTGTGGATGAAATGCGGAATGTAGACCCAGAACGTCTCGTAGCCGGGTTTGAGCTCGATGGCGGGGCCGAGGCTTTCGCGCTGCACGTCGAGCCATAACTCGCCGATGCGCTCGGCGGTCAATTCGCCGCTCTTGCGTTCGGTGTGGACGGCGCGCTCGAAGGTATAGAACGCGATCTGCCGCACCACGGTGTTGATCATGTCCTCGACCTTGGCGGCGAGCATGGCCTTGCGCTCTTTGCCGTCGCGCGTGCCGGCGAGCAGTTTCTTGAACGTCAGCATCTCGCCGAACACGCTCGCGGTCTCCGCCAGCGTCAGCGGCGTCGGCGCCATCAGGGCGCCGTTCGGCGCCGCCAGCACCTGATGCACGCCGTGGCCGAGCTCGTGCGCCAACGTCATCACGTCGCGCGGCTTGCCCTGGTAGTTGAGCAGCACAAAAGGATGCGCCGACGGCGTCGTCGAATGAGAGAACGCACCCGGCGCCTTGCCGGGCCGCACCGGCGCGTCGATCCAGCGCTCGGCAAAAAACCGCTCGGCGATGGTCGCCATTTTCGGCGAGAACGCGCCGTAGGCGGTCAGCACCGTATCCTTGGCTTCGGCCCAGCCGATGGTGCGGGTTACGGCCTGCGGCAGCGGCGCGTTGCGGTCCCATTGCGGCAGCCGCTTCTTGCCGAACCATTTGGCCTTGAGCGCGTAATAGCGGTGCGACAGGTTTGGATAGGCGGCGCGCACCGCCGCGACCAGCGCATCGACCACCTCGGGCTCGACCCGGTTCGACAGATGCCGCTCGTCGGCGATGTCGGCAAAACCGCGCCAGCGGTCGGAGATTTCCTTGTCCTTGGCGAGCGTGTTCAAGATCAGCGCGAACTGCGCCACGTTGTCCTTGAAGGTGTGCGCGAGCGCCTGCGCGGCCGTCTTGCGCTTTTCGCCGTCGCGGTCCTGCAAAAAGTTCAGCGTCGGCTCGATAGCCAACGTCTTGCCCGACACCTTGAAGCGCAGGTTGGCGATGGTGGCATCGAACTGGCGGTTCCACGCCGCGTACGCCGTCATCGATTTTTCGTGAAACAGCTGCTCGACGCGATCCTCGAGCTGGTACGGCCGATACCGGCGCACGTCATCGAGCCACGGCCGGTAATGGTCAAGCGCGGGGTCGGCCAGCGCCGCTTCGAGCTGCGCGTCGTCGATGCGGTTGAGCTCGAGCTCGAAGAACAACAGGTGCGTCGAGGCCGCAGTCATCCGCTCCTGCATGTCGCCATAAAACTTGGTGCGCGCCGGATCGACCGTATCGCCCTCATGAATGAGCACCGCATAGGAGCCGAGCCGGCCCATGCGATCGCTGATCGCCTCATAGCGCCGCACCGCTTCGCCGAGCGCTGAGCCGCCCTGGGGCGCGGCGGCGAGCCCGGCGAGCTTGCCTTTGTAAGCTTGCTCGAAGGCCGAGCAGTCGGCATCGGTGCGATCGAGGTCGCGCTTGATGGCGGGATCGTCGAGGCCGGAATAGAGCGCGCTGAGGTCCCATTCGGGCAGCGCGCCGAGCCGCGTTGCACCCGGCTTCGATTTGGTTTTTCGCGAGATTTTTGGCATGCGCTTGAGTGGCCTCACCGGCCCTCATTTGGCGCGGCTGCCGTCCAATCGCAAGGGCCGTCTTGCCGCGCCGGCCCGAAAATCCCACGCTTATGACGGTGCACTTTGCCTCAGCGTCCAATCCCGGCGCATTGAGCGGCCGCCTCGCGCCATCTAACATGGTCGCCTGGATTCGACGTCCGGCCACAGGCGAGGCACCGATGTTCGGCTGGTTCCAAGCGATGATGCCCAGGGAAGAGCGTTTCTTTGACCTCTTCACGCGGCATGCCACCATCGTCGTCGCCGGCGCCGAAGCGTTGCGCGGGCTGCTGCAGGGCGGCGATAGCATCGAGCGCTACTGCAAGCAGATCTTCGAGCGCGAAGCGGAAGCCGACGAAATCACCCGCCAAGTCTTGACCGCGGTGCGGCGCACCTTCGTCACGCCGTTCGATCGCACCGACATCCAGGACCTTATCTCCTCGATGGACGATTCCATCGATCAGATGAACAAGACCGCCAAGATCATCGACCTGTTCGAGGTCAGAACTTTCGAGCCGCAGATGCGGGAGATGGGCGACGTCATCGTGCAGGCGGCAAACCTGGTGCTCGAAGCGGTGCCGCTCTTGAGCGCGATCGGCACCAATGCGGGGCGGCTCAATACGTTGACCGCAAAGATCATCGCGGTCGAAGAACAGGCCGATAATGTCTGCGATCAAGGTCTCAAGGCGCTGTTCCTGGCCAATCGCCAAAGCAATGCGCAAGGCAATGCGCAAGACAATGCGATGAGTTTCATCATCGGCTCCGAGCTCTACGATCATCTCGAAAAAGTCGTCGACCGTTTCGAGGATGTTTCGAACGAAATCAATTCAGTCGTCGTCGATCAGCTTTGACGAGCGCGTGGCGCCATGACCGCTCTCTTGAGTCTGCCTGTGCTGATCGGCCTGATTATGGTGGCGCTGGCGTTCGATCTGCTCAACGGCTTGCACGATACCGCCAACTCGATTGCGACCATCGTCTCGACGCGCATGCTGCGGCCGCGCTATGCGGTGCTGTGGGCGGCGTTTTTCAATTTCATCGCCTTCCTGTTGTTCGGCGTGCACGTGGCGCGGACCATCGGCGTCGGCATCGTCTCGGCGGACGTGATGGATGCGCGCGTCATTTTCGGCGCGCTGATGGGCGCCATCTCCTGGAATCTCATCACCTGGTGGGGCGGCATTCCGTCCTCGAGCTCGCACGCGCTGATCGGCGGACTGGTGGGGGCCGGCGTCACCAAAGCGGGCCTTGCCTCGATCGTTTGGCCCGGCTTGCTGACGACAAGCGTCTTCATCGTGCTGTCGCCGCTGCTCGGCTTTGCTCTCGCGTTGTTTTTGGTGCTGGCGGTATCCTGGGCTTTTGTGCGCGCCAATCCGCGGGCGGTGGAGGGCACTTTCAAATGGCTGCAATTTGCCGCCGCCTCAGCGATCTCACTCGGCCATGGCGGCAACGACGCGCAGAAGACCATGGGCATCATCGCCGTGCTGCTGTTCTCGCAAGGACAGCTCGGCAAAGAATTCTATGTGCCGTTCTGGGTGGTGATCACCTGCCAGGCGGCCATGGGGCTCGGCACGCTGATCGGCGGCTGGCGCATCGTCAACACGGTCGGCTCGAAGATCACCCGCATGACGCCGGTGCAGGGCTGCTGCGCCTCGACCGGCGGCGCCATCATGCTGTTTGCCGCGACTTATCTCGGCATCCCGGTTTCGACCACGCACACGGTGACCGGATCGATCATCGGCGTCGGCGCGGCGCGCAAGGCTTCGGCGGTGCGTTGGAACATTGCGACCAATATCGTGATCGCATGGATCGTCACCATACCGGCCTCGGCACTGATGGCGGTTTTGTTCTATATTCTGTCCGGACTGTTCTGATGACCGTTATTGCGACGATGCAAAGCGACGAGCGATGACAACCGCGCTGACCTCCAAAGTCTACGACGTCGACGATTTTGCCGCCGCGCAAGAGCTTTATCACAGCAACGGCTGGACCGACGGCCTGCCCGTGGTGCCGCCGACGCAAGCCGCCGTCGAAGCCTGCCTGGAATGGGCACTCATGCCGCCGGACATGCTCATCGGCATCGAGCCGGTGCGCGAACAGCCGATCACGGCGGAAAAGCTTGCCATCAACGCTGTCATGGCCGGCTGCCTGCCGATGCACTTCCCCGTCGTCGCCACCGCCTGGCAGGCGATGATGAAAGAAGAGTTTTTGATGCACGGCGTGACGTCGAGCACCGGCGGCGCCGCCGTCCTCGTCATCATCAATGGGCCGATCCGCCGCGAAATCGGCGCCAACTCCACCTTCAACACCCTCGGCAACAGCGACCGCGCCACCGCCGTGATCGGCCGCGCGCTCCGCCTCGCGCTGATCAATCTGCTCGACGCGCGTCCCGGCGGCATCGACCGCAGCACGCTCGGGCATCCCGGCAAGTTCTCGTATTGCATCGCCGAGGATGAAGAGGACACCACCTGGCAGCCGTTGTCGGTGATGCGCGGCATTCCGGAAGGCCTCTCGGCCGTCACCGTGATGGGCGCCATGGCGCCGCGCCAGATCATGAACGAATGGACCAAGGACCCGCGCGAGATT
>DATHHM010000395.1:0-5818 GCA_035317145.1 Xanthobacteraceae bacterium | reverse complement strand
CAATTCGCGGCGAAGCGGCGGACGGTGGCGCGCAAAATCGTCGACCGCCACCGCAACTATGCGGGGTTAAGCGGGCTGTTGCCGCTGCCGATCGTCACTGTCGCCGGCATCACCGCGATCAACTTGCGGATGGTGAAACAGCTCAGCGATCTCTATGGCGTGCCGTTCCAGCGCGACCGTTCGCGCGCCATCATCGTCGGACTGATCGGCGGCGCCGTACCGACCGGGCTCGGCGTGACCACCGCGTCAACGCTTGCCTTCGCCATCCCGGGACCGGCGCTGGTGGGGCTTGCGGTCTCCGCCATCACCGCCGGCGCCATGACGCGCGGCATCGGCCTGGTCTTTGTCGAGCATTTCGAAAGCGGCCGCGCTTAAAGGATCGCCGCTATGCGGCGACTGTCACGGAATTTCATAAACCGTCGTGTCGTCGGCAATACCGCGCAGCGCTGCGATCTGCATGGTCGGCTGCAAGCCCGCGGCTGCGAGGATCTTTGCAGATTTCGGATCCTCGACCACTGGCTTGGTGACGAAAATGGCGCGCGAGGAGGCAAGCCCCTGCACCCGCGCGGCCATGTTCACGGTCCGGCCGAAATAATCCTGGCTGTTGTTGAGCGTCACCGCGAGGCACGGGCCTTCGTGAATGCCGATCTTGAGCAACAAATCCTCGTTGCGGCGCTCGGCATTGATGCGAGTCATTTCCTCGCGCATGCGCAACGCCGCCGCCAGCGCCCGGTCCGGCGTCGAGAATGTCGCCATCACCGCGTCGCCGATGGTCTTCACCACCGCGCCGGCCTCCGCCGCGACGATCTCGTACAGCACGTGAAAATGCTGGCGCACCAGATCGTAGGCGACCAGATCGCCGACGCGCTCATAAAGTGCGGTCGAACCTTTGAGATCGGTGAACAGGAACGTCAGGCTCGTGATCTTCAGGCGCTGATCGACGTCGAGCGTATCGGTGCGATAGATGTCGCGGAATGTCTGGTTGGTGAGAAGCCGTTTGGCGGTGATGAAGGCTTTGCGCTTGCCGAGCAGATGATGCAGCGGATCGGCGGCGATCCACAGCGCCGGCAAGACGCGGCGGTCCGTGCGGTTCTCCAGCGACAGCCGCAAGGGGCCCGGCTGCATCGCGACAGTGCCGACCGGCGCCATCACCCTGTTGAAGACCATGGACAACGTCTGCCGCTCGCGCGTCGGCTCACCCTTGACGTCGATGAATTGGGTGCCGTGGGTCACCGGATCGAACACGATGACGAAATCGTTCGGCAATTGCACCGACAACACCGCCTTCTCGCCGGGCGGCAATTCGATGGAGTCGATGGTGAATTCGGCAAGGCTGTCGCCCAACGATTCCGGCAGATCGACGCCAGAACTCCAGAAAATCTGCCGGTAATATTCGGTCTCCGGCAGCGTGTCGGGATCGTGCGCAGCGATGCGGCGCAGCCGCGGGCTCACGGTGAAGGTCACCTCGACCATCTCGTCGAGCGTCGGCTTATAGCCCGAGGCGCACAGCCCGCAGGCATATTCCTCGTGATCGATGGTCTTGAGCGTCGCGCCGGCATCGAGCACGCCGCCGCAGCCCGGGCACAGCACGTTCCAGGATAGTTCGAACAGGCCGAGCCGCGAGGCGTGCAGAAACGCGGCGAGCGCCCTCTCCTCGTCGAGGCCGTGCTTGGCGGTGAAATCGAGCACATTAATGCGGCAGAGATCGCGATCGGGCGCTTCGCGCACCGTCTGCTCGATGGCGGCAACGCAAGCGGGATCGGCCGACTGCCGCAGCACGCTGAAAAGAGCTTCCGATTCGCTCACCGCTCGCAATCCTATGCCGGGCTCAGTGCCGAGGCGTATGAGGAAAGTAGGTCTGCGGTCCCATCCCTTCAAGGCGCAGCGCCGTGAGCGCGCCTGGCGGCGGCCTCACAGCGAATTGATGTTTGTTTGGAAATTTTGAGCAAACGGCTCTAGGCTGCACAGCGTGTTGACCGCTTCTTATGGCCGCGAAACCATCGAGGACATTTGACGTATTTGTGATAGCGAAGCTGCGCCAGCGGCGCCGGAAACCCGCGCATGACAACGATCTGCCGCTACCGCAAGGAGACGCATTTCGCGCAGCCGCCGGAGGCGATCTGGCCGTTCCTCGCCGATACCGCGCGGCTTAACGAAATGACGGGCTCGCCGCCCTATCAGGTCGCGGATCGCATCGACGCCGACGGCCGCACCCGCCGTGCCGCGACCGCCAAGGCCGGTCCCCTGCGATTGCAGTGGGACGAGCGGTTCGGCGAGTGGCAGGAAAACCGCTGGCTCACCCAGGAGCGCCAATTCAAGAACGGCCCGTTTCGGCATTTCAAGTTCCACGCCAAACTCGACCCCGAAGGCGCCGGCAGCCGGCTGATTTTCTCGGCCGAGGTCGAATGCGCCGGCGCGCTGGGATTGCTGGCAAAGCTATCCGGTCAGTTGGACCGCGAGTTCGACAAGCGCGTTGCGGCAATCGAAAAATTGGCCGCCGCGGCAAACATGCCGGATCAGATTTTCGGCGCCAGCGCACACGAGGCGGCGACACCGGCGGGCCAGCGCCGGCTCGAAGCATTGATCGCCGATCTCGCGCGCGACCCGGCGAGCCACGGGCTAGCGCCAAAACTCGCCGCGTACCTCCAGCAAGCGCCGAGCGTGACGCTGCGCGGCATCCGGCCGCTGACGCTGGCGCGGCAATGGCGCGCGGCGCCGACCGACACGGTGGAGCTGTTTCTGGCCGCGCAGCATCGCGGCATTCTGGCGATGGGCTGGGATTTGCTGTGTCCGCGCTGCCGCGGCGCCAAATCGCGGGTCGAACGTTTGCACGAATTGCCGCAAGGCGCGCACTGCTCGTCATGCAATATCGACTACACGCGCGACTTCACGCGCAACGTCGAGCTCACCTTTCGTCCCGAGCCGTGGTTTCGTCCGCTGCCGGAGGGCGAGCTGTGCATGCTCGGCCAATCCTCGACGCCGCACGTCAAGCTGCAGGCCGAGGTGGCAGCGCGGGCGCACAAGAACTTTGCGCTGATCTTGGCGCCCGGCGCCTACCGCTTTCGCACCGTCGAGGCCGGCGGCGAAGCCGATGCCGATGTCGGCACCGACGGCATCATCCCGCAGGTCACGGCGAACGGTGCCGATATATTGCTGACGCCAAGCGGCCATGCGGACGAGCTTGTCGTGCGCAACGACACCGATCGGCCGCTGTATTTCGTCGTCGAGAACCGCAACTGGGCGCAGGACGCATTGACCGGCGAGCGTGTCATCGCCATGCCGGCGTTCCGGCGGCTCTGCCCCGAGCAGCTGCTGCGTCCCGGCGACGACGTCGAAATCGGCCGCGTGGCGATCATGTTCACCGACCTGCAAGGTTCGACCAAACTTTACGACGACCTCGGCGATGCCACCGCCTACCGCCTGGTGCGCGATCATTTCGCCTTTCTGTCGGAGCGGGTGCAACGCCACAACGGTTTTGTCGTCAAGACCGTCGGCGACGCGGTGATGGCGGCATTCGGCGATCCGGCCGACGCGGTGCGCGCGGTGCTGTCGATCCAGGACGAGGTCGAAAACTTTAATCGCGGGCGCAGCGATGCCGGCATCGTATTGAAGCTCGGCCTGCATCAGGGCGCGTGCATCGCCGTCACCGTCGGCGGCGTGCTCGATTATTTCGGCTCGGTAGTGAACACGGCGGCGCGGCTCGAGCACCAATGCCGCGGCGGCGAAGTGATCATATCGCAAGCTGTCATTGCCGACGCCGAAGCGCGTGAAGTTTTGGCTGGGCGAGCGCTGACGCAGGATAGCGCCAGCCTGCGGGGCTTAAGCGAGCCAGTGCGCTTTGTCCGCGTCGGCACCGCCGTCTCGCCGTGAGCAAGATTTTTTGCGCGTCAATTGGCCTGCTCGAACCAGCGCAAAAAACGGCCGCCGGCCACGCCGCGCGTCAGTGCCAAATTATATTCCTGAAAGATTTTGGCCGTGTGCCAGCCGCCGGTGGGCCAGGTCTTGATCGCACGCTCCAGCCGCTCGATGTCGATGACCCGGCGCACCAGGGCGGACTGCGAGAGCTCGGCGATTTGGCGCGCGAGCTCGCCGCGCTGGTTGCCGAGCTTTTCGTACCAATCCGCCGCCTGCAGGCCGCTCATGCGATTGGTCAGAATTTTGTCCGGCAGCAGTCCCCACATGGCACGGCGGATCAGCGAGCGGTCGATGCCTTCGGCAAGATACTGCTCTTGCGGAACGCCAAAGCAATACGTGACCACGTCGATGTCGGCGGTCGGATCGCGCACCTCGACGCCGGTGACGGCTTTTTCCGCGGCGTGCCAGTCACCGACATAGTCGACTTGGGCGAGCGCATTCACGCGCTCGTCCTGGCGCAGGCGATAGAGAAAATCATGGCCGTTTGTCCGGGCGCGCTCGTCGACCGCCATGGCCGCGGCGAAATCCGGCCGGATCGTTGCGTGATCTTGCCAGGCCGCGAGCCGCCCCGGATGGCGGCGGCGATCGGCCCAATTGCCCAACCGTTCCGGCAACAGCGGCTCGACAAAAAGTTTTTGCAGCGCCGCCCGGCGCGAATAAGGCGAGTGGCGATAGAACATTTGCCATTGGCGGAACGCCGTCAGCAGCCGTCCATGCTTGAGGTGCGTGACCGCCTGGGACCAGCCGTTCCAGCTTATGGTGCAATTGCCGTGAAAGCCGCCGAGCAGCACGCGCCGGCCTTGGCTCCGCGCCAAGCGCAGGGTCGCCAGCATCCAGCCAAAGTTGGCCGGATTACGCACCGGGCCTTCCAGTGCGATAAAGAAGCGCTCAAGCTCGGAGAAATCGTTGCAGCGGTCGTTTTCGACATAGCTGACATCGATATTGCCGGCCGCGCGCGCAATGTCCTCGACGTAAGGCGTCTCGTCGGCATAGTGACCGGCCGGCACCGGGCCATCGAAGCCACGCCGCGGCACGCCGGTAAAAGCCGCAAGCCGTTCGTTCTTCTCTGCAAGCGCTCGGGCGGCGAGCGCAGAAACCGAAGAAGAATCGAGTCCGCCGCTGAGCAGACAGCCGATCGGATGGGCGCTGCGCATTTGCCGGCGCACCGCGACATCGAGGCGCTCGCGCAAGCCCTCGGCGTAAGCCTGATCGCAGCCAAGCTCGATCGGCGCAATCTCGGACGGCGACCAGTAACGAAATTGCCTGAACGAGCCGTCGGCCTCGATTCGCATGACATGCGCCGGCGGCAGCCGGAAGACATTGCGAAAAATGGTCGTTGCGTGATCGGCGTGATTAAGCACCAAGGAATCGGCGAGTTTTTCTTCGCTCAATTGGCGCGGCACGTCGTCGAGCGCGAACAGCCCGTTCGGCATGGTGGCGAAGGCGAAAAATCGCTCGCTCTTGTGCCACATCACGACGTTGAGCCCGAGATGATCGCGCGCCAGCGTCAAAACGCGGCGTCGCGAATCCCAGATCGCGACCGCAAAAGGCCCGCGCAATATCGGCCAGAGCGCATCGCCAAATTTTTCCCAGCCGGCGAGCAGCACGCGCGCATCCGGCCAAGCCTGCGCCTCCCGCGGCATGACGCCGATCCGTTCCAGCATGTCGTCGCGATTGTCGAGCCGCACGTCGGCGGTGATCAGCGCCCCGCTCGCGCCTTGCCACGGCTGGCGGTCGAACTGGTCCTCCGGCGTCATGCGCATCAGCACGTGGACAAGACCGATGCCGTCGGCGACTGCAATGTTGGCGCGGTCGGGACCGTATTGACGCAACGCATTCGCCGCGCGTTCGAGACCGTGCCGGGTGACGGAGCCGCCGTCGAAGCGCAGCAATCCGGCAATGG
>DATHHM010000394.1:0-12055 GCA_035317145.1 Xanthobacteraceae bacterium | reverse complement strand
CACGACGCCCGCCGTGCCGAGCACGATCAGCGCATCGCTGTAATTGCTGATGTTGATGACCGTCGAGGCCAAAACATGCTCCCCTATTCGCCGATCACCGCTATCGCATTTATTTCGATCAAATAGTCCGGCGACGTCATCTTGCAGACTTCGACCATGGTCGAAGCGGGCGCCGGCGCCTTGAAATAGTCGCGCCGTACTTTGTGAATGAGATCGAAGTGCTCCATGTTGCGCACGTAGACGTCGACCCGGCAGATGTCGTCCATGGTGCCGCCGGCCTCTTCGACGGCGGCCTTGACGTTCTCGCAGACCTGCCGTGTCTGCGCCTCGATATCGCCGATGCCGGCGATGGTGCCGTCGGCGCAGCGCGCGGTCATGCCGGAGATGAAGACCAGGCGGCCGCGCGCGGAAACCATCGTGGCGTGGGAAAAATGACCGCTCGGCTGGCGGAGTTTTGGCGAGATGATTTGGGTCTTCGGCATGGGCATACCCGGTTCCTTGCAAATCTGCCTGTGCAGTAGAACCGCTGCGTGCGAGACGCACAAGATGACCCGCATTCGATGCGGTTGACGCCGCGCGGCGATTTCCGCAGCATCCGCCGCAAAAGGGAGGGAAATGTGCCCATGAGCGACATGACCATCACAGCCGTCCGCACCACCGTGCTGCGCGTGCCGTGGCCGCAGACGCCGTGGCTCAAGGGCCACGCCTTCGGCGACGCCCGCAACTTTCTGGTGGTCGATGTCGAGACAAAAGGCGGCATCGCCGGCATGGGCTATCTGTTCCTGTTCCGGCCGGGTATCCGATCCATCATCGCCTGCCTCGACGAAGTGATCATCCCGCGCGTCATCGGCAAGGATGCCAGCGCCGTCGAGGCGATCTGGCAGGATTTGTGGAAGACCACCATCACGTTCGGCCGCGGCGGCATCGCCACCATGGCGATGTCGGCGCTCGACATCGCGCTGTGGGACGCGCTCGGCAAAAAGGCCAAGCTGCCGCTGCATCGGCTGTGGGGCCATTATCGCGCGCAACTGCCGGCCTATGGCAGCGGCTGCTTCCGCGGCTCGGGCGGCGACGGCATGATCGCCAAGGCGCTGCACTACAAGGAGCGCGGCTACAAGGCGATCAAGATGCAGGTCGCGCACACCGCCGATTTGCGCACCGATCTCGACAACGTCAAACGCATGCGCGAGGCGGTCGGCCCCGACATCGACATCATGATCGACGTCAATATGGGCTGGACCGCCGACGTCGCCATCCAAATGGGCCGCAAATTCCAGGACTACGACGTGTACTGGCTGGAGGAGCCGGTGGTGCCGGACGATTTCGCCGGCTATCTGCGCATCGCGCAAGCGCTCGACCTGCGCATCGTCGGCGGTGAGACCCATTTCACCCGCTTCGATCTAAAACCGTTCTTCGAAAATCCGCGGCTGCCGATCCTGCAGCCCGATCCGATGCGCGGCGGCATGACCGAACTGCGCAAGATCGCGACCGTCGCCGACACCTGGGGCATGACCATGGCGCCGCATCTGTTTCCCGAACTGAACGTGCAACTCCTGGCCTCGATTCCGAACGGCATCTGGATCGAGGACATGGGACTCGCGGAGGATTTGTTTGTCGATCCCGTCCCCGTCGTGAACGGCATGATCACCGTGCCTGAGCGGCCGGGGCACGGGCTGGCGTTCAAGCCGGAAATTTTGCGCGACTGCGCCGTCAAGTAGGATGGGTAGAGCGAAGCGAAACCCATCGTTCGCCCCATTGCGATTGTAAGGAGCCGCCGTGAAAGCCTGCATGTTCCACCTGATGCCGTATCGCGATCTGCCGGCGGATTTCGACAAGCATTACAAGTCCGCCTATATCGACCCGGTCTGGTTCGACGTCGCCGATCCGAAGAAGGTGGGCCAGTATTATAACTGGACGCTGGACGAGTTCATCCATGCGGCACGCTCGGGCATGAACGGGGTGTGCACCAACCAGCACCACCAGAACGTCTACGGTTTCATGGCCAATCCGAGCCTGATGGGCTCGGTGCTCGCCCGCGCCACCGACGGCATGAACGTGGCGATCGTGCAGCTCGGCTCCACCTTGCCCTCGACCAGCCCGCCGACGCGGATCGCCGAGGAATACGCCATGATCGACTGCATCAGCGGCGGCCGTCTGGTCGCGGGCTTTCCGGCCGGACTGCCGACCGACGCCACGATTTCCAACGGCGTCGTGCCGGTCGAGCAGCGCGAGCGTTATCGCGAGGCGCTGGAGCTCGTGCAAAAAGCCTGGTGCGCCAAAGAAGTCTTTGCCTGGAACGGCAAGCACTATCAGCTGCCGATGGTCAACCTCTGGCCACGGCCGATCCAGCAACCGCATCCGCCGATCTGGATTCCCGGCTCCGGCAGCGCCAGCACGGTCGATTTCGTCGTCGACCGCGACGACAGCTTTTGTCACCTGAGCTATTACGGCGCGCAGAATGCCCACAGCCTCGGCGATTTTTACTGGGACCGGGTGACCAAGCGCGGCCGCGATGCGAATCCCCACCGGCTCGGCTTCCTGCAGCTGATCGGCGTGTCGGAGAGCGACGAAGCGGCGGAAGAATATGCGCCGCACGCCGAGTATTTCTTTCATAAGCTGTTGCGCACCGCGCCGCAGTATCGCGACATTCCCGGCTACATGGATCACGCCAGTTTGGTGCACGCCATGAAGTCGCCGTTGCGTGAGCGCTTCGACGTGCGCGACCTTCGCTATAAGGACTTCGTCGACCGCGGCTTCGTCATCACCGGCAGCGCGGCGACGGTGCGCGACCGCCTGCTCGACGGCATCAAGCGGCTGCGTATCGGCCATCTGCTGGCGCTGTTGCATTTCGGCTCGATGCCGCACGAATTGTGCATGAAGAACATCACGCTGTTCTCCCGCGACGTGCTGCCGCATCTGCAGGATCAATGGGACGACGAGTGGGAAGACCGCTGGTGGCCGGAAACTTTAAGGCAAAAGCGGCCCGTCGCTGATGCCGCAGCCGCCGCCGTATCCTGAAAACCAAAAACAAGGAAAGCTCGTCATGGCTGCGATGCCGATGCGCAAGCTGCGTCTCTGGCAGGACAAGATCGAGACCGAGGTCGCGATCTTCGGCTCTGGGCCGCCGCTCGTCTTCCTGCACGGCTCGTGGGGTCTGCGCAACGATCAGGAATTTCTCGAACTGTTGGCGCGCACCCACACAGTCTATGCGCCGAAGCATCCGGGAACCAGCGAAGGCGATTCCGAAGCCGTGCACCAGATCGACGATTGGTGGGACCTGATCGTCTATCATGGCGAATTGCTCGACCGGCTCGCGCTCAAAAGCCCCGTGCTGGTCGGCCATTCGTTCGGCGGCCTGGTCGCCTGCGAGATCGCCGCCGCCATGCCCGAGCGCGTCGAAAAACTCGTTCTGATCGACCCGGTCGGACTGTGGCGCGAAGACATGCCGGTCAAGAACTGGATGCTGCTGTCGCCGGCCGATCTTCGCGCGGCACTGTTCGCCGATCCCAAAGGCGAACATGCGGAGAAATTCTTCCAATTGCCGGGCGACACGACGAAGCGCATCGATGCCCAAGTCGGCTTCATCTGGTCGCAGGCCTGCACCGGCAAATTCGTCTGGCCGCTCCCCGACAAAGGCTTGAAAAAACACATCCACCGCATCGCCGCGCCGACCTTGATCGTCTGGGGCAAAGCCGACGGCATCATCGCGCCGGCTTATGCCGACGAGTTCGGCCGCCGCATCGCGCATGCGCGCGTCGCGATGATGGAGAGCGCCGGCCACATGCCGCATTTCGAGCAGGCGGAGAATGTGGCGCGCACGGTGAGCGATTTTCTCGGCCCGTGAACTGTCCAGCGCGGCCGCCCGACTGTCAGTATCTGATCGGCTTAGAGCATGATCCTGAAAAGTGGAAACCGGTTTTCAGATAAGATCATGCTCAAACAAAAATCCTAGACTACGATCCGATTCAATTGAATCGGATCGTAGTCTAGGCGCGTCCGGCTCGCGCCGTCAAAACTCATAGTCCACGTAGAGCGCTCCGGTCGGATCGGTGAATTTCGACGGCAGCGGCCCGGCATCGGAACTGGGCGCTTGATTCGCGCCCCCGCTCTTGCTCGCCGGGATTTGATCGCTGCGGGCCAACTGACCGTCCATCTTGTCGCTCAGCGCCTGCAACAGCGGCATTCGCGGCACCTCATTGTAGGCGCCGGGCTGCGTCGAGCACATGCCGACGCAACCATGGCGCATGGCGCTCACGGCGTCCTTTGGCGTTGCGTTGGCGCTGCCATGATGCCCGACTTTGTAGAAATCGATCTGGCTCAGGATGGTCTTGGCCTTGTCGGTGAGGTCGGTATGGCCGGGCGTGCCGTACGCGCCGCCATAAAGAAAGTTCTCCCAGTTGCCCCATTGCGCATCGCCGGCAAACAGCAGATTCTTGCCGCGGAACGAAAACAGCGCCACGACGCTCTGGTTGTTGAGCGTCTTGTCGGCGGCCACCGCCCTCGCGGCCAGCGTGTCCGGCTGATTGCTCGCGATCGTTTTTGCAATGTCCTCCGCACTGAAAAGCCTGAACGCCTCCTTGGGATAGTCCGCGGCGCTGCTTTTGAATTGACTGGTAAACGGTTTCAGCGATGTATCATCCGACGCGTCCGTGGCTGACAGGTATTGTTGGTTCTTGTTGGTCATCTGCGAGACCAGCGTCGCATCGATCGGCGGACCGAGAATTTGCGCGGAGAGACCGGCGGCGACGAGATCCGGCGGCAGCGTCGGCGTATCGCCCGCCTTGTAGTAGTTGTATTGCGGCGTATTGGCAAAGCCGCCATGGATGACAGCGAGCGCTTGCTGGTTGCCGGCTTGGCCGGCCACCGTCATCGCCCCGGTAATGTTCTCCACCATGTCGGCGAACTCGCGCACGCCCGGATCGCGACGAGCAGCCAGGCTGTTGCCCACTTGCGCCGCCATTGCGGCGAGGCTGGCCTGGAACGCCACGGCGTTCTTGTTGTCGGGATCCTCGAACCACGACATCCAAACGCGCTCGACGGTAATCTTGCGGAAAATATCCTTGCAGGTGCCAAATCCGGAAATGTGGTCGGCGTGCCGGTGCGTGACGATGATCAATGCCAGCTGCGAATTGCACGCTTGCGCCATCTGCGAAACCGCATCGGGCATGGTCCCGAGGTCTTTGGCATGAACCCCGCAATCGATCAGGATATGTTTTTCCCCGGCCGCGGTCGGTACGGTGACCAGAAAGAAATCGCCGAAGCCGATGCGGAACATCCGCACCCGCAGGCCGGCCACGCTGCCCCCCGCCGCGACAACGGCGCCGCCCGATGGTTGCGCGGCCGGCGGCGGCGCCTTGTTGGCGCGAGTTTTTGCCGCCGACCCGGTTTGTTTGCCTGAGCGCGCCTTTGTCTTCTTGCGGGCTGCCATGTTCTTGCGAGCTGCCATGTTCTTGCGGGTTGCCATGTCATGCTCCAGCGTGCAAAAGGCCAAAATCGATTTGAAAGCGCAAAGGGTCGTCCTTGCGTAGCGAGCGGCCGGTGGACAGATAGTACGTCTTTATTCGCTCTTGCCGTTCCTTGGTGTGCGGCTTGCGGATTGCAAACAGCACCTTCGGCGGCGGCCTGGCGTCAAGCACGACGGGTTCTTGCGAAATGATCAACGTCACCCCGTTGCGCATGGGAAATTTTCCCAACGTCGGATCGTCGAACGGCAACATCACCGTTTGCACCAATTCCACCACCATGTTGATGTATAGGCGACCCTCCTCATCGAGGTGGAATACGGGATGAAATGAAGGCGCCTCGATGGGCCCGGCTTTGGGGGCGAAGCCAAGGCGCTCTGCATTGGTCTTGGCGTAGGCACGAAGGATGTTTCCGTTGGTACCCTTTTCGAATCCGGTGAGGCCGTTTGGATCGCCGAATAGCAATCCTTCAACCGGCGGCAGACCTTTTTCTTGCACCCGCGGCCAGCACAGCGATTCCTCGGAGAAGTATCTCGCGTCTTCGGCAACGATGCCGCGCAATCTGAAGGCCTGCATCAAGGCGTCGCGCACGCCGTCGGGGTCGGACGGACGAAGATCCACGTCCGCGGTGAGAATTGCCCGCAAGAAATCGCCGAATGTAATGTCGACGGGCGGGCAATAGTCGAGCGCACGCGCGCAAATGACGAAGAATTGCTCGGCGATGTGACTGGCCTCGGTGGCCAACCGGTCGGCCATCGGCGCCGGCAGATCGATAGGGTTGTTTTGGCCGCCGCCGGCTCGGTAGATGCGGAACAGGTCCGCGGTGCGCCGCGTGTAAATCGTGAAATAGGCGTCGAACACGGCGGCGACGAGGATCGAGCCGCGATCGTGCGGCTCGGTTTTGATCTTGATGTCGTTCGAGTTCGGCTTGGTGCCCAGCGCGCTGCGCAAGCCGGCACGCATGCCGGAGGCTTCGCCGAACTGCTGGGCCAACTGGATCAGCGGGTTCGCCGCCGCTATCTGCGCTTGAATGACCGCGTTATCGGCGCCGTCTTGGGCATCCGTTTCCGCCTTGGGTTGGGACTGCAGCAGCTTGTCGCTCGCCTTTTGCAGCGTATTGAGCAGCGCTTGAACGGCGCTATTGGTGCCCTCTTCAATATCCGCCTCGGGCTTGAGCTGAAACTGAAAGAGCTTGCCGCCGGTCTTTTGCAGCGTATCGAGCAGCGCATGCTTGTGGGCAAAGTGCAAAAACAGCGCGGAGAGATCGGCAAACGCCTCGTGAAAGGCCGGCACGTCGATATTGGTCGGCTCGGTGAAGAATTGGCGGGTGCCGTCGACGATCGCATGGGTGGTTTCGTGCGCAATGATGTCATGGGAGAGGCAGGTGAATATTGTCTGCCCCGGCAGATTGCGTCCAGGCTGAGTGCGGCTGGCGCGGAAATAGCCGAACAGAATGGCGTGCGCCTCGGGACTATAGAAGGCATTCGCCTGACACATGGCGTGCGGGTAAATATTGAGACAGCGCGAGGAATCCCTGGGCGGCGAAGGCAACATGCCGCCGCGGTGGGCCCATCGCCAGGGAATGCGCCGGCCGAGCGCATGCTCGAAACGCTGCAGCGTCTCGCTGGCGACCGCGTAGACCATTTGTTGGTGGAAGCGCGGATCCGACTCGGTCGGATCGAAGCCGCCTTTGATCAAGACTCTCGGATCATCGAGATCGACGGGCTTGTAGAAGGTTTTGTTGGCGCCATCGTAGTCGACGACCGCAAATCGCTGTCCCACCGGCCCCGGCTTAAGCGGCTCGTAGAGCACCGACGCCGTCATGTAGTTGCCGACGAAACGGCCCATGCTCGGATCGAAGGCGTAGACATTGAGCGGCCGAATGGTTGGCGTCGGTATGTCCGAGGTGGTGTAGATGTCGGGCAGGGTCGGCAGCGGCGGGTCCTTCATGCCCGCCAATCCCGGCGAGGCGTCGAACAAAGCGTGGAGCGGCCCTGGCCTGCCGCGCGGAGCCTTGCGAGCCGTTCGTCGTGATTTAGCCATGGCCCCTCGCTCACACGGTGAATGCCAAAAATCGTCCGCCGGATTACGGGCAACGGTGCGGCACACGCGCCCAACATTCAATCCACCGCAATCTACCGGCACAATATACGAATACGGCGGTTGCAAATACACCTCATGCAATCCAAGCGCACGGCCGACGGTGCCCGATGGAGCAAGGATCGCTCGTTCTACAACATCTCAAATTTCGCGTGAACGTCGCAGTGCGAGCTACCGGCTTCGACAGTAAAGACGTAGTTTAGGCGGGGCCGCACAGGAGGCAGCAATGTCCGTCACCTACTACGTAGCCCTGCCGTTTGTGAGAACGGAAGACGGTGTTGCGCCTGGCCAGGCGCAAGAGATGCCGAACGAAGCGGCGGCGATCCGGCGGGCCGAGGCCATGTCGCGGGATGCCGCGAATGCCGGCGCGCTTGCGTTCAAGCGCAGCGGCGATCCGAATATGGGAAATTTTACCGAGGCCACGATTTTAAAATCGTTCGGCGAAGTGCCGAACAATTTGGATGAGTTATGACGGCTTGATTCCACTGCCGCCGCATCTCTGGCATCTCACGATTTTATCGCCCTTCTTGAGAGTGCCTTTTCCTTCGCAATTTTTGCAGGGTTTCTTCTTGTCTTCTGCGCTTCTCCGCACGATTCCCTCTCGATCAATCACGGCTCTATTTAATGGGAGCCAAATGGGAGCCAAAACCAGGAGGCAGCATACGTCAGTGCTTGATTTGTTGGTAGCGGAGGACGGATTTGAACCGCCGACACGCGGATTATGATTCCGCTGCTCTAACCAACTGAGCTACTCCGCCATCACCAAGACGTTCGGTCCATGAAACCGCCCATGGAACCGGCCGAACATCGCGCCGGCTAAGGTGGGAAAACCGCCGCCGGCCGGGCGAGATTTAGGGTAGTTCAGCGCCCTTTCCAAGGGGCTAATTCCGCCCGAACGCGCAGCCACCAACCGCTCCATTATATATGCTCACTCCGCCGCGCCGGCCGCCGCGAAATCGCCGCCGAGCCGCGCGAAGCGGATCAGCGAAAAATGGCCGAGCGGCGGCATCGGGCGGCGCTCGATGACGCTGACGCCGCCGTGGCGCGCGGCCCATTGCGCCAGGCGCTCCCAGCGGAATTCCGGCCGCCAGCCGAGCCGGCGCGCCAGCGGCGCGAACCATTGTTCGAAGACCGCGCGCAGGCCGGCCTCGGCGCCGAGGTGGTTGACCAGAATGATCTCGCCGCCGGGTTTGAGCACGCGGGCGAACTCGTCGAGCACCGCCTCCGGGGCCGACACCGCGGTGATGACGTATTGCGCGACGACGACGTCGAACACACCGTCCTGGAAGCCGAGATGCTGCGCGTCCATGACGGCGAGCCCGTCGACATTGGTGAGCCGGTGCTCCACGACACGGTCTTTGGCCTTCCGCAGCATCGGCGCCGAAAAATCGACGCCGATGAGGCGATTGGTCCAGGCGTATTCGGGCAGCGACAGTCCGGTGCCGACACCGACTTCGAGGATACGTCCGCCGATGCGCTCGGCCGCGGCGATCGAGGCCTTGCGGCCGCGGTCGAACACCGAACCGAACACCAGATCGTAGACCGGCGCCCAGCGCGCATAGGCTTTGGCGATCGTCGCCTGGTCGAGCTCAGCCGCCATCAACGCGCAGCGGCCATGGCGACGGCGGCGCTTTGTGTCTTCGTAGCCGCGACCGTGCTGGCGATCATGCCGCCGCCGAGCACGCGGGCCTGGCCTTCGGCCGCGTCGTAGAACGCGCAAGCCTGGCCGGGCGACACGCCGTCCTCGCCGTCGATCAGCTCGACCTCGATGCCGCCGCCGGAACCGGCGCGCAGCCACGCCGGTTGCGGCGCCCGCGTCGAGCGGACTTTGACGAACACCGGACGCTCCAGCGCCTGCCCGATGCTGTCGTCGCCGAGCCAATTGATGTCGCGCAACCGGATGCGGCTGGTGCGCAGTGCCTCGCGCGGGCCGACCACGACACGGCGCGAGCCGGCGTCGAGCCGCACCACGTAAAGCGGCGAGCCCGCGGCAACGCCAAGGCCGCGGCGCTGACCGACGGTGAAATGGATGATGCCGTCGTGATGGCCGAGCACGCGGCCATCGAGATCGACGATGTCGCCGGGCCCGGCAGCGCCCGGCCGCAGGCGCTCGATCACTTCAGCGTAGTGCCCGGTCGGCACGAAGCAGATGTCCTGGCTGTCCTGCTTGTCGGCAACCGACAAATCGAAACGCCGCGCCAGCTCGCGCGTCTCCGCCTTGGTGCGGTCGCCGAGCGGAAAGCGCAGCAGGTCGAGTTGCGCGTGCGTCGTCGCGAACAGAAAGTAGCTCTGGTCGCGCTCGGCCTCGCGGGCGCGATAAAGCGCGCGGCCGCCGCCGGGCAGCGCGCGGGAGGCGACGTAATGGCCGGTCGCCAAAACCTTGGCGCCGAGCTCACGCGCGGTCTCGAGCAGGTCGCGGAATTTGATCGACTGATTGCATTCCACGCACGGCACCGGCGTCTCGCCGGCCACATAGCTCTCGGCGAAGCGGTCGATCACCGCCTCCTTGAAGCGGCTCTCGTAGTCGAGCACGTAATGCGGAATGCCCAGCCGCGCGGCCACCGCGCGGGCATCATGGATGTCGCGGCCGGCGCAGCAGGCGCCCTTGCGGTGGGTCGCGGCGCCATGATCGTAAAGCTGGAGCGTGATGCCGACCACGTCATAGCCGGCTTCCGCCAACAGCGCCGCCGTGACCGAGGAATCGACGCCGCCCGACATGGCGACGACAACGCGCGTGTCGGCCGGCCGCCCCTCGATATCGAGACTGTTGTGCATGGCGATCGGGCCGCGCTCCTTTATCCAGCCATTACTATAAGCGCCGGGCTGCGGCTCCGCCATGGCACGGGCGTTTTGGCGGGTTGCGGGCGCGAACGACGGGGGCAGCGGCAAAATTTGCCGAGCGGGCGCAAGGGCTGCCGTGCCCGGCTGCCGTCCCCTCCCCTTAAGCCATTGAATTCGTGCGAATTTCCATATGCGCCGGGCTGGCCCGCAGGTTGCAAGCAGGTCACTGCGCCAGAGATCGCAGAGGTCCCGCAGTGTCGAGTACAGCGTCGAACGTCAGCGTCACGCCCGCAGTCGCGCCTTCGCCATGGCCGCAAACGCCGGCGGCGACCCAGGACAATAACTCCCAGGACAATGGTGCCGGCCCCTTCGCGGCCATGCTCGACGCCGCAGCCGCCCCGGACACCACGAACACACAGTCGACGCCGCAACCGGCCGCCCCACGTACGTCCACGACGGCCGACCAGCCCGCGAAATTCTCCACCCGCCGCACCAACGCCACGACCGGCGCGGCACAGACCACGACGCCGGGCGCGGAGGCCCCCGCCGGCGCGACGAAAAACACCAATGCCGCCGCGCCTCCCGTCGCAAGCTCAAACGCAACGGTAAATCCGAGCGCCACTCAGAACACGACGGCCAATCAGCCCGGCACGGCCGCGCCGACCGACACCACCGGCGGCACTGCACTCACTTTTGTCGGAGCAGCGGCGACTATCATCACTGACGCGGCGGCCAATGCCGCTACAGCGGATGCCACGACAAAACCCTCATCGGACGGCCAGGACGACAGCGGCAGTGACACCGACGTCGGCGCTGCCGTCGCCGTCGCCACCGCGGCGACCGACGTCCAGGCACAGCCCGTTGCGGCCGCCGTTGTCGCCAATACGGTCATCAATACTCCGCCGGCAGCAGCCGCTGCGGCTACGCCGGACACGGCGATCGGAGGTTCGGTCACAGCCAGCGCAACATCGGCGCTGTCGTTTGCCGATGCCAAGTTTGTCGATGCCAAGACTGTCGCATCGAGCCCGGATGCCAGCGCCCCTTCGGCGACATCGGACGCCAACACCGTGCCGATGGCGCAGGACGTCCAAAATGCGGCGCTCACGCAAGACGCCAAAATTTCCGCCGCGGGACAAAACACCAAAGCCGCGGCAATGGCACAAGACGCCAAGATCGCCGTCGCAGCGCAAGACGCCAAGGTCACGACACCAACCACCAAGCTCGCCACGCCGGCACAAGGCGCCAAGGCGACCGCTTCAGGCAAACCGTCGACCGGCAGCAGCGCACCGGCCGTCAATGCCAATAATGCCGATGCAGCATCGCCGGCCGATGCGACGGACGGCCAAACCTGGAACGGCAGCTCAGCGCCGCAAGTTCAAACGCGGGCCGACGGCGACACCATCATGCCGGTGCAGAGCGGCGGCAGCGCCGCGACGCACGTCGACGCCCTCGCCACAACGCCGGCGACCGAAGCCGGCGGATCGCCGGCCGCACAGAGCGGATGGAACGCGGCAAAGGCGGCTACCGAAGGCCTGCCGAATTTCGGCATTGTCGCAAACCAGGCCGCGCCGGCCGCGGCCGCAGCAGCGCCCGGCACCGCCACGGCGGCGACGGTTCCCATTGCCGGCCTTGCCGTCGCCATCGCTTCGCGCGCGCAGGCCGGCTCCTGCCAGTTCGACATCCGGCTCGATCCGCCCGAGCTCGGGCGGATC
>DATHHM010000393.1:0-7464 GCA_035317145.1 Xanthobacteraceae bacterium | reverse complement strand
TGACCATGACGGCGACGCTTCATGCAACCTTGGTCTTCGAGCGCGAGATCCCGGCGCCGGTTGAGGAGGTCTTCGTCGCATTCGCGGACCCGGTCGCTCGCACCGCGTGGGGCGCGCCCTCTGACACGGCGGTAGTGATCTATGACGAGGCGGACTTTCGCGAAGGCGGGCAAGATCGCTTCCGCTGCGGCGCCAAGTCGAACCCCAATATTTACGGCACGACGCGATATCTGGAGATCATCGCGAATCGCCGCGTGGTGTCCAGCGAAACAATTGTCGTCGATGGCAAGCGCTTGTGCGCGTCCCTGGCCACGCTCGAACTGACCCCCGACGGCGAGAAGACCAAGCTCAAGAGCACGACTCAACTTGCTTCATTCATAGGCGAAGACATGGTCAAGGGTCACGAGACGGGCACCAACGCCTCACTCGACAACCTCGTACAACACTTTTCGAAATAAGCGCAGAACGCGCCGACGCTCCTGGCAATGACGCGCGATGCCGGATGTGCCAAGCTGTGCTAAACGGGCATCCAGCATGAACGACCAAACCCCCTTCATCGGCCGCTCCATGACGCGGCGCGAGGACCGCCGGCTCCTGACCGGGCGCGGCCAGTACATTGCCGATCTCGAATTGCCGCACATGCTGCACGCGGTGTTCGTGCGCAGCCCGCAGGCCCATGCGCGCATCAAGGCGATCGACGTGTCGCGCGCCGCTGCGGCGCCCGGCGTCTTCCATGTGCTGACCGGGCTGGAGCTCGCGCGCGTGCTGCCGCCGGTGTCGGACACGCAGGTGGTGCTGCCGAGCAAGTGGACGGCGTTGGTGCAGCACAAGTTCATCAATCCGCAGCAGCCGCTGTTGGCCCATGACAAGGTCCGCCACGTCGGCGAGGCGGTGGCGGTCATCGTGGCGGAGAACCGCTACGCCGCCGAAGACGCGGCGCAATTGGTCGAGCTCGATCTCGAGCCGCTGCCGCCGGTGCTGGATCCGGAAGCGGCCCTGCGCGACGGCGCCATCATCGTCCACGACAAATTCTCAACCAACCTGCTCGGCGCCTTCACCATCGGCAAAGGCGATGCCGATGCCGTTCTCAAACGCGCGCCGCGCAGGCTGCAGCGGCGGTTCTACCATCACCGTTACGTCGCACTGCCGATGGAATGCCGCGGTGTCGTCGGCCTGCACGATGCGCGCACCGATACGGTGACGATCTGGTCCGCCACCCAGGTCGTGCATTGGCTCAAGCGCGAGGCGGCCGGCGTGTTGCGGCTGCCCGAGGCAAAAATCCGCTGCGTCGCGCTCGACGTCGGCGGCGGCTTTGGCGTCAAGGGCCACGTCTATCCGGAAGATTTGCTGATCCCTTATCTGGCGCGCCGGCTCGGCCGGCCGGTGAAATGGATCGAGGACCGCCACGAGCACATGCTGTGCTCGTGCCATTCACGCGACCAGATCCACGACGTCGAAATCGGCTTCGACGACGATGGTCGCATCCTGGCGCTGCGCGATCATTTTTTGGTCGATTGCGGCGCCTGGAATCCGATCGGCGCCGGGATTGCCTACAACACCGCGGTGCACGTGCCGGGGCCGTACAAGATCGGCGCCATCGCCATATCGGGCCGCATCGCCGCGACCAACAAAGTGGCGAATGCGCCGTATCGCGGCGCCGGCCGCCCCGAAGCGGCGTTCGCCATGGAGCGCAGCATCGACCTCGTTGCCGCGGAGCTCGGCCTCGAGCCGGCCGAGGTGCGGCTGCGCAACATGATCCCCGCCGCCGAAATGCCCTACGCGGTCGGCATGCCGTATCGCGACGGCCAACCGATCGTGCTCGACGGCGGCGACTATCCGGGCGCGCTGCAAAAGGTGCTGGCGGCGCTCGGCGGCGTCGACGCGTTTCGCACGCGCCAGCGCGCAGCGCTGCAAGCGGGGCGCTATCTTGGTCTCGGCATCGGCTGTTACGTCGAAGGCACCGGCGTCGGCCCGTTCGAGAGCGCGCTGGTGCGCATCGATCCGTCCGGCAAGATTTTCGTCACCTCGGGCGCCTGTCCGCAAGGCCAGGGCATGGAGACCATTTTCTCCCAAATCGTCGCCGATGCCTGGCAGGTGACGCCCGACGACGTGGTGATCTCGCTCGCCGATACCGCGGCGATCGCCATCGGCTTCGGCACCATTGCCAGCCGCAGCACGGTGACGTTGTCGGCGGCGATCCACGGCGCCACGGAAAAATTGCGCGACAAGGTGTTTTCTATCGCCGCCAACATGCTGGAATGTTCGGCAACCGATCTCGAATTGCGCCGCGGCCATGTCGGCATCGTCGGCGTGCCGGGCGCCGAAGTCTCGCTCGCCAAGGTGGCGGCAGCTGCGCGTCCAGGCTGGGACAATAGCCGCCCCGCCGGCGTCGATGCCGGGCTCGAGGAGACTTATTACTTCGAGCCGCCGACCGTGACTTGGTCCTATGCGGCGCATGCGGCGGTGGTCGAGGTCGACATCGAGCTTGGGCGGGTGAAGGTCGAGAACTATGCCATCGCGCATGATTGCGGCGTCGTGGTCAATCCGATGCTGGTCGAGGGTCAGATCGTCGGTGGCGCCGTGCAGGGGCTGGGCGGCGCGCTGCTCGAAGAAATCAAATATGACGCCGAAGGCCAGCCGCTGACCACGACGCTTGCCGATTACATGTTGCCGACCGCCTGCGACCTGCCGCCGATAACAATCATCCACCAGCATTCGCCGTCGCCGCTCAATCCGTTCGGCGTCAAAGGCGTCGGCGAAGGCGGCCCGATCGCGCCGCCCGTGGTGATCGCCAACGCCGTCTCCGACGCGCTACGTCCGTTCAAGGCCGAGTTCAACCGGACGCCGGTCACGCCGCAGGCGATCGACGCGGCGGTGCGCGCGGCGTTACGCGCGCGCTGAGCCGTTCGTGTTCACTCCGCCGGTGCGATGACGGCGTCGGCCTGGCCGGCGCGTTCGAGCGATTTCGCGACGAAACCGTTGGCCTTCATCTCCTCGACGAAGGTTTTGAGATATTGCAAGCCGGCGTTGCGGCCGAGCTGCGTGCCCATGGCCTCTCTGATCTCCTGGAAATGCTCCGGCATCACGCGCATGTCCGGATGGATTTTGGCGTACGCGTTGAGGAATTGCCGCACGCCGGCAGCGGCATCAAGCTTGCCGGCAACAAAGCCTTCGAGCGCGAGCGGCGGAGACGGATAGCGCACCAGCGTCGCGTGCTGCAGCGTCCGCGTCAGATAGAGGTCGTAAGCCGAGCCTTTGGCCACGGCGATGCGGATGCCGTTGCGGTCGACATCGGCAATTGTCTTAAGCGGCGAGTCCGCCGCAACCATATAGGTGCCTTCGATGATGACGTAGGGCGCGGTAAAACCGATGACGGCGGCGCGTACCGGCTCGATGGCGAGAAAGGCGATGTCCCATTCGCCGGCCTTCACCGCGTCCGTGACCTTTCCGGCGGTGTCGTAAACCGTAAGCGCGATCGGTGTGCCGAGGCGCCGTGCGAGCTCGTTGGCCAGATCCACCGTCACGCCGTGCACGCCCGATGCATCTTTCTGCACGAGGACGACATTGCCGGCATTGATCGCGGCGCGCAGCGTGCCTGTCGGCGCGAGGTCTTTGACGGCTTCGGGTGGGGCAGCACCCGCCGGCTGTGCGACGGCGGCGACGGCCGTAACGAGCATGGCGATCATGGCCGCGCCGAGCGTCTTGTACATTTTAATCCTCCCGCAAATCTTCAACTCAGCAGCCGCCGCACGGCCGACGTCCAGGCCGCCAGTTTTCGCTCGCGCGTACCGGCATCCATCTGCGGCGTGAACCGGCGTTGCAATTGCCAATGCGCCGCGAAGCGATCCGGTTCGGGAAAAAATCCGGCGCGCAGGCCGGCGAGATAAGCGGCGCCGAGCGCGGTGGTTTCCCGGATCTGCGGCCGGTCGACGATGCAGCCGACGAGATCGGCGAGACGCTGCATGGTCCAATCCGAATTCGCCATGCCGCCGTCGACGCGCAAAGTGGTGAGCGCGTTCGCGCCGCCGCGCCAATCCGCTCGCATCGCGTCGAGAAGATCGACGGTCTGGAAGCAAACACTCTCCAGCGCCGCTTGCGCCAATTCGCGCGGCCCGGTGGCCCGGGTGAGCCCGAACAGCGCGCCACGCGCCTCGGGCCGCCAATAGGGCGCGCCCAAGCCGACGAAGGCCGGCACCAGCACGACCTCCTGGGTCGGATCGGCGGCTTCGGCGAGCGTGCCGGTCTCCTCGGCGCTTTGCACGACGTGCAAACTGTCGCGCAGCCATTGCACCGACGCGCCGGCAACGAAGATCGAGCCTTCGAGTGCGTAATGGCGCACGCCGTCGAGCTGATAGCCGATGGTGGTGAGAAGCCGGTTGTTGGAAGCGACCGGCGTCGTGCCGGTATTGAGCAAAGCAAAACAGCCGGTGCCGTAAGTGGCCTTGACCATTCCCGGCGCGAAGCAGGCTTGGCCGATCAAGGCGGCCTGCTGGTCGCCGGCCATGCCGTAGATCGGGATGGCGCCGCCGAACAGGTCCGGATCGGTCATGCCGAACGCGGCGGAGCAATCCAGTACCGCCGGCAAAATGGTTTTGGGCACGCCGAGCAGCGCCAACAGCCGATCATCCCAGCGGCCTTCATGAATATCGAACAGCAGCGTGCGCGAGGCATTGGTAGCGTCGGTGGCGTGCACTTTGCCGCCGGTGAGCCGCCACAGCAGATACGTATCGACGGTGCCGAACGCCAGCTCGCCGCGCGCGGCGCGCTCAGCGATGTCCGGCGCGCAATTCAACAGCCAGGCGAGTTTTGTGCCGGAGAAATACGGATCGAGCAAAAGCCCCGTCTTCCTCGCGAAATCCGCTTCATGGCCCGCGGCCTTGAGGCGCGCACAAAAATCCGCGGTGCGCCGGTCCTGCCAGACGATGGCGCGGTGCACGGCGCGGCCGGTGGCGCGGTCCCACAACAGCGTGGTCTCGCGCTGATTGGTGATGCCGATGGCGACGATGTCGCGTGCGGCGGCGCCGGCCTTTTGCATGGCGCCACGGCAGCACGCGACCGTCGTCGTCCAAAGATCTTCCGGCTCGTGCTCGACCTCGCCGTCGGCGGGGAAATGCTGCGGAAATTCCTGTTGCGCGAAAGCCGCCACCGAGGTGTCGGCCCGGAACAGGCTGGCCCGGGTCGAGGTCGTGCCCTGGTCGATGCTCAAGACATAAGATGTCACCCGCGCCTCCCGGCGGCCGCCGCAACACGGGCTTCACAATACAATGATTAGGCAGCGTCGGGACCCCGCCAAAGCGAGCCCGGCTTGCCGCTACCAGCGAAGATCCAGCATTGCCTTCATCTCGGCCGTGCAAGCCTGCCAAAGCAGGTCGCGGCTCGAAGAGCCGACCTCTCGCCGCCACGCATCGTCATGTCCGTCAACGAAGTGCATGCGCTCCTCAGGAAGCGAATGCGCATAGGCGAATGCGGCGATGGTGTTGTTGTCGGCGCCAAGCACGCCGGCGATCTTGCGCAAGATGGCGCCGGGATCCCGGCAAGCCTCGCCATAAGTGAGCCAGTGAATGCGGAACGGCAGTTTTTTGTTGTCGGCGCAATCGATCCAGGCTTGCAGCCACGGTATGAAATTTTCGATGCATTGCCGCTCGATACGCCGCGCCAATAGCTCGCCGCCGCCGTCGCGTCCCCGCGCGAGATGGTGCACTTGCGAGCGCGCGGCGGCGCGCGGATCGCGGATGAGCACAAAAATGTCGCGCGGGCCGCGCCCTTGCAGCACGCCGATATTGAAGTCGTTCGCCGCGAAATGATCCTGGGTGATGGCGCCGCCTTCCAGGAACATGTTGAGCCATGACGGCACAAGATACCGATCGGGAAAATTCCCGGCGCTGATGTGCAGGACCGGAATGTCGACCGCCCGCGCCAGGGTGTAGGTGAGCGTCGCGCTGGCCGAGCGCGGCATGCAGGCGATGAGGATCGGCGGCACGCCGCGCTTCATGGCGGCAAGCTGGCGGTCGCGGAGAATGTAGGAAAGATTCACATGATCGGAGAACAACAGATCGCTTTCGCCGTTCGGCATGGTGTGGGAGTCGGTCAAGTGCGGCGCCATTTCGGTCGGATTGCCGGAATGGGCGTGCAACAGGCCGAGGTGATAATGCATCGCCTCGGTGAAGTAGCTGTCGCTGTTGTCGGGCGAGCCGTGGATTCCGATCTGGTGGAGCACGAAATCGCTCGCCGCACGGCTGCCGCGCCCGCGCGCAATGGCAAGCGCCTCTGTCGTGATCCTGCGAGCCGCGCGCGGCGATAGCTGCCCATTGAGCCGCGAAAGCGACAGCTCCGACATCGCCTGCGGCCGCCGGCGATCCGCTTGCGACCGGCCCTCGCCGGCATCGAGCTGCATTCCGTCGATGAAGCGCCGCGCCGGCCAGGCATTTTCAAATTCATTGAGGTCGGGCGGCGGGGCGAGATGCGAATGCCAAATGCGGATGTTGCCGACCGCATATTCGCCAAGGCCGCGGTAGTTATAGAGCGGCGAGAGCACGTAAGGCGTGAAACCGCTCTGCTCCAGCGCCAAATTCAGAAACGGCTGGTCGCGCGGAAAATCGCTCTTGGCGCCGACGGTCGCGCACAGATCACGCCAGCGCTCGAGCATCTGGCGCACCGCGGCCGTCAGGTGAAAGAAAATGACGCCCGAATTATACATGATCTGATCGGCTGGCTCGGTGCCGAGCTCGCGCATGATGCGGGCGAAATTGAAGAATTCCGGTAAATTGTAATTCGGCGCCGGCGCCATGGCGATGCCGTGCCGTTCGGCCTTGGCAAAGCCGAGGCTCACATCGCCGACGATTTTTGCATCGGTGTCGAGATAGAGAAACGTGTCGTAGCCACCCGGCAGGAGATCGACGAGCCGCGATTTCTCGAGATTGTTTGAGTAGAGGAGCTGCGTCTGAACGATCGACGTGAAAGCGGGATTGCCCTTGGCGTATTGCGCGCCTTCCGCATCGGTGATCAGAACGCGGTCGGCGTCGATCGCCGCGGCACTGCGCGCGCTGTCGATGGCTTCACCGATGAAGCGCTCACCCCAGCAGAACCAGACGATCGCGCGTTTCATCGCGAGCCGCGTCCGGCTGCGTCACGGATGCCGCGCGCCATCATGCGTCAGCGCTTCGCGAAAGACGCCAACGCTGCGAATGTCGCGACCCGATCGGCGGGCACGGCCAGCAAATCGTAGAATTCGCCGCCGTCATGGAGGTCGCCCATCTCCACGAGTTCGAACGCATCATGAGTGGAATTTCGGTCGCCGACGTTGCGAAAGCAACGATAATCGTAAGGCGCCAGGAATGCCGCAACCTCGGGTAGGCTGACGCCGTATCTCGCCATCTGGGCAATAGATATTTCCACGTAAAGAACCGGCCGGTCGCGCCCGATCATGCGTTCGGCCGATCGCAAGACCGCCAGTTCCATGCCCTC
>DATHHM010000392.1:0-7777 GCA_035317145.1 Xanthobacteraceae bacterium | reverse complement strand
AAGCTCGTAGAGATTGATGTCGTCTCTGTGCACCAGCGCGCTGACTTCGCCGAAGGTGAGCAAATCGTCCTTCGGCGGCAGTCCCAAGATGTCGAACATCGAATGTGACCAGAACACCCGGCCGCGCGCCAGGTCCCAGTCCCACAGCCCGCAGCGGCCGCGGTTGAGCGCGGTGTCAATCCGATAGCGCACGGTGTCGTGGATCAAATCCGCTTCGCGCGCTCGCGTCGCCTGCCAGTGGAAGGCGAAGCCGAGGATGAGGACGACGAAGCCGGTGGTGGCGGAGAGCGTGACGGTTAGTGCCGTGGTCGAGCGCCAGCTCGCCAGCGCCGCACTGCGCGGCTGCACGACGGCGAGAAAGCCGATCGGACTGCGCAGCGCCCGCATGGTGGCGAACACAGCGTCGCCGTCGGGCAACATGTTTTCCGTCGTGCCCGTCGTGTTGGCGTTGGGCAATGGCTGCGTGGGCCCGAGCACGTCGAGGATATGGCGTCCCAGCATCGAAGGGTCTTTCGGCACGCTGGCGATGATCGCGCCATCGACGTCGGCGATCAGGATGCTGCGGCCGGCGCCGGCGGCCCATGCCGGCAGCGCGTGCGTCAGCGCTTCGGACGTGCGCGGCAGCGTCGGTTTGCCGTCGCGCGCCGTGCGATCGAGCGCGGCAGCAAGATGATCGGCGAGCGCCTCGCTGGTGCGAATGCAATCGAGAATAACCTGGCGGCGATGTTCGAGCACTTGCACTGCGGCGCCGATGCAGATCGTCAGCATGAAGGCGACGATGAGAACCGGAACGGCGCGACGCAGCACCGGCTCGGCGGTGAGAAGGCGCCGGTACGCGGGGTTGGCGATCGATTGCGCCATGCCCCTGATCGAATCCGATCGTAAAGACGCACTCGCCGTTTCGGCGCGCGCCATGCCTGCCTCCGTTCGGACGATCCCCTAGACCCAACTCGGAGGTATGTGCCGCATCGCCTCCGAATCAGTCCATTTGAATCGACGCGAATCGGTTTGTCGAGAGTCCGGAGTCAATATTTTTTTAACTTTTGTCCCACGCTTTTTTGCGGCGCGGATCGAGCGAAAAAATCGTGCGCGCAGAGTCACTTGCGCGGCGATGCTGCGGGCGGCGGCGCCAAAAAATCGTCGACGCTGAGCCGCCGCAGCGCGGCGGCTCAGCTATCGGCGAGGGTGCGGGCGACGATGTCGTGAAGATCGCTCGACAGATTGGACGTCGCCGCGACGCGCCGCAGTGTCGCCTCCGCGCGTGGCCGCCGCCGCGCTTCGAGCGCGCGCCAGGAGCGGAACGCGCCCATGATGCGGGCCGCGACCTGCGGGTTCTTCGGATCGAGTTTTAGCACGATGTCGGCGACGAAATCGTAGCCGGCGCCGTCGAGACGGTTGAACTGGGTGTGGTTGGCTTGCGCGAAGGCGCCGATCAGCGAGCGCACCCTGTTCGGATTGGCCATGGAGAAGGCGGGGTGGCCGGTCAACGCGCGCACGCGGTCGAGCGTTGCCGGCTCCGGGATGATCGCTTGCAGCGCCAGCCACTTGTCGATGATCAGCGGATCGTCGGCATAGCGCCGGTAGAAATCGTCGAGCACCGTGGCACGTTCCGGCCGGTCGTGCTGGGCCAGTGTCTCCAGCGCCGCCATGCGATCGGTCATGTTGTCGGCGCTCGAATATTGGGCAACCGCACGGGCGATCGCGGCGCTGTCTTGCGTTACCGCCATAAGATCGAGGCAGACGTTCTTGAGCGCGCGCCGCCCGGCGCTTTTGGCGTCCGGGCTGTAAGGACCGCCGGTATTCATCCGCTCGTAAGTGCTCGACAGCGCAGCCGCGTGTCGCGTGCCGATGGCGACGCGCAGTTTCCGGCGCGCGGCAAAGATTGCGTCGGGATCGACATCGCGGCCGATCTCGCGGGCGATGTCGGAATCGCTCGGCGGCACGAGATTGAGCGCGATGAAAGCAGGCTCGATCTTGTCATTGACAAGGATCGCGCCGAGCGCCGCCATCAAACCCTCGTCATCGCGCACGCTTGCGCCGTTGCGCAGCGCCGCGACATTCGCCGTCAGGAGCGACATCGCCAGCGTCTGCACCGCCTGCCAGCGGTTGAACGGATCGGAATCGTGGGCGGCGAGGAAGCGCAGATCTTCGGCCTCGATCGGCAGCGACAATTTGATCGGTGCCGAGAAGCCGCGGTTGATCGATGGCGTCGGCCGTTCCGCGACATCGGTGAAGACGAAAGTCTGGTTCGGCTCCCTCAGCTCGATCACGCCGCGCGGCAGCGTGCGGCCGTCCAGCGTGAGCGGCAGATCGGCGCCGGCCTTGCCGACGAGGCCTAAGGCGAGCGGGATCACCATCGGTTGTTTGTTCGGCTGGTTCGGCGTCGGCGGGATCGTCTGCGTGACGTCGAGCCGGTAGGTTTTGGCGCGCGCGTCGTAATGCGGCGCGATTTTGATCTCCGGCGTGCCGGCCTGCGAATACCAGCGCATGAATTGCGGAAAAAAATCGCGGCCGCTTGCGTCGGCGAAGCACTGCACGAATTGCTCGACGGTGGCGGCATGGCCGTCATGGCGCGTGAAATAAAGGTCCATGCCCTTGCGGAACAATTCCGGGCCGAGCAGGGCCTTGATCATGCGCACCACTTCGGCGCCTTTGTCATAGACGGTGCTCGTGTAGAAGTTATTGATTTCGTGGTAGATTTCCGGCCGCACCGGATGGGCGAGGGGGCCTGAATCCTCGACGAATTGATGCGCGCGCAGGCCGCGCACGTCGCTGATGCGCTCGACCGCGCGCGAGCGCTGGTCGGCGGAGAATTCCTGGTCGCGAAACACCGTCAGTCCTTCCTTGAGGCAGAGCTGAAACCAGTCGCGGCAGGTGATGCGGTCGCCGGTCCAATTGTGGAAATATTCGTGCGCGATCACCGCCTCGATGCTGGCATAGTCGCCGTCGGTGGCGCTCTCCGGCGAGGCCAGCACGTATTTGTCGTTGAAGACGTTGAGGCCCTTGTTCTCCATGGCGCCCATGTTGAACGCCGACACCGCGACGATCATGAAAATATCGAGATCGTATTCGCGGCCGAAAACCTCCTCGTCCCAGCGCATGGCGCGCTTGAGACTGTCCATGGCGAAGCCGCAGCGGTCCTCCTTGCCCGGCTCGACATAGATGTGCAGCGCCACCTTGCGGCCGGACATGGTCGTAAAACTGTCGGACACTTGCGCCAGCCGGCCGCCGACCAGCGCGAACAGATAAGACGGTTTTGGGAACGGATCGTGCCACACCGCGAAATGCCGCGCGGTACCCGGCACGTCGCCTTGCGCGGTGAGATTGCCATTGGCGAGCAGCAGCGGCGCTTCGCTTTTGTCGGCTTCGATGCGCGTGGTGTAGACCGCCATCACGTCGGGACGGTCGAGGAAATAGGTGATGCGGCGAAAACCCTCGGGCTCGCACTGGGTGCAATAGGTCGCACCGGCGCGATACAGCCCCATGAGCTGAGTATTGTTGGTCGGATCGACGATGGTTTCGATCTCGAGCTCGAACGGCCGGTTCGGCGGCTGTGCGATGGTGAGCTTGTCGGCGGTGGCGACAAAATTTTCTGCCGGCAGCGGCTTGCCGTCGAGCGTGAGCGATTTGAGTTTCAGCTCGTCGCCGTCGAGCACGAGCGGCGCCGGCGTGCCGGCGCTGTTGGGCTTGAGCTTGAGCCTGGCGCGGACCGTCGTCGCGGTGGCACGGAGCGAAACGTCGAGATCGACGGTTTCGATCAGCCAGTCAGGCTGACGATAATCTTGCAGACGGATGGGGCGATGTTCTTCGGTGCGCATGATGGCCTTGATGTAGGAGTTTTGTGGCCGAATTGAAAGCAACCGATTATTGTCGCGGCTCGGCGTGGCCAATGACGCGCCGAATTAAGGGAAAGCGTCGGCGCAGCCTCCGCTCTAGCGCATCGACCGCGTCGTGTACCGCGCCGACCGAAAGCGTCGGGTCGACCTGGCAGTGAAAATTGACGATCTCGCCGTCTTGAGTCTCGCGCACGCGCACGTCATGCACTTCGCCGAGTTCGGCGATCTCGGCAGCGAGCGCGGCGAGCGCCTCGCGCACCTCGGCGATACGCGCGGCTGAAGCGTCGCGGCCGGGCAGAACGTCGGCGGGCAGCGGCTCGATATGGGTCTCGACTTCGACGTCGGGGCCGAGTTCCTCGCGCATCGCTTCTTCAAGACCGCTCGCCACTTCGTGCGCGGCATTGAGCGCCATGATGCCTTCGACTTCGAGATCCACCGATATCGCCAGCCGGCCTTCGATCGCCTGCACGGCGACATGATGAATGGCGAGCCCGCGATTGCGCGCGATCATCATCACCCGTTCGCGCACCGTCTCGTCGTCGAGCGCGCGCGGCTCGGTGGTGATGGTGACCTCGGCACGGGGCAGTTCGGCGCGGATGGCGCGGGTCAGCCGGTCCTTGATGGCGGAGACGCGGTCGAGCGGCAGCGTGCGGCTGACGCCGACCGCGAGATCGACGAACAACACCGCGCCGGCCGGCCGCGCCCGCACCCGTTCGACGCTGACGACGCCGGGCACCTGCCGCGCGATCGCGGTAACGCGCTCGCTGACGCCTTCGGGCGCCGTGTCGGTCAAAGTATCGATGGTGCGCCGGCCGAGCCGCCAGCCGGCAACGCAGATGAAAACCGCAACCACGATCGCCGCCGTAGCATCGGCCCACGAATAGCCGAGCGCGACGCCGCCAAGCCCGACCAGCACCGCGACCGACGACCACATGTCGGAGCCGAAATGCAGCGCGTCGGCTTCGAGCGCCTCGCTGGATGTTTCCTTGGCGACGCGACTCAATGTGCGGGCGCGAAAGAAATCGACCACGATGGAACAGGCGATGACGGCAAACGCCGCGACGGTTGCTTCGACGGCGTGCGCCTGTGCGCCGATCAGCCGCCGCGCCGCTTCCCAGATCACGATGACCGAGAGCAGGAACAACAACGCCGTTTCGGCAAGCGCGGTGACGCTCTCGACTTTGCCGTGACCGTATTGGTGTTCCTTGTCGGCCGGCTTGCCGGAGAGCCGCACGGCGAAATAGGTCAAAACCGTTGCCGAGAGGTCGATCAAGGAATGGCCGGCCTCGGAAAGGATCGCCAGCGAGCCGGTCAGGAGGCCAACAATAGCCTTTGCCGCCGCAAGCCCTGCCGAGGCGGCGATCGATCCGAGCGCGACCCTTTCCTTGACGTTCATCGGCAGCCTCTTGCCGGGACGGGTTAACGGCCGCCACCGGGGGCGTCAATGCGCGGGTCGGTGTTGCCGCGTCCCGTCCAGATAGCCTGCCTCGCGAAACCAATCGATCGCGTCGGCAAGCGCCTCGCGATAGGGCCGCGCGCGAAAGCCGAGGTCGCGTTCGGCTTTGGCCGAGCTGAAGAACATGTGATGCTTGGCCATCCGCAGTCCGTCGACCGTCGCAAAGGGTTCGCGCCCGGTGAAGCGCGCCATGATTTCGGCGGCGTAAGCGACCGGCATGGCGACGGCGTGGGGAATGCGCAGCCGCGGCGCACGCCGGCCGACCAGGCGGGCGATGTCGCCGAGCATGTCGGCAAGCAGCACATTCTCGCCGCCGAGAATGTAGCGCTCGCCGATGGTCCCGCGTCGCAGCGCCGCGAGATGGCCGTCGGCGACGTCGTCGACATGAACAAGATTGAGCCCGGTGTCGACGAAGCCCGGCATGCGGCCGCGCGCCGCCTCGACGATGATGCGGCCGGTGGGCGTCGGGCGCACGTCGCGGGGGCCGATCGGTGTCGAGGGATTGACGATGACGGCCGGCAATCCGTCGCGGGCGACCATCGCCTCGACCAGTCTTTCAGCGGCGATCTTGCTGCGCTTGTAGGTGCCGATGCCCTCTGCTTCCGAGAGCGGGATGGTTTCGTCTCCCGGCGCGCCGTGGTACGGCCAGCCGAGCGTGGCGACGCTAGAGGTATAGACCACGCGCTCGACGCCGGCGCGCAGCGCCTCCTGCATCACATTGCGCGTGCCGTCGACATTGGCAGCATAAATCGCGCCGGGATCGCGCGCCCAGAGACGGTAGTCGGCCGCGACATGAAAGACGTAACGGATGCCGCTCACCGCGCTGCGCACGGCGTCTGCGTCGCGCAGGTCGCCGGTGATGAACTCCAGATCGAGCCCGTCGAGGTGAAAGCGGGGACTGGCTTGGCGCACCAGCGCCCGCACCGGGAAGCCGGCTTGGAGCAAAGTTCTTGCCACCGCAGATCCGACAAAGCCGCTGGCTCCGGTGATCAAGACTGCTGTCGCGGCGCTCACGCGGTTTCGCTTTCTGATTGCACCTGAACTCAGAATCGAGCATCTTGACCATGCAATGAGCATGTTCAAGTCATGCCCAAAGTTTACGCTAAATTTATGCCGGGATCGGCGTCTCGGCTTGACGAAAACTAAGCCGCGCTCGGCATCTGACCGAGTTTAAGAAGAAAGCCGGGTTGGGGAGGTTTGTCTGCCTAAATGTCTGCGGGGGCGTGATTCAATGTGGATCGCTGACGCGGGGCAATGGCTTTATGACATTCCAAACTCAATTCGCGGGCCAAACTCAATTCGCCGGCCAAACTCGAAGCATCGGGGCAAATCTCACCAAACAACGCTTGAATGACGGCGATCCCGGCTTGGTCGTCAATCTCCCGCTCGAACAACGCCACCGCATCGTCATTGCGTTTGTCGGCATGGGCTTTGAAGCCAAGATCGCCGCCGGACCCGGCGTGCTGGTCGTTTGCCGCGACTCCAGGCGCGACTTGCCAAACATCATCGAAAGCGCCGTCCGCCAAGGCTATCGCGGCGTCATCAGCTTCGGCGTGGCTGGCGGGCTCGCCGCCAATCTTCGCACCGGAGATTGGGTCGTCGCATCTACCGTGCTCGATGCGCATGTTCCTCATGCGACCGATGCGGCCTGGTCGAGCAGTCTGGTCGCGACCATTCCCGGCGCAACCTACGCGCCAATCCTCGGCGTCGACGCTCCAGTCGCCGAGCCGGCCATGAAACGAGAGCTGCACAAAACGACCGGTGCCTGCGCGGTCGATATGGAATCCCATGTGATGGGGCGCCTGGCAGCGGCGCACGGCCTCGCGTTCGCTGCGGCACGCGTCATCATCGATCCGGCCGAACGGGCGATCCCTTCCGCCGCGCTTCTCGGCATGAGGCCGGACGGTGGCGCCAACGCCTGGGCGGTATTGCGTGACGTGGTCGCGCGGCCGTCGCAGCTCATGGCGCTGGTCCGCGTCGCCGTCGACGCATTCGCGGCGCGCGCGGAATTGCTCCGGGTCCGGCGGCTGCTTGGTCCGCACTTCAGGCTCGCAGACAGCTGATCGGCCGTCGGCTGCGGGCGACATGGCCGCTGGCCTGTTGCTCGGCGTTACGTCACTTGATCGTCGCATGGATCAGCGTCTCTGACGCTTTGACCCAGCAGATACCCGGCGCTGGGAATCTGGGCTCTTTGCGAGTTTAACTGGGAATGCGCAGCAACGGCCTTGGATATACCCGGGCTTGGCCGACGCTCCTTTTCGTTTCTTGGTGCAATTGCTCCCCGCTTATCCGCCGGGACCACTGACTCAACAATTTTTTTTGGCTCGCCGATGCCCGACCAGTTGAGTACGTGAAGGTCTGCAGCCTCTACGGGGCAGGATTCTACTATATGCCTGGTACTGATCTGTGCATTAAGATCGGTGGCTGGGTCCGCGCCGAAGCTGCCTATGGCACCAACGGCAACATGACCTGGGGCCCATTCAAC
>DATHHM010000391.1:0-19308 GCA_035317145.1 Xanthobacteraceae bacterium | reverse complement strand
AATCACGGATCGCTTTGGTGAACTCCGCCGGCCGGTCCAAGTTCGAAATATGCCCGGCGCCGGGAAGCTCGACATAGCGCGAGCCGCCGAGCTTTTCGTGCAGCTTGCGCATGGCGGGCGCGGGGGCGTCCTTCTCGCCGCACAGAAACAGCACCGGCCGCTGCACCGTGGCGATGGCGGAGGCGTAGTCGTGATCGGCCAGCGCCGCGGCGCAGCCGATGAAGCCGTTGACCGGCGTGGCGCGAAACATGGCGCGCACCTTGTCGAGATGCGGCGGGTTTTTCGCCACGGTCTCGGCCGGGAACCAGCGCGACACAGTCGGCTCGACCAGGGCCTCGATGCCTTTTTGTTGGGCTATCGCGATGCGCTCTTCCCATTGCTGGCTCGATTGCGGCGTCGACTGGCAGGGCGAGTCGCAGACGATGATGCGGTCGAAACGGTCGGGATGGCGCTCGGCAAGCCCGAGCGCGGTGGCGCCGCCCATGGACAGGCCGGCGAAATGCGCCTTCTTGATCGACAGCGCGTCCATCAAACCGAGCGCATCGTTGAGCAGCGTATCGAATGCATAGCGGCCGGCCGGCACTTCGCTGCCGCCGTGGCCGCGCTGGTCGTAACGCAAGACGCGGAATGAATCTTTCAGTCCAGCCGCCTGCTCGTCCCACATCGCGGTCGAGGTCGCCAGCGAATTGGAAAAGACGATCCACGGCGCGCCATCGGGGCCGTCGATCTGGTAATTGATGTCGATGCCGTTGGCTTTGACTTTCATGATGGATGCTTTCTTTGTAGCCCGGATTGAGCAACGCGAAATCCGGGAACGAGGTCGCGGCGTGTGATCCCGGATTTCGCTTCGCTCAATCCGGGCTACGGTTTCGGTAAAAAATCTTCGAGCAGCGCGATCAGCGGCTCCGGCCCCTGGGTCGGCATGAAGTGGCCGGCCTCGATCAGCTCGAAGCGCGCGCCTGGAATTTTCTTCGCGAGGTCCGCGCTGCCGGCATGCGGACGCACCGTGTCATGACGTCCGGCGACCACCATGGCCGGGCAGCGGACCAGTGGCAGCATGTGCAGCATGTTGGTACGCGCCAGCGCGCGGAAGCCGTAGCCGAATCCCACCGGATCATTGCCCAGATAGCGGCCGCGATAGGCGTCGTATTCGGCCGGGTCGCCGAGATTTTTTGGGTAAGAGATATCCAGCGTCGTCGGCAGCGAAGCCCGCATGCCCTCGCGCATGGCGAAGGCCGCGCGCTCGTCGAGCGCCGCGGCGCGGCTTGGATCGACGCCCGGCGCCGGGTTGCACAGCGCCAGCGATCCGACTTGCTCCGGATGCTTTTCCAGAAAGCGCAAGGCTTGCGTCGCAGCTGCGGCAACCGTCACGAAATGGAAGGGCGGCTCGAGCCCGAGGTTTTTGGCGAGCGCTTCGAAATCCTCAACCAGCACATCGTTGCTGAACTCTTGGCGCACTTTCTCCGAAAGCCCGGCGCCGCGCTGGTCGTAACGCAACACGCGATAGCGTTGCGCAAGCCGCGGCGCCACCTTGTTCCACGAATTCATCGTGCCGCCGAGCTCGTGCAACAGCACGACGCAAGGCCCATGCTGTCCGGCAAGCGCGTAGTGCAGGCTCACGCCATTGGCGTCGATGAAGGGCACGCAATTCTCCTCAAAATTCCCGGCCGATCAGATGATCGAGCGAATAAAGGCCGCCGCCGTGGATCAGGAAATAGAACGTCGCGACGAGCCACATCAGCGTATATTCCATGCCGAGCTTGTTCCAGAAATAGCGGCCGACCCGCCAGCGCTCGAAATTGGTCACGATGAGGAACAGCACCAGCGGCACGCAGGCTAACCGCGTGAACAGGCCGAGCGCGAGCATCGGGCCTGCGATCAATTCGGTCGCCGAGATCAACGGCGCCCAAAACCAGCCGGGCCGATAGCCCCATTTGTCGAGATCGACCGCGAGCATGTGCACGCTGCGCTGCGGCAGCCCGGTTGTGGGAAAAAACCCAAAACTCATGCGCAGGCCGTGCGGCACCATCCACAAGCCGACGACGACCCGCAACAGCGCTTCGGAAATCGGCGCCAGCGTCTCATAGAGCGACGCCAATTGCGGAAAGATCAGCGTTTCACTCATGGGGGTATGCAGGTTGGCGGTACGCGGGCGCGCGCTCAATGCGCCATCAGCACGGGCAGCTTGGCATTGGCGAGGATGTGCCGTGTGGTGCCGCCGAAAATCATCTGGCGCAGGCGGCTTTGCGTATAGGCGCCCTTGATGATGAGGTCGCAGCCGAGCTCGCCGGCCTTGGCGAGCAGCGTCTCGCCGGCGTTGCGCTTGCCGGCCGGCTTCAGCGTGATCGGCTCGGCATTGATGCCGTTGAGTTTCAGCGAGCGCGCCATCTGTTCGCCGCTCGGCCCGGCGACGGTCGCGCCCTCCACGGTGCAGATGGTGATGCGTTCGGCGAGGCGCAAAAGCGGCATGGCGTCGGCCATGGTGCGCGCCTGCTCGGTGCTGCAATTCCACGCGATCAGCACATTGGTGGCAAGCGTGCTCGGCGAGTCCGGCGGCGCGATCAGCACCGGCCGGCCGCTCTCGAACAAAGCGGATTCCAGCGTCACCATGGACGGGCTCTGCCACTCGTCGCCCGGCCGCGCCAGCACGATGGCGTCGAATACGCGGCCGTAGCTGCCGACGAAGTCGTGGCCGCTCGGCGCGGAATCGAGCCACGAGAACGATGGCGCGGTTTGCGCCGTGCCGGTGCTCAGCGGCACTTGATGCTGCGTCATGAAGGCGCGGAACAGGTCTTCCGCCTGGCGCACCATCTCGGCGTCGTTCTCCTTGACCGCCACCATGGTGAGCCCGCTGTCCGGATCCATGGCGACGAGATCGGCCACCGCCGGGCGTAACGGAAAGCCCTCGATGCAGGAGCCGAACTTTTGCGCCAGCAATAGCGCCGTATCGAGCGCCGACGCCATCGCCGCATTGTGTTCGGTGGGTACGAGAATGGTCTTCATGCACACGCCCCACATGCCCCCGGCAAAGCCGGCAGGCCGTTTGCCCCTTGCTGCTACCTCAGCCGAGCAATCATACTGCCGCGTGGCGGGATGCCGGACAAGCGCTTGCTGCCCGGCACCGCTGCTTATTGTTCCGCCGGTGGGACGGAACAGGCCAAGAAACGCCTGGGAGAAGCACCATGAGGCGCGGGCTCATTGCGGCATTCGGTCTCGCGCTGTTGTGGACGGCCGTGGCCGGCGCGGAGACGTTTCCGGCCCGGCCGGTAAAGCTGGTCGTCACCTTCGCCGCCGGCGGCGCCGCCGACCTGTTCGCCCGGGTGTTTGCCAACAATATGGGCGCCGACCTCGGCCAGCAGGTCTTTATCGAGGTCCATGCCGGCGCCGGCGGCATGACCGGGGTCGACTTCACCGCCAAGAGCCCGCCCGACGGCTATACGCTGTGCTTCAACGGCGCGTCCTCGATCTCCGCCATTCCCTTCATGGTCGCCAAAATGCCGTACGACTGGCAGAAGGATTTGTCGCTGATCACCACCGTGCTGCGCGTGCCGGAAGCCATCGTGGTGCCGTCGTCGCTCGGCATCGACACGCTGCCGGCCTTCATCGCCTATGCGCGTGAGCGTCCCGGCAAGGTCAATTTCGGCTCGGCCGGCGCCGGCACCATCACCCACCTCGGCGCGGAACTGCTCAAGGAAGAGGCCAAGATCGACATCGTGCATGTTCCCTATAGGGGCGTCGCGCCGGCGGTCACCGACCTGCTCGGCGGCCAGGTGCAGATGCTGGTGGCAGACGTGCCGTTCCTGTTGCCGCAGATTAAATCCGGCGCGCTCAAAGCGCTCGCGATCACGTCCGCGGCGCGCATTCCGGTGCTGCCCGACGTGCCGACGACGGCGGAATTGGGCTATCCGCGGGTCAATTCCGACAATTGGTATGGTCTGGTCGCGCCGGCCGGCGTGCCGGCCGACGTGCTCGCGCGCCTGCACCGCGCCGCCATCGCCGCGCTCAACAGCGACGACCTGAAGAAACAATACGACACCTTCAACGCCACGCCGGCGCCATCGACGCCGCAGCAATATGCCGCCTACGTGCTGGCCGAGCGGGCCAAGTGGGGGCCGGTGGTGCTCAAGACCGGCGTGAAGCTCGAGTGATCGGCGGCGATGGCGGTGGTGAATGCGATGGCTGATTTGCTAATCGATGACGACGGCGCGGTACGCGTCCTCACCATGAACCGGCCGGAAAAGCGCAATGCGCTGAACTTGGCGCTGAGCGAGGCGCTGTTCGACGCATTGCGCGATGCCGATGGCGCGGCGGGCGTCCGCGCGATCGTGCTCACCGGCGCCGGCCCGGCATTCTGCGCCGGGGCGGATCTGTCGGAATTCGCGGCGCTGTCGTCGGCCGACGCGGCATTGATCGAGCGCCGCGCCGATATTACGGCGAAATTGCACGGTGTTTTTTCGCAGCTGACCAAGCCGGTGGTGACCGCGATCAACGGCGCGGCGATGGGCGGCGGCGCCGGCCTCGCGCTCGCCGGCGATATCGCCATCATGTCGGCGACCGCCAAGTTCGGATATCCCGAAGTCAAACACGGCATCGTCGCTTCGGTGGTGATGGCGAATTTGGTGCGTCAGGCCGGACGCAAGGCAGCGTTCGAGCTTGTCGCCACCGGCGAGCCGATCGATGCGTCGCGTGCACTGGAGCTTGGCCTGGTCAATCGCGTCGTTGCGCTGCAGATGGTGATGCACGAGGCTTTGCAATCCGCCCGCGCCATGGCGGCCGTCGCGCCGCAAGCCATGGCGGCGACCAAATCGTTGTTCTACCGGGTCGCTGAATTGCCGTTCGACGAGGCGCTCGAAGCCGGACGCGACATGAACCGGCGCATGCGCGCCTTCCGCAAGGACAAGCCATGAACCTCACCACCGTGCGCTACGGCGTCGAAGGCGGCGTCGCCACGTTGACGCTCGATCGGCCCGAGGCCCGTAACGCGGTGAACCGCGCCATGTGCGACGATATTGTCGCGGCGGCCGCTGCTGCACGCGACGACGCCGCGGTGCAGCTGGTGCTGATCCGGGCGACCGGTCCGGTGTTCTGCGCCGGCGCCGACCTCAAGGAACGCAAGGGCATGGCGCCGGACGAAGTTCGCGCCCGACGCCTCGCCGCCTACGCCGCCTATGGGGCGATCGAGAGTCTGCCGATGCCGGCGATCGCGGTGGTGCATGGGCCGGCGGTCGGCTCGGGCTGCGACATCGCCGCTTGCTGCGATTTTGTCATTGCAACCCCGCAGGCAACGTTTGCCACGCCCGAGGCGTTATGGGGGACGGTCGGCGCCACCCAGCGGCTGCCGCGCATCCTCGGCAAAGGGCTGGCCAAGGACATGATGTTCACCGGCCGCAAGCTTAGCGCCGAGGAGGCGCGCGGGGCAGGTCTGGTGACGCGCATCGTCGATGCCGCCGAACTCGACGGCGTCATTGCCGAGATCGCCAAAACGATCATCGGCGCGCCCCAGGCGGCGCTGCGCCAGGCCAAAAGCTGCATCGATCAGGGCATCGCGCTCGATCCGCGCGGCGCGCTGGCGCTGGAGCTTGCAGCCATGGAAGAGAACATCGCCCGCGACACCTGGCGCGCCGGCATGTCGCGCTTCGGCGGCGACAAGCGCTGAGTGCGGCGTCTTTTAGGCGCCGGCCGTAATCAGCCTGCAATAATACTGAGGATAATTACCCGGATAAGCCGCGCCGTCCGCAGGGCCGCTGCCGGCTGTCTGCTAAAATCCCTGTGATTCGCGTGAAAAATAATTGCGCGCCGAGGCGATCGTCATGGGGGATATTTCCAATATTCGGCAACTGATGTCGGCGGCGCGCAGCCGCATCCTCTTGATTTGCCCGGATTGCGGCCAGGAGCACCTGGAATTCGCCGACCGGCTGCGTGGCTCGCGCTTTTATGCCTGTACCGGGGACGCCTGCGACTACCGCTTCGACCTCGTCGCCGGCCCGCGGCCGAGCGCCTTCCAAGAATTTGCCGCCGCTTTGCGCCGGTTCTACGCGGCGCTCATCCCGGCGGGCTGAGCTGCTCGCGGTTATCCGATCGCCTGTGCCGCCGCCTTCACCAGCGCCACCGGATCGGTGAAGGCCGAAACGCCGACGGCACGGAGCCGCTCGACGGCCTGCTCCGCACTCATTTTACGCGCGGCGGCGTGGCCGGCGGCAATGCCGACAAACAACGGTTTTGGCAACGGCTCGGCGGCAAGCCAGGTGGTCAGCGCCTCGATGCGCTCGGCGAGCGAGCGCGAGGCGAGCGTGGTCTGGAAGATGATCGCCTTGATGTTTGGCCGGGCGGCGAGCGCGCGGGCGATCTTGAGCCGCTCGGTCATGGTCTCGTCGGGCGCCCCGCGCAGATTGTCCATGAAGCTCGCGGCGCGCATGCCGTGGTCGCCGATCAGGTCCATCATCATCATGCCAAGCCCGGCGCCGGAGGTGACGAGCACCACGTCGCCGTCGGTCTCGACCAGCTGAAAGCCGAGCGCTTGCGCTTCGCGCTCGAGTTTCGTCATGGCGCGCTCGGCCAGCGTCCGGCTGATCGCGAATTCGTCCGGGTGGTGGCGGAAATCGGCGGCGGCATCGCGGACGATTTTAGCGTCGCAGGCGATCAGCTTGCCGTCCTTGGTCAGCGCCAGCGGATTGATCTCCAGCAATTCCAGGTCTTCCTGGCGCGCGATATCCGGCAGCCGCGCGGCGTAACGCGCCAGGCGCGCGGCAAGATCGGCCGGAAACAGTTTTTCCCCCAGCGCGGCAAAGATTTCTTCCGGGGTCGTCGGCGCGTCGGCGTGAATCGGGATACGCGCGAGCTTGGCCGTCGCCTCGACATTCTCGCCGCCTTCGGGCGCAACCAATAATTCAAGCCGTTGCGCGCTGCCGTCGATGCGCACTGCCACAAAAATTTCGCGGGCGATCGGCACCGCTTCCTCGAGCAGTAGCGGGATATTGGCGTCTTCGAGCGCCGGCAGGATCAACCGGCGGGCGTCGCGAAAACCGTCAAGCGTGTCGAACACTCGCACCAGGCCGCGCTTGCCGCGGCCGCCTTCGAGGATCTGCGCCTTGAGCACGAAGCCGGGCCAATCGGCGACCGCTTCGGGCGGGCTTTCGCCGGCATGAACCAGTACGCCGCGTGGCACGGCGACGCCGTGGCGGCGCAGCAAGGCTTTCCCGTCGTACTCGGCTAGTCGCATAATGGCGGTTCTCTTCCGGCGCCGTCCGGTGCCGCGTCTTCCGGAGCTTAGCCCATGTCAGGCCAATTGCTGTCAGACCAATTGCGCCTGCCGTTCCTTGCCGACGAACCATGGCGCGTCGCGGTGGTGAGCCCCACCGGGCGTTATGCGCGCAATCAGGTGGCCGGCATGATCGAGGCCGGCACGCCGCTTGTCGGCGGCGTGGCGCTGGGCCGCGGCGGCACCGAGATGGACGGCCTGCCGCTCTACGATCGCATCGCCGATTTGCCGCAAAAGCCGAACATCGCCTTGATCTACACGCCGGCCGAGGGCGTGCGCGACGCGGTCGCCGAATGCGCGCAGGCGCGCATCGAAACCATCATGGCGGTGGCCGAATATGTGCCGGTGCATGATGCGCTCGCCGCGGCGAATGGTGCCCGAGCGGCGGGAAGCTGGCTGATCGGACCGAACACGCTCGGCATTTATGTGCCGGGCCGCGGCCTGCTCGGCTCCATCGCGCCGAGCTTTTGCATGCCGGGGCGGCTGGCGCTGATCATCCGTAGCGGCACGCTGGCGCTGGCGATGGCGCGGCAGCTCACGCTCGCCGGCATCGGCCAGCGCATCGTCGCCCATGTCGGCGGCGATACGGTGATCGGGCGCAATCCGCACGAATATTTGCAGGCGCTCGCCGCCGACGAGGCGACTGCGGCCATCCTGTTCTGCGGCGAGATTGGCGGCGACAAAGAATATGCCTTCGCGCAAGCCGCGCGCGGCTTCCCCAAGCCGGTCTTCGCCATGGTGGTCGGCCGCCATGCGCCCGCGGAAAAGCAGATGGGCCACGCCGGCGCGCTGATCGGCAACGCGCGCGAGGGAGCTGAAGCAAAGCTTAAGGCGCTGGCCGCCGCCGGCTGCCGCATCGTCAAAGGGCCGGAAGAGGCGGTAGCGATGCTGTCGGAGCTCGACGAACTGCGCTAAGGCGCGTGCTTACGCAAAACCGAAGAAGCGCGCCGGGTTGTCGATTAGGACGCGGTCGCGCGCCGCGCGATCGGGCAGGTAACGTTCCAGCAGCGCGACGCGCGCCATCTCGTGGTCGAGACCGTAGTCCGAGTGTCCGTCTTTGTCGGGCCGCATGAAGCGATGGACGTGCGGCCAGTCGGTGCCCCAGAGGCAGCGGTCCGGTGCTGCCTCATAGAACAGCCGCCCGAATTCGACCGCGTCGTCCCACGGATAGCCGGTGTGCGACCGCAGGTCGCCGTTCGACAGCCCGATCCACCAATTGCCGTTGTTGAGGAGATCGAGAATGAGTCGGATCGCCGGTTGGCCGGTGCCGCGCCGGTAATTGGGGCCGCCCATGTGATCGATGATGGCGGGAAAGTCGATTCTGCGCAGTTCGTCGGCGACGACCAGAAAGTCATCTTCGAAGCCGAACACTTTTACGAACCAGCCAAGCTCGCGAACGCGGTCGAGTCCACGGCGGAATTCGGCGAGGCTCGGCGCCAACTTGAACCGGCCGCCGAAATTGAACCGCGCGCCGCGCACGCCGACGCCGTTCAGTTTATCCAGCTCCGCGTCGCTGACGCTGTCGTCGACGATGGCGACGCCGCGATAATTCCGCTGCGAAGTACCTTTAAGAACATCGTACATCAGGCGGTGATCGGTACCGTAAATCGTGGGCTGCACGAAGACCGCGCGCTCGACGCCCATGGCGTCGTGCAAAACCTTCACCGTCGCAAAGGTGCAATTCTCGGGCGGCGCGTAGAGCGCGTTGCGAGCGGCCGGATAAGCGGCGGCGTCGCCAAAGATGTGCAAATGGGTGTCGCAGGTATTTTTGGGCAGTCGTTCGGTCATGGCTATTGAAGAACTGGTTCCTGGAGAGCTGGCTATTGCAAGACGATGTTGGCGTCCCGGATGATCGGTCCCCACTTGGCATTCTCTTTTGTGATGTAATCGGCGAGCTCTTGCGGCGTGCCGCCGAGCGGCGTCATCCAGATTTTGGCGAGCTGCCCTCTGCCGGCGTCGCTGCCCAGAAATTCGTTCACGGCCTGGTTGACCTTGTCGACGATGTCGGCCGGCGTTCCTGCCGGTGCGAACAACGCGGTCCAGCCGTTGGCTTCGAAACCGGGATACCCTTGCTCGGCCACTGTCGGCACGTCCGGCAACTCGGCCATGCGTTTGGGGCTGGTGACGGCGAGGCCGGTGAGCATTCCCGACTGCACGTTCGGCACGAAGGTCGGAACGTATTGGACCGAAAGCTGCAAGTCGCCTGACGCCAGATCGGGCAGCGCCTGCGACGTGATGCGATAGGGCACGTGTCCGATGGCGATGCCGGCGGCCTTGTTGAGAAGCTCGACCGTAATGTGCGCCTGCGACCCGACGCCGACCGTTCCGGCATTGAGCGGCCCGCGATGGGCTTTGGCATAGGCGACGAGCTCGTTCAGAGTCTTGACCGGCAATTTAGGGCTGCCGACGATGATGAGCGGCGACGAGGCGAGCAATGCGATCGGCGCAAAGGCGCGATCGGGGTCGAAATCGAGGTTCTTGTACATGAACTTGTTGTTGACGATCGGCCCCACCGTGCCGATGAAGAGCGTGTAGCCGTCAGGCTCGGCTCTCGCCACCACGCCCGCGGCGATATTGCCGGTTGCGCCGGGGCGGTTCTCGACGATGAAATTCTGGCCGAAGCGCTGGCTCAGCGACGCATTGATCAGGCGCATCAGCGTGTCGGTGCTCGTCCCCGCGGCAAACGGGCACAGCACCGTCACCGGACGCGTCGGCCACGGCTCGGCCGCCGGGGCTTGAGCCGGCGCGGCGCCAAGCCAGATTGCGATGGCCGGCAGCGCCAACAAGTACCGATAGCCGCGAAGCCAAACGTTATGAAAGAGGACCGCGCGTGTCATGGCCGGCGCCGCGTCCTAGACCCGCGGCATTTCGAAAATATTGTCGACCACCGTGTAATCGCCGCGATAGCCGAGCCGTGCGAGGGCGCGGATGCGCGACATGTCAATCATGCCGTCGACGATCACCGCATCGTCGACATGGACGTTGACCACTTCGCCGATCACCACTTCGTATTTGTGCAGCTTGCCGTTGCCGCTCTTGAGCGACACCGTTTGCGAATAGACGCATTCCAGCGCGATCGGCGATTTGGCGACCCGCGGCGGCTTGACGACGCGCGACGGCGCCATGGCGAGCTTGGCCAGCTGCGGCTCGCTGACGCCTTCGGGATAATCGCCGCCGGAGATGTTCATCTCGTTGCGCAGCTCATAGGTCGCCAGGTTGAACACGAACTCGCCGCCGCTCTGGGCATAGTTCTGGCTGTGCTTGCGCGTGTTCGAGGCGAACATGACGAAGGGCGGCTGGCTGGCGCACAGATTGAAGTAACTGTACGGCGCCAGATTGACCACGCCGGCCGGGCTGATGGTGGAGATCCAGCCGATCGGGCGCGGCACCACGAGCGAGGTGGTCGGGTCGTGGGCGAGATTGTGCGGCTCGCTGCGCGGGTCGTAGTCCATGGTGGATATCCGGGGTGTGGTGGGGACGGGCAGGCGGTATGGATCGTCAGTCGGCGATGATACAGAATGCTGAGGCCGCGAATGTCAACGCCGGGATTACCGATGAAATTGCACTGGTCGCCACGCTCGCCGTTCGTCCGCAAGGTCATGGTGGTGATCCATGAGCTTGGCCTCGCCGACCGCATCACTTGCGTGCGCACCGTCGCGGCCTCGACCAAGCCTCATGCCGGGCTGATGCAGGACAACCCGCTGTCGAAGATTCCGACGCTGGTGCTCGACGACGGCACGGTGATCTACGATTCGCCGGTGATTTGCGAATATCTCGACGGTCTCGATGGCGCTCCAAAACTGCATCCGAGCGAGCCCAAGGCGCGGCTCGTGGCGCTGCGCCGGCAGGCGCTCGGCGACGGATTTTTGGACATGTTGGTGCTGCTGCGTGACGAGCGCATGCGCGCCAACCCTTCCGATGCGCACAAAGCGAGCGCCGCCGCGCGCAAGGCGGCGGTGCTCAATAGCCTGGACCAGGAAGCGGCGGCGCTCGCCGCAGCGCCGTTCGGCATCGGCCATGTCGCCGTCGGCTGCGCGCTCAGCTATCTCGATTTTCGCTATGCCGACGAGGATTGGCGGAAAGGTCATCCCCGCATCGCCAGCTGGCACGCTACATTTGCGGCGCGGCCGTCGGTGCGTGCCACCGAGCCGGTCGACGACGCATAAGACAAAAATTATTTTTGTTTGCCGTGGCGGCGGCGGACGCTATATCTCAATCGCGCTCAAACAAATCTCCGGTTGAAATTGTTTGATAGTCTCGCATTGCGCGAGAGGTCGCGTGACGCTGGTGAGGGGGCATTTTGTCTGACGGATTTTGGCAGGCGCCGGTCGATTTCTTCTCGCTCATTATGATCATGGTCGCCGGCATCGAGTTGGGGCTGATCGGCTTTTTCGGCTTTAGTGTCCTGACATGGCTCTTCGGCAGCTGGCACTTTGTTGCCTACGATGCCGTAGGCGTGTCGGCCGTTTGGCAAATCGCGCGGCAGCGTTTCTTCGGCTAACCCGCACGCGATCGCCGGCGCTCGCGTCGAAAAATCACCCGAGCGTCGGATCGAGCACGATCTTGCCTTGGCCCTCGTGCGCTTCGACCATGCGGTGCGCGTCGGCGGCGCGCGACAGGGGCAATACGCGCTCGATCTGCGGAACGACCTTTCCCGCCGCCGCGGCTTCCAGGCAGTGCGGCAGATCGGACGGCGTGTAGCCGGGCCGGCCCTTTATCGTGATGCGCTTGTGGTAGAGGTGCGAGAAGTCGATCGACACGTTCGGCCCGGCGTGCGCCCCCGCGGTGACGAGGCGGCCGTCCATGCCGATGGCGCGGAACGCGATCGGCAGAACCGTGGGATTGGCGATGTTGTCGTAGAGCACGTCGACGCCTTTGCCGCCGGTGATCTTCATCACCTCGTCGTAGATGTTGTGGGTTGTGTAATTGATGCCGTGGTCGGCGCCGAGCTTTTTGCCGAGCGTCGCGCGCTCGTCCGAGCCGGCTGCGGCGATCACGTGCGCGCCGATCACGTTCTTGGCGATCTGGATGCCGATGGAGCCCAGATTGCCGCCGGCACCCATGATCAGCACGGTCTCGCCGTATTTCAGCTCGGCGACGCGCATGAGCAGGTTCCACGCCGTCGGCACGTGGCGCATGACCACGGCGGCGCGATGAAAGTCGAGATTTTGCGGAATGGCGACACCGGCGCAGGCCGGCACGGCGACGAGCTCGGCAAAGCCGCCGGGCCGCTTGATGCCCATCATGCCCTGCGGCCCGTCATAGCCGCTGCCGTCTTCGGTGCAGATTTGCAACGGCATGACGCCGGCGGCGGAGACGCGATCGCCGACGCGCCAGCGGCTCACGTGCGGCCCGACCGCATCGACGATACCGGCGCAATCGACGCCGGGAATGAGCGGCAGCACCGGGCCGCGATACTGCTCGCGGCCGGCGCGCAGGCTGACATCGAGTACGCGATTGACGGTTGCCGCATGCACCTTGATGCGGATCTCGCCCTGGCGCGGGACCGGGTCGGGAAGATCCTGGTAGCGGAGAACGTCGGGCGGGCCGTATTCGTGGATGACGATGGCCTTCATCCTATGCCTTCATGTCGGTTGCCGAGCGTGTTTGCTGAAAGTCGATCGAAGCGATCCGCCACGGAATGACGTGCCAAATCGCGGCCAATATGACACGATCCGACCGCGGGCCGGAAGACCGCATGACCGAGTGGAGCACCATGGCTGCAACCGAACTCGCCGACAAGATCGCTTGCGCCGAATTGATCCAGGCCTGGGGCGTGGCGCGCGACCAAGGCAAGTGGAAAGATCTGCGCGCCACGTTCACGCCGGACGGGCACATTTCGGTGTCCTGGTTCCGCGGGGCGTTCGAGCAGTTCGTCGAGCATTGCCGCGCCGCGTTCAACGCCGGCCACGGCTGGTCGCGCCATCATCTGTTTCCGCCGACCATCAAGCTAAACGGCGATCGCGCTATGGCCGAGACCAGCGTCATCATCCGGGTGCGGCAAAGATTCAACGCCATCGATGTCGATCTCACCTCGTGCTCGCGCTTTCTCGACCGCCTGGAGCGCCATTCCGGCGGCTGGCTGATCGCCGAGCGCGCCGCGATCTACGAGCGCGACCGGCTCGATCCGGTCGAACCGTCGACAGCCTTCGACGAGCTGTTCGCCGCGGCCAATACCGCGCAATATCCGGAGCAGTACCGCTATATGGCGTTTCGCCTTGCTCACGCCCAGGGCCGCACGCTGGCGCCGGTGATCTATCGCGACCGTGGGCCGGAGACGGCCGACCTTTATGCGCGGTTTTCCGATTGGCTCGCCGGCAAAAGCTCTTGAGGATAATTAATTCATCTTGCAATTCATCTTGACGGCGGTGTGGACTGCGCGCTAGCCGCGAGGTCTGGAGATTCTTTATGGCGGTTTACACCGATGTCGCGGCGGAAGACCTTGCCCGCTTCCTCGCCGGCTACGACGTCGGCGAGTTGCGGTCCTATAAGGGCATTGCCGAAGGCGTCGAGAACTCGAACTTTCTGGTCCATACCAGCACCGGCAATTTCATCCTGACGCTCTACGAGCGCCGCGTCGCCGAGCGCGATCTGCCGTTCTTCCTGGGGCTGATGGAGCACCTGGCGAGCCGCGGCATCACCTGCCCGCAACCGGTCAAGACCAGGACCGGCAAGACGCTGGGCAAGCTCGCCGGCCGGCCGGCCGCCATGGTCACCTTTCTCGACGGCTTGTGGATCCGCCGGCCGAGCGCGGCGCACTGCGCGGCGTTGGGTGAGGCGCTGGCGCGGCTGCATCTCGCCGGCAGCGATTTTGCCATGCACCGCGACAACGCGCTGTCGGTCGCCGGCTGGCGGGCGCTCTACGACGGCTGCCGCGCACGCGCCCACAAGGTGGAGCGCAATATCGAAACGCTGGTCTCGGCCGAACTCGACGTGCTCGAGCGCGATTGGCCGCACGGCCTGCCGCAAGGCGTCATCCACGCCGATCTGTTTCCCGACAATGTGTTTTTCCTCGGCGACCGGCTGTCCGGGCTGATCGATTTCTACTTCGCCTGCACCGACACGCTCGCCTACGACGTCGCCATCTGTCTCAACGCCTGGTGCTTTGAGAACGATCATTCCTACAACGTCACAAAGGGCCGCGCGCTGCTCGCGAGCTACACCACGACGCGGCCGTTTTCGGCGGAAGAATGGGAGAAGCTGCCGCTATTGGCGCGCGGCGCCTCAGTGCGGTTTCTGCTGACGCGACTGGTCGACTGGCTCGACGTGCCGCCGGGCGCCATGGTGCGGCCGAAGGACCCGCGCGAATATGCGCGAAAGCTGCGCTTTCACCAGAAAGTCAAAAGCCCGCGCGATTACGGAGTGGTCGAGCCGTGAATGCTGTACCGCCACACGTCCTCGTTCACACCGACGGCGCCTGCTCGGGCAATCCCGGCCCGGGCGGCTGGGGCGCAATCCTGACCTTCGGCGATCGTGAGAAAGAGCTCAAAGGCGGCGAAGCCAACACCACCAACAACCGCATGGAGCTGATGGCCGCGATCTCCGCGCTCGAAGCGCTGAAAAAGCCGTGCCGGGTCGATCTGCACACCGACAGCCAATATTTACGTAACGGCATCATGACGTGGATCGCCAATTGGAAGCGCAACGGCTGGCGCACCGCCGACAAGAAGCCAGTGAAAAATGTCGATCTGTGGCAACGCCTCGAAACGGCGCTCAAGCCGCATCAGGTGCGCTGGCATTGGGTCAAAGGCCACGCCGGCCACGAAATGAACGAGCGCGCCGACGTGCTGGCGCGCGAAGCGATCGCGGAAATCCGGGCGGCGGGAAGAGTGGCAAACTAAAAACCCTCCCCCTGAAAGGGGGAGGGCAGGGTGGGGTCCGCGGCCGTGAGGATTGCGCAAGCGTTGCCGCCGCGGACCCCCACCTGCTCGCTACGCTCGCTTCCTCCCCCTTTCAGGGGGAGGACAAAACAATCACATCGACTTCAGCAGATTATCGGCGCCGGAGATTTCGGCCTTGCCGGGCGAATCCTCGACGTTGAGCGTCTTCACCACGCCGTCGTCGACCACCATGGCGTAGCGCTGCGAGCGCACGCCCAGCCCGCGCTCGGTCAGGTCCGCGGTCAGGCCGAGCGCCTTGGCCCAGTTGCCGCTGCCATCGGCGAGAAACTCGATGGCGTCGCCGCCGGATGCTTTCTTCCAGGCATCCATCACGAACACGTCGTTGACGCCGGTCACTGCGATAGCGTCGATGCCCTTGGCCTTGATTGCACCCGCGTTCTTGACGAAGCCCGGCAGGTGGTTCTTGTGGCAGGTCGGCGTGAACGCGCCCGGCACCGCGAACAGCACCACTTTCTTGCCCTTGAACAATTCGTCCGTGGTCATCGGCTTCGGGCCTTCGCCGGTCATCACCGTGAAGGAGCCGTTGGGTACGCGGTCGCCAACTTTGATAGTCATGATCTCAATCCTCTTTGGGGTTTTGGGTAGGGCGTTTCTCGGCCGACAAATTAGCGCGGCGCACGTCAACTAGTCGAGATGGATCGGGACCTCGATGGCTTGGTTGGGGGAGACCAAGGTGAAGATGAGCGTTGCGCCCTCGGCGACGGCGCCGGGCGGCAGCCCATCGAGATCGAAGGTGAAGCGCCGCAGCTTGCCGTCAGTACCGGCCGGCTCGGGCAGCGGCAGCGACCAATCGGGCGTCGGCCCTTCGGCGAACAGATCGGCGTCCTGCGGCGCGGCAACCTCGACGGTGACGCGGTCACGTGCGCCGCCCGGTTCGCGATGGGCGGATACCACCGCTATGCAACAATCGGGGCCGACTGGGAGCCGGTACGGCACGCGCAGCTCCGCTTTCTCGATCGCCGCATCCTCGGCGCCGTTGCCGGAGAGGGCAAGCTCGAGACTGGCGTCGGCCGGCACACACATGTTGGCGCAGACGTCGTAACCGAGCTTTAAGCGCAGCGCCGTGGGTTTGGTGGCGTCGTTCTGAAAAACCCGCAGCGGCAGAATGACATGGCCAGTATAACCGATGGAATTGCCGCCGGCGCCGTCGGGAAAGCGCTGCGGCGCCGGCCACTCGACCGTCACCGATTTCACATTGTCGGAGCCGGAAAAATCGAACGTCGGCGGCACGCCCGAGTCGCCGGGGTAACGCCAATAGGTCTGCCAGCCGGGATCGAGCTGCAGTTCGATGCCTGCGCGCAGATAAGGTTCGATGGGTGCGCCCAGATGAGGGAAGTTGGCGGTCTTGACCGTGGCGCCGGCGATGAGTCGGGCCTCGGAATTCCGTTGCTTGTCCCAGGCGGACGCGTCCTGGGCGCGTGCCAGAGCCGGGCCGAGTAAACAGGCCAACGCCATAATCGTTAATCGCGGGAACGTCATGGTACGCATGCCGCTGTCTAGGGCGAAACGCGCGCGCATACCACTGACATGATTGTGACTATCGGCAAATTGGCATGTTGCCGCCGCAACGCCGCAATTGCGCCTGCGATCTGGCGCCTGCGACAAGGTCATAGAGGGCAGATCATGAACTTTTGACCGCGCCGTTCGTTTGCAAATGCGGATCGATCGGCTAACCTTTCGGGCATGAAATTGCCACGTGGTTCTTCGGCAAAGCGCGGGCGCGGTTATCTGGACGGCCAGATGCTGATCGCCATGCCGGCGATGGGGGACGAGCGCTTCGCGCGTTCGCTGATCTATGTCTGCGCGCATTCCTCCGAAGGCGCCATGGGCATCGTCGTCAACCATCCGGCGCCGAACATCAGTTTCTCCGATTTGCTGGTGAAGCTCGACGTCATTCCGGCGGCCGACCGCATCCAATTGCCGACGCGGGCCGGCGGCGTGAAGGTGATGCGCGGCGGGCCGGTCGAGACCGAGCGCGGCTTCGTGCTGCACTCCGCCGACTTCTTCATCGAGAACTCGACGCTGCCGATCGCCGAGGGCATCTGCCTCACCGCCACCATCGACATCCTCAAGGCGATCGCGCGCGGCGACGGTCCGGCCAGCGCCATCCTCGCGCTCGGCTACGCCGGCTGGGCGCCGGGCCAGCTCGAGACCGAGATCCAGGGCAATGGCTGGCTGCACTGCACGGCCGATTCGGAGCTGGTCTTCGGCCCCGATGTCGGCGCCAAATACGACAAAGCCTTGAAGAAGATCGGCATCGATCTCGGCATGCTGTCGAGCGAGGCGGGGCACGCTTAAGCGGACGACGGAAGACGGACGACAGAGGACGGAAAAGAGTTAGATCGTCCGTCGTCCGTTATCGCGCCAATTCCATATTTTTATCCGGCTGCAACAGCTCGCGTGCTTTCTCCGCTGTCATCGGCGCGCCGAACAGAAAACCTTGCGCGTATTCGCAGCCGAGTTGCGACAGTTCGACGGCGTCGGAATCGGTCTCGGCGCCTTCCGCCACCACGTCCATGCCGAGATCGTGGGCCAATGACACAATCGAGCGCAGGATTACTGGGCGCGTGCCCTTCGACGTGGTGCGCACGAACGACTGGTCGATCTTGATGGTGTCGAACGGAAAGCGTTGCAGGTAGGACAGCGAGGAATAGCCGGTGCCGAAATCGTCGAGCGCCAAGCCCGCGCCAAGCTCGCGGATCCGCTGCAGCATCTGGGCGGCGTGTTCCGGATTTTCCATCACCACCGATTCGGTGAGCTCGAGCTTGAGCGTGCCGCGCGCCACTGCCGAGCGCGTCAGCACCGAGCGTAGATCCTGGATCAAATCATGGCGCAGCAATTGGCGCGACGAGACGTTGACGCTGACGAACAGCGGATTGCGCTGCCGCAAGGTGCGCTGCCAAGTGCTGAGCTGCTTGGCGGCGCGCTCCAGCACGAACAGGCCAAGGTCGACGATCAGGCCGATCTCTTCAGCAATGCCGATGAACTCCTGCGGCGACATGCGGCCCATCTTGGGATGGTCCCAACGCGCCAGCGCCTCGAAGCCGGCGACGGCGCGGTCCTCGAGCCGCACGATCGGCTGGTAGAGGATGGCAATCTCCTCCCGTTCGATGGCGCGGCGCAGATCGGATTCCAGCGTCAGCCGGTCGGTCTTGCGCGCGCGCATCGCCGGCTTGAACACTTCGATGCGGTCGCCGCCGCCGCGCTTGGCGTGATACATCGCAAGCTCGGCGTCTTTGAGGACTTCCTCGCCGCGTTGCGGTTCGGTGTCGCCGAGCGTCATGCCGATCGAGCCGGTGACGAAAATCTCGCGGTCGTTGAAGGTGATCGGCGCGCGCAAGGTGCGCCGGACGGTTTGCGCGACCGCGGTGACCTTTTCGGCGCCGTTCTCCGACAATAAAATCAGCGCGAACTGATCGCCGGAGAGTCGTGCCAGTGTGTCCTGCGGTTTGATCACGCGGCTGAGGCGGCGCGCCAAAGTGAGCAGGATCGAGTCACCGACTGCCATGCCGACCGAGTCGTTGACCTGCTTGAAGCGATCGAGGTCGATCACCATCACGGTCGGCTTGAGCGCGCTGTCGGTCTTGGCGAAGCCGAGCACGGCGTCGAGCCGGTCGAGGAACAATTCGCGATTCGGCAGGCCGGTGAGATTGTCGTGCACGGCGTCGTGCAGCAGCCGCTCCTCGGCGGTTTTGGCTTCGGTGACGTCGGTCAGCGTGCCGACCAGACGAATGACCTCGCCGTCGGAGCCGACCACCGGCCGTGCCCGCAGTGAGAACCACAGATAATGGCCGTCGGCCGTGCGCAGCCGGAAATCCTGGGTGACCCTGCCGCGCCGCTGTTCGAGCACGTTGTCCAGCGTGGCGCGGAAGCGGTCGCGATCGAGCGGATGCAATACGTCGAGCCACTTTGCCGCTGAGCCTTCCAGCGTGCCCACTTTGAGGCCGAGCGCGGTTTCGGTCTCGGGGCTGGTGAAAACCTTGTCGGCGGCGACGTCCCAATCCCAGATCATGTCGCCGGCGCCGGTCAGCGCCAGCGCGCGACGCTCGACGTCGGAGACGATGCCGGTAGTCACCCCGCCCGCGAAGGCGTGCTGCATCACCGTGAACCCGATCAACATCACGATCAGCACCAGGCCGCCTAGCAGCG
>DATHHM010000390.1:0-23888 GCA_035317145.1 Xanthobacteraceae bacterium | reverse complement strand
CAAAGGAATCGCATCCGGCCGCGCCACGCCGATGACGTCAAAGCCCTGCGCGCGGGCGGCCTCGGCGAGCGCGGCCTTCAGCTCAGCCGGTGTCAGAAGTCGAGATCGGCGTAGCTCGGCGCCGGCTGCAGCCCGGCCAGCGTCTCGGTGAGCAGCGCGCGGAACGACGGCCGCGATTTTATTCGCGCGTACCAGGCCCTCGCGGTCTTGTCTTCGTCCCACGGCACTTCGCCCAGATAATCGGCGACGGACAAATGCGCCGCCGCGGCCAGATCGGCAAAAGTCAGGCTTTCGCCGGCGAGCCAGTCGCGGGTGCGCACCAGCCAGCCGATATAGGCTAGATGGTAGCGAATATTGACGCGCGCGGCACGCAGCGTGTCGGTATCGGGCGGGCCGCCGCCTTGGGCGGCCGGAATGTAGCGCTTGTAGATGCGCTCCATCACCAGCGCGCCGGAGACCTCCTCGAAGAACTTGTCGTTGAACCAATGGGTCAGGCGGCGGACTTCGACGCGGGCGCCGGTCTCGGGCGGCAAGAGCCCCAGTTTCGCAAGCTCGCTGCCGCGCGTCTCGCCGAGATATTCGGCGATGACGGCCGCGCCCGGAACCGGCGGCGCGCCCTCCTCCACCAGCACCGGCGTGGTGCCGGCGGGATTGAGCACCAGGAAGTCCTGGCGCCGCTCCCAGGTGCGCTCCTCGACGAGCCGCGGCGTTTGCCCGAGCTCTTCGAGGACGAGCCGGACAAAACGCGAGTGCGGACAGAATGGATGATGAAACAATGTCAGCATACCCGGATCAGGCATCAGGTGTCGGGCATCAGGCATCAAGAACCTGCTTTGCCGCTGAGACTCGACATTTGACGGCTGATACATTCCCCCTTGATTCTTGATCCCTGATCGCTGATGCCTGATCCCCGACCGAGCGATCATCCCCTTATAGGCGACGACACGGCGCAGGCAACCTCGCCGGCCCTTTCCCCGCCGCGGAGCTACCTATGACGTTGGACGTAATCAAGGCGATCTTCCTCGGTATCGTCGAGGGGCTGACCGAGTTCATCCCGGTATCCTCGACCGGGCACCTGCTGCTGGTCGGCCATTTCTTCGGCTTCGACGACGACGATTTCGGCAAGTCCTTCGCGGTGCTGATCCAGCTCGGCGCCATCCTGGCGCTGCTGTCGATCTATTTCGGGCGGCTGTGGAAACTGTTCCTCGGCATGTTCACCGACCCCGAGGCGCGGCGTTTCGTCATCGGCGTGCTGATCGCGTTTTTTCCGGCCATGGTGCTCGGCGCGCTGTTTTACGGCTTCATCAAGAGCGTGCTGTTCAATGTCTGGATCGTCTGCACCATGCTGGTGATCGGCGGCTTCGTGCTGCTGTGGATCGACCGGCTCGATCTCAAACCGCGCTATCACGACGCCACCAAATTCTCGCTGCCGATGTATTTCGGCATCGGCGTGGTGCAGTGCCTGTCCATGGTCCCGGGCGTGTCGCGCTCCGGTGCCTCCATCGTCGCCGCCATGCTGTTCGGCGCCGACAAGCGGGCGGCGACGGAATTCTCCTTTTGGCTGGCGATGCCGACCATGGTCGGCGCCTTCGTCTATGAAGCGTACAAAAGCCGGGCGGAGCTCACCGGCGGCAGCAATTTGATGCTGATCGCCATCGGCTTCGCGGTGTCCTTCATCTGCGGCTGGTTCGTGGTCAAGACGCTGCTCGGCTACGTCTCGCGGCACGGCTTTGCGCTGTTCGCCTGGTGGCGGATCGCCGTCGGCGCGCTCGGGCTGATCGCGCTGGCAATGGGGATGTGAAAGCGGCCCGGGTCTGAGCTAAGATGACGTTGCGCGGCGCCATTTTGCGCGCCCGCTTCGGGCATGATCCCGAAAAGTGGAAGCCGGTTTTCGGACAAGATCATGCTCAAAAGGAAAATCCAGCTTGAAAGGACCGCTTCAATGGCGAAGAAACAAACGGACAGCGTTTACCGGATTGTCGACGTCGTCGGCGTCAGCGAGAAATCATGGGAGGATGCCGGCCGCCGCGCGGTGGAAACCGCCGCCGGCTCGCTGCGCGATCTGCGCGTGGCCGAAGTCACCAAGATGGACATGCGGGTCGAGGACGGCAAGGTTTTGGCGTTTCGCACCCGCGTAGCGCTGTCGTTCAAGTACGAGGCTTGATGCGGTTCGCTTGGCGCCGCCGCAGCTATGCTGTGTGCGGATTGAACTGACCGGCCTTGCGGAAGCGCCACAGATAAGTCGGCACGATCGCGGCGATCGATTCCGGTACGATGCCGAGCGCTTCCAGCGTGCGGCCGTCGCGCTTGGCATCGTCTGAAACAATATTGTCGCGCTTGAGCAGCTCGACCTGGTCGGGCGTGAGCGGCGGCTTCGGCAGGAACTGCAGCAACGCCGCCTGCAATTTCAACAGCGCGAACGGCGCCGGCACCAAGAGCCTGCGGCGCTGGATCGTCGCGAGCGTGAATTCCATCAGCGCCTTGAACGTGCGCACGTCCGGGCCGCCCAATTCGTAGATCGTGCCCGGCTTGGTGTCGCCGTCGACCGCCTTGGCGATCGCCTCGGCGACGTCGCCGACGAACACCGGCTGAAACCGCGTATGGCCGCCGCCGGGAAGCGGCAGCGCCGGCACCATGCGGGCGAGCGCGGCGAAGCGGTTGAAGAAATTGTCCTCGGGGCCGAACACGATCGATGGCCGCATGATCGTGGCCTCGGGCAGCGCGGCAAGAACCCGCCGGTCGCCTTCCGCCTTCGCCTGCGCATAGTGCGACGGCGCGTCCGCGTCGGCGCCGATCGCCGAGACGTGAACGAGCTGGGCGCCGGCGGCCTTGGCGGCGAGCGCCACCGCCTCGGCGCCTTCGGATTGCACCGCGTCAAAACGCTGCCGGCCGCGCTCGGACAGGATGCCGACCAGGTTGATGACGATATCGGCGTCGCGCACCGCGGCCGCGATCGACTGCGGGTAGCGCAAATTGGCCTGCACCGCGTGGATCTGCCCGACCCGGCCCATCGGCCGCAGAAAGCCGGCGAGCTCCGGCCGGCGCACCGCGACGCGGATGCGGTACTGCCGCTGCGCCAGCGCCCGCACCACGTGGCGGCCGAGGAAGCCTGAGCCACCGAACACGGTGACGAGGGTTTCGAGCTTGCTTTTTGCGGTCATTGGCGGCGGAAATACAGGATCATTCAACCGCTGTACAGATGTATAAGCCGTTCGATTGACAAGCCTAAAACCGCTCCGTACCTATCCCGGCGAGCCCAGGTGGCGGAATTGGTAGACGCACTAGTTTCAGGTACTAGCGCTCACAAGGCGTGGAGGTTCGAGTCCTCTCCTGGGCACCAAAGCCAAAATTCGGTTTTTGATTCCACTTAGCTTTTTGCCGCGAAAGTCCCACCCAGAAAAAGCCGAGCCAAACCCCAACTGAGTCTCAGTTGGCGGTATCGGCTTTGAGATGACGCCGCCATATCGATTGCGCGGCTGATGTAGAAAAACATGCACAATATCTGGCCCAAGAATATCTGGCCCAAGACATGCATGTTGTGGAGAGGATTGCGGCCGCGGTGGATGTTGCCGGCGCATCCCTTATCTTGGGGCGGCAATGCCGATTCTCAGCGTCAGGCACGTCACGACCTATCGCTATCACCAGCCGGTCGCATTCGGCGAGCACCGGATGATGTTGCGTCCACGCGACGACGACGATCAAAAGGTGATCGAAGCAGAACTCGAAATCACGCCTAGCCCGAAGCGGCTTACCTGGACGCGAGACAGCCTCGGCAACCACGTGGCGACCGCTCATTTTGGCGGCCGCGCCTGCGAGCTGCGCTTTGTCAGCACTATTCGTCTCGACCATGCGCCGGCTGGCTTTCGCGCAACCGATATAACGGATTTTGCCCGCACCTATCCGTTTGCCTACGCGCCGGAGGATCGGCCCGGTCTCGAACTTTTCATCCAGCCGTTGTCGCCGCATCCTGCGATCGATCGCTGGAGCGCTGCGTTCTTCCGCGACGATGGCTCTGCCGACACGCACGAGCTGCTCGGCAACATGACGCAAACCATCAAGCGGACCTTCAAGCACGTCTCGCGGCACGAGAAGGGTATCCAGCCTCCCGTCTGCACGCTCAATCTCGGCAGCGGCAGTTGTCGCGACCTCGCCGTGTTCATGATAGCGGCGCTTCGCGCCCGCGGCATGGCCGCTCGCTTCGTATCCGGATATCTGCATTTGGCCGATGATGATGACGACGACGATCGTGCCGCCGGCGGCAACACCCACGCCTGGGTCCAGGTCTACGTTCCCGGTCCGGGCTGGGTCGACTTCGATCCGTCGGGCGGCAGCGTCGGCAATGAAAAACTCATCCGTGTCGCGGTCGCGCATCACCCGCGCGAGGCGATTCCGCTACAAGGCACGTGGTTCGGGACCGCGGCGGATTACCTGGCCATGAAAGTCGCCGTGAAGGTCACGGTGGCAGCGGCTTCCAGCGCCTAGGCTGTGATCCAATTCAATTGAATTGGATCACAGCCTAGAATTTTGTTTGAGCATGATCTTATCCGAAAACCGGTTTCCACTTTTCGGGATCATGCTCTAAGCGTTCACACTGCCGGCACTTCATCGGCCCAGACGCGAAATCCCGATAGGGTTCCTGGGCCAAAGGTATGGGTGAGCGGCACGTCCGCGGCGTCGCGGCCCTGCGCGATGAGGACGCGCCCGATGCGCGGCGCATTGTTGCGCGGATCAAACATGTGCCAACGGCCGCCGAGATAGACTTCGATCCACGCCGCAAAATCATTGGCCGGATAGGGCGGCGGCAGGCCGACATCGGTCAGGTAACCGGTGCAATAGCGCGCCGGGATGTTCAAGCAACGGCAAAACGCGATTGCCAGATGCGCGTAGTCGCGACACACGCCTTTGCGCTCGGCATATGTTTCACAGGCCGTTCTGGTGGCGCGGGAATGCTCGTAGCCGAATGTTATGTGATTTTGGACGAAATCGCAGATCGCCTGCACCCGCGGCCAGCCGGGCGGCGTGTTGCCGAACAGGCGCCACGCCTCGTCGGCGAGACGATCGGTCTCGCAGTAACGGCTGCCGAGCAAAAACAGTATGACTTCCGACGGCAAGTCCCGAACCTGGTGCTGCACGGCGTCCAGATCGACCGGGTCCGGCAGACCTGAGTCACGAATGATGGTGTCCGTGCCGAGGCTGAAATGCCCGCCGGGCGCAACGAGGCGGTTGCACCAATTGCCGAAGCTGTCACGGTAGCTGGCAACGGGAACCGGAGGATTCGTGATCAGATAATCCGGACGCTCCAGTTCGGAGACGCGCGAGAAGTGCACGTTCAACGTCAAGATCATCGGCGTCGGTTGCGGAAATTCGAAGCGGAGCTCGCAACCGAGATGGATACGCACGAGATGTCCTATTCTGGATAAGCAGCGCTTCGTAGCCAGGCGGGAGCGCTACCGGACTCTCAGCCGCCGACGCCTGGCACGGGGCCGCTGTCGGTGATGATAGATATGTAAGACTGATTAGCGCAGTTGCGAGGTTAAGTTTTAGACAGAAGGCCCGGAATTTGGACAGCACCGACGAGAGCAATATTGCCAGACAACGCGGCCTGAGGAACTTTGTTCCCGCCTCTCGGTTAAGCGTGCGCGCTCTAACTGCGCGCTCTAACGACGACAACTGGCTTAAGTTTACGGAGGTCACAAATGGCGCGCGACATAACGGGGCCATCCAAAGCCGTTCCCGCAGCCAGCCTGTTGGCGCTGGCGCTGGGCGCGGCGGCGTTCGGCGCGGTCGCCATCGGGGCGCTGGCGATCGGCCGCCTTGCGGTCGGCCGCCTGGTGATCAAGAAGGCACGTTTCGGCGCGCTGGAAGTCGATGAATTGACGGTGCGCAAGTTGCGCGTTCTTGAGCATGACGCCGGTAGCCCGCATGAGCGGAGCTAGATGCGGGATCATGCGTGAAGAGATAAACTCCGGATATCGCTTCGGGCTACGTTTGCTAAAATTCAGCGACCGACGTCGACCGTCACGCCACCGCCGATTTTGAGACATGCATCAGTGCCGGGGATATTCCTAAAGCCGGCGCCGTAGGCGTCGCACGTTTTCACATGCCCAGTCGGTCGCGACTTCGTGGCAGCCGCGGGCGGCGGTGTCTTCGTCTGTGGGCTGGGCTGCGTCAGCGTCTGGGTGGCGCCCGGCGAAACCAAAATAGTCAGCGCGGCCGCTGTTGCCAGGACGATCCGTGGATTCATCGGGCTTGATCCCCTTAGCTCTTCGCGCCGGCCCGTTTTGCCCGATCGCCGCCGGGCAACCTGATCCTAGCACCGCCGCTGACGAGCGTCTGCTTTTTGACGCGTCAGGTTTTTTGACGTGCGCTGGCGACTGCGATATTCAATGCACCGCATGACCATTCGCCTGCACCGCGGCGATTTGCCGGACCCGTCCCGCTATACGGGCGCGATTGCCATCGACACCGAGACCATGGGGCTCGATCTCGCCCGCGACCGGCTGTGCGTAGTGCAGCTGTCACCCGGCGACGGCTCGGCGGACGTCGTGCAGATCGCGCCGCACGCGGAAAATACTCCCCACTTGGCGTCGAACCTCAAGCGGCTGTTTGCCGACACGCGGCTTTTGAAAATCTTTCACTTTGCGCGCTTCGATCTCGGCATGATCTACAAGACCTTCGGCGTGATGCCGGAGCCGGTCTATTGCACCAAGATCGCGTCGCGGCTCACCCGCACATATACGGACAAGCACGGCTTGAAGGATTTGGTGCGCGAAGTGCTCGGCCACGAAATCTCCAAGCAGCAGCAATCGTCCGATTGGGGCTCGACCGAACTGACCGAGGCGCAGACCTCCTACGCCGCCGCCGACGTGCTCTATCTGCATGCGCTCAAGGCGCGGCTCGACGCCATGCTGGTGCGCGAGGGCCGCACCGAGCTGGCCGCGGCCTGCTTCCGCTTCCTGCCCGACCGGGTGCGGCTCGATCTCGCCGGCTTTGCCGCCGAGGACATTTTTGCCCATTCCTGAGCCCCGGCGGCCGAGGCGAGGACCGGCCCGGCGCCGGCAATGACCTGTAAAGCCAACGGCTTGTAAAGCTTGAGAGTTAGCCGGCCCCGCCGGGGCCACATTCGCAGGCGACTTTGCCTGGGCAGAACCGCTAAAATGCAGCTCTGCCGGCCGAATCGGGGGCAATCGCGGCAACGGCCAGAGGGACGATGACGTGAGCACAGCCTATCCCGCCGACGCGGTACGCGACGCGTCCTTCGCCGCGACGTCGGCGACCACGTCGCGCGGCGACGCCGACGGCGCCTATCGGGCGGCGCGGCGGCACAGCCGGTATGTGCGTGCGCTACGCGTGATCGTGCTGGCCGGAATCGCCGTGGTTCTGCTCGGCGTGATCGCGGCCAATTACATGCCCGCGGTCGGCCCAATCCGCCTGCCCGGCGAGCTCGGCAAGCTGGTGATCAAGGGCACCAAGATCACCATGCAGGCGCCCAAGCTCACCGGGTACACCAGCGATTCCCGCCCCTATGAGTTCACCGCGGACACCGCGGCGCAGGACATCAACAAGCCCGATCTGGTGGAGCTGCAGCATATGCACGCCCGGCTGGAGATGGCGGACAAGAGCACGGTAGAAATGACCGCGCCGTCGGGCCTCTACGACATGAAGGCCGACAAGCTGGTGCTCTACGAGGACATCGCGCTCGCCTCCTCCACCGGCTATGCGGCGCGCCTCCAGGAGGCTGTCGTCGACATGCACAGCGGCAATGTGATTTCCGACAAGCCGGTCGCGGTGAAATTGCTCAATGGCTTTCTCAACGCCAAGCGCATGACCATCAGCGAAAACGGCAACGTCATCCATTTCGACGGCGGGGTTTCGATGGTGCTGCATCCGGACCAGGATGCGGACAAAGCAAAAACCCAATGATGCGCCGGCTGCACCTCTGTGCCGTAACGGTCGCGCTGCTGGCGCCGGGCTTGGCTGCGGCGCAGGCGCCGCGGCCGGCTGCGGGGCCGCCGGTGGAGAGCCTGCTCCAGGGGAGCCAGGACAAAGATCAGCCGGTCCAGATCGAAGCGGCGTCGCTGGCAGTGCGCGACAAGAACAAGATGGCGACCTTCTCCGGCGACGTGCAGATGGTGCAGGGCGATACCACGATGAAATGCCAGAAGCTGGTCGTGTTCTACGGCCAGGAAGTCGGCATCGACCAGGCGCCCGACGCCAAACCGGCCGCAGCGCCGGCCGGGCCGAAAGGCGCGCAGAACATCCGGCGCATGGAAGCGCGTGGCGGCGTCACCGTCATCACCAAAGACCAGAACGCCAGCGGCGATTTCGGCGTCTATGACCTCATTGCCAACACCATCACGCTGACCGGCAATGTCGTGGTCAGCCACAGCAAGGTAAAAATGTAATGACACGCCAGCTGTCGCTCTGCGCCGTGATGGCTGCGCTGCTGGCGCCCGGATTGGCCGTGGCGCAGGCGCCGCGACCGGCTGCGGGGCCGCCGGTGCAGAGCCTGCTCCAGGGGGGCCAGGACAAGGATCAGCCGGTTCAGATCGAAGCGACGTCGCTGGAAGTGCGCGACAAGGACAAGAAGGCGACCTTCTCCGGCGACGTCCAAGTGGTGCAGGGCGATACCACGATGAAATGCCAGAAGCTGGTCGTGTTCTACGGCCAGGAGGTCGGCATCGCTCAGGGCGGCGCTCCGGCGCCCGACGCCAAGCCTGCGGCGGCGGGGCCAGCGGGGCCGAAAGGCGCGCAGAACATCCGGCGCATCGAAGCGCGCGGCGGCGTCACCGTCATCACCAAGGATCAGAACGCCAGCGGCGATCTCGGTGTCTATGACCTCGCTGCCAAGACCATCACGCTGACCGGCAATGTCGTGGTCAGCCAGGGCCAGAACGTCATCCACGGCGAACGCGTCGTGGTCGACACCGTGACCGGAAACGCCCGCGTCGAATCCAACAACCAAGGCGGCGGCGCCACGCCGAGCCGCGTCCGCGCGCTGATCCAGCCGAGCCAGGGCCAAAGCGGTGGCAGCAATGTCATGACGATCGGGCCAGGCGCGCCGGGCGGGCCGGCCAAGCCGAACTGATGAACCTCCCCTCGCCTTTTCGAGCATGATCCCGAAAAGTGGGAACCGGTTTTCGGATAAGATCATGCTCAATCAAAATTCCAGACCATGATCCGATTCAATCGAATCGGATCATGGTTTGGGTGGCAAAATCGGTTAGAATTGCCGGTCTAGAGTCAAATCATCGACGATTCGTATCGCCGATTCGACGGCGAGCTTCACGAGATTGGTGCGTTGGATATTCTTTCCTATTTTCGCCGCTCAAAACCTCCGGCATCGCGCGCGCCGGAAGCCGGCGATTTCGGCCAAGAGTTGGGCCAAGAGTTGGGTGATGTCGCCATCGATCTCGAGACTATCGGCGGCGAGATCAACGGCACCTATCTCGACATCGCAAGTTCGCCGGCGCCGGAAAAGAGAGCGCGCAAAAAAGCGCCGGAGCGGCCGCCGCGCGAGCGTTCGCCTGAACGCCAGCCGGAACGGCCACCCCAATTCGACCGTCAACCTGAGCGCCAGCCGGAGCGACCGCCCGAACGCCAATTCGACCGTCAACCGGAGCGCCAACCCGAGCGGCAAGCCGAGCGACAAGCCGAGCGCCAACCGGCGCCGCAGCGCGATCAGCGGCCGCCGCGGCCGCGCCGCCGCAGCGACGGCAACGGTGCGTTCCCGGGCGGCGAGCGCAGCAAGGGCGTGCTTGCGGTCCACGGCGTCGAGAAGAGCTTCGTCGGCCGCATGGTGGTCAAAGGCGTCAGCCTCTATGTGCGCAAGGGCGAAGCCGTCGGCCTGCTCGGCCCCAACGGCGCCGGCAAGACCACCGTGTTCTACATGGCGACCGGCCTGATCAAAGCCGACAAAGGCCGCATCGAGCTCGACGGCCGCGACGTCACCAAATTGCCGATGTACCAGCGCGCCCGGCTCGGCATCGGTTATCTGCCGCAGGAAGCCTCGATCTTTCGCGGCCTCAATGTCGAGGAGAACATCCGCTCCGTGCTCGAAGTGGTCGAGCCCGACGCCAAGCGCCGCGAGCGCGATCTCGACTCGCTGCTCGAGGAATTCAACATCGCCCGCCTGCGCAAGACGCCGTCGATCGCGCTGTCGGGCGGCGAGCGCCGCAGGGTCGAGATTGCCCGCGCGCTGGCGTCGCGGCCGAACTACATGCTGCTCGACGAGCCGTTCGCCGGCATCGATCCGATCGCCGTCGGCGACATCCAGACCCTGGTGCGGCACCTGACCAATCGCGGCATCGGCGTTTTGATCACCGATCACAATGTGCGCGAGACCTTGGGCCTGACCGACCGCGCCTACATCATCTATTCCGGCGAAGTGCTGATGGAGGGCCGTGCCGACGACATCGTCAACAATCCCGACGTGCGCCGGCTCTATCTGGGCGAGGAGTTCCGGCTCTAGGCATGATCCGGAAAAAGCCTGCCCCGGACTTGATCCGGGGTGGAAGCCGGTTTTCCGAAAAGATCATGCCCCCAGAATGAGCCTTAAGGTTGCCGAAAATCGGCTGGCGACAGCGCCGAATGTATGCTGTACAAGGGGCAGACAAGCAAGAATCGGACCAATTACCCCCTGTTTTCATGGCGCTGACCCAAAGACTCCAGATCCGGCAAAGCCAAGCGCTGGTGATGACGCCGCAGCTGATGCAAGCCATCAAGCTGCTGCAACTCTCCAATCTCGACCTGGTCGCCTATGTGGACGCCGAACTCGAGCGCAACCCGTTGCTCGAGCCCGGCGCGGCCGACGGCGAGGCGGCGCCCGGCGCCAACGGCCCCCAATCAGCCGACAAGCCGGCCGAGACCGGCGAGACCTGGAACGGCGGCGACAGCGAGCCGAGCGGCGAGGCCAAAGTAGAGCGCGCCGAAGACCACATCGACGACACCTCCGTTCCCGATGACGCCGCGCCGGGCCGCCAGCGCACAGCCGACGCGCCGGGCGGCTATTCGGAATGGGCCGGCGTCGGCTCCGGCGGCCGCGACGACGGCGACTACAACCCCGAAGCTTTCGTGTCGGCGGAAACGACGCTGGCGGATTGGCTGCGCGAGCAGCTGACTCTGGAGATCGTCGATCCGGTGCGGCGCATGATCGGGCAGTACCTGATCGATCTAGTCGACGAGGCCGGCTATCTGAGCAGCGACTTGGCGACGGTCGCGGAAAAGCTCGGCACCAGCGTCACCGAGATCGAGGCCGTGCTTGGCATCCTGCAAAGTTTCGATCCGCCCGGCGTCTGTGCGCGCGATCTCGCCGAGTGCCTGGCGATCCAGCTCAAGGAGCAAAATCGCTACGATCCGGCGATGGCGGCCTTGATCACGCGGCTCGACCTGTTGGCGCGGCGCGATTTCACCGCGCTGAAGAAAATCTGCGGCGTCGGCGATGAGGACCTCGCCGACATGATCGCGGAAATCCGCCGCCTCAATCCAAAACCCGGCCTGGCGTTCGGTTCGGCACTGGTGCAGCCGATCGTGCCGGACGTTTTCGTGCGGCCGGGACCCGACGGCGGCTGGATCGTCGAGCTCAATTCCGACACGCTGCCGAAGGTGCTGGTCAATCAGAGCTACTACGCCGAGGTCTCGGCGACGACGCGGCGCGACACCGAAAAATCCTATCTCGCCGAATGCCTGCAGAGCGCCACTTGGCTCGTTCGCGCGCTCGACCAGCGCGCCCGCACCATCCTCAAGGTCTCCAACGAAATCGTGCGCCAGCAGGATGCGTTCTTCGCCCGCGGCGTCGAGCACCTGCGCCCGCTCAACCTCAAAACCGTCGCCGAGGCCATCGGCATGCACGAGTCGACGGTGTCGCGCGTCACCGCCAGCAAATACATGGCGACCAGCCGCGGCATATTCGAGCTCAAATATTTCTTCACCTCGGCGATCGCCGCCTCCCACGGCGGCGAGGCGCATTCGGCGGAAGCCGTGCGCCACCGTATTAAGCAGCTGATCGACGCCGAACCGCCAAGCGACGTTTTGTCCGACGACACCATCGTCGAGAAGCTGCGCGAGGCCGGCGTCGATATCGCCCGGCGCACGGTCGCCAAATATCGCGAGGCGATGCGCATTCCGTCATCGGTGCAACGCCGGCGCGAGAAGCAAAGCGCGGCCGCGGGGTGATCCTCGTCGTCATTGCGAGCACCGCCCTGCTCCGCCCAACCAGGCACGCGTTGACACCACCCAACGCAATACATAGCTCAAGTTAAGCGGGGATCATGCTGAAGCGGAGGCTGGCATGTCATTTCGCATTTCCGGACAGAACCTCGACGTCGGCACGGCCTTGCGCGATCGCATCAACGACCGCGTCGCCGAGGCCATGGCCAAGTATTTCGACGGCGGCTATTCCGGGCACCTGACCTTGGCGCGGGACGGTTTTGGTTTCCGCGCCGAATGCGCCATCCATCTCGATTCCAAGATCACCCTGCACGCCGAAGGCATGGCGCCCGACGCCTATGCCAGCGCCGATCAGGCGGCGTTGCGGATCGAGAAGCGGCTGCGCCGCTATCATCGCCGGCTCAAAGATCATCGCGCCGAGCGGGTCGACGACCGGGCTGCGATCGATGCCGAAAGCATCGATGCCGCAACCTATGTCATCGCCGCGCCCGAGCCGGAGAGCGAGACCGAAATCGACGGCTTCACGCCGGTCATCATCGCCGAATCCACCACCCGGCTGAAGCAGCTCTCGGTCAGCGACGCGGTGACGGAACTCGACATGACCGGCGCCCCGGTCCTGGTGTTCCGCCACGCCGCCCATGGCGGCATCAATATCGTCTACCGCCGCGCCGACGGGCATTTCGGCTGGATCGATCCGCCGGCCGCGGTGGCTGCGGATGCCCATTGACGCCGCGATGGCCGCTCCCTATGGTCCGCCGCCCTTACGACGCATGAACCGAAAAACGAGCGACAATTTTCGGGAAACGATCATGCCCCATGACAGTTAGGGTACAGGTCCATCTGCATTAATAACGCGCGAGCCTTCCGGGCTCCGGTTACGCTTTCCAGGTCACTTTCATGCCGCTCATCGATCTCGTTGCACCGAACGCGATCCTGCCTGCGCTCAAGGTCAACAATAAGAAGCAGGCGCTGCACGAGCTTGCGGCACGCGCCACCGTGCTGTCCGGCCAGAGCGAGAAGGCCATTTTCGAGATCCTGATGCAGCGCGAAAAACTCGGCTCCACGGCCATCGGCAACGGCATCGCCATTCCCCACGGCAAGATGGCGAACCTCAGCCGCTTGTTCGGATTATTCGCACGGCTCGACCGGCCGATCGATTTCGAGGCGCTCGACGGCCAACCGGTCGACCTGATCTTTCTCCTGCTCGCGCCCGAAGGCGCCGGCGCCGATCACCTCAAAGCACTGGCCCGCGTCGCGCGGCTGTTGCGCGAGCCGGCGGTGGCCCACAAGCTGCGCGCCTCCCACGACGCGGAATCGCTGTACGCTGTCTTGGCGATGCCGTCGGCTTCCGCCGCGTAGCGGCCGCAGGTATCAGTAATCAGGGATCAAGAATCAAGAAGGCAAGCGACGGTGTCCGTCGCTTGCCTCGGCATCTTGATACCTGATCCCTGATAACTGATCCCTGGTCAGTGCACGCTGACCGTCTCGAGCTCCTGGCTCCAGGCATTGGCGACCGCGGCTTCGCGGCTGTCGGTGAGCATGATCGGCGTGCCGTCGGCGGCGTGCAACGCGAACAGCTTTACGCCCGGCGCCAGCTTCGGCACCTGCATCTGCGGGAACAGCGCGGCGACGTCCTCGGAGCGGACCGCCTTGACGTAAGCGATGCGGCCGTCGCCGAGATGGGCGAGCGCTTCGGGAGTTATGTCGTTTTCTGTACGGTTCATCTCAAGTGGCATATTCATTTCAGTAGACATGGCCCTCGACTCCTTTTTTGTCGAGTCCTACCGGGTTTCAATCATCGCACGCATTGATTGCGATCGATTTAACGATGCGCTCGGGTTGCGGGCGCACCAGGTCGATCGACAGCAATCCGTTCTTCAAATCCGCCCCCAATACCTCCATGCCGTCCGCCAGCACGAAGGTGCGCTGGAATTGGCGCGCGGCGATGCCGCGGTGGATGTATTGCCGGCTTTTGTCGTCCTGTTGCCGGCCGCGGATGACGAGTTGGCTCTCCTCTATGCTGACATCGAGCTGATCGCGGGTGAAACCCGCGACCGCAAGTGTAATGCGCAGGCGTTCCGGACTGTTCCCGTCTAGCGCAATACGTTCGATGTTGTAGGGAGGATAGCCTTCCGCAGCCTTGCCGACGCGATCGAGCACGCGCTCGATCTCGTCGAAGCCAAGCAGGAAGGGACTCGATAGCGACGAAACCCTGGACATGGTTTCAAAGCCCTTTTTAAGCGACTTTGCGGGGCCCTTACGGCACCCCAATGTGCCGCCCGGAACGATTCTAGGCGGCTTTTGTAATATGGCGTTGTGGAACAAGGGGTTCAAGCAGCGCCAAAGACCCGATTTTTCGCGCTTTTGCTGCGTTTTGCCCGACCGGCCGCAAGGGGATATGGAACTCTTTGCGGCGGCGCCGATTTCCCTGGGCAGCCGAGTACGGCGCGGCCGCATGGGGGATTGCAGATGCAGGACATCAAATACAGGCTGGTCAATCCGGGTCTGCGGCCGCGCAAGACCAAGCTCGAAATGCCGGGCTGGGGCGGGCAGCCGGCGCCGCGAACCGACGGCTCGCACGAATATGCCTGGCATTGCGCGCCCTTCACCGAAAGCGCGCAATACGGCATCGAGGTCTTTTACCCCTACGAGAACGAGCTGCACGTCTCACAGAAAAACGGCGTGCTGCATTTCGACGGTGATTTTGGGGAGGCGCCCGATGACGACCTGGAATGGCCGCCGTTCCGCAAATTCGGCAGCGACTATTATACCCATCAGCTGCTGCTCGATCTGAAAGTCGGCGCGGACTGGGCGGTGCGGACGGAGCCGCATCCGCGGTTCTATACCGACACCACCGGCACGGTGCCGATCGCCGTACCGGCGCTATTGCGCACCGAGTGGTGGCCGATGATCTCATTCATCGTGTTCAAATCGCCCCGCGAGGGCGAAGTCCACATCTTCCGGCCCGGCGAACCGATGCTGCAAATCCTGGTGCTGCCGATCACCTGCGACCTCAATCTCGTACCGATGGACGAGGAGGAAGCCGCCGAGCGTGAGATGCGCGGACGCCGGATTCACGCCACCCGGCCGACGCTGGCTGCGGATTCCACGTGGACGTCGGACACCGACACCGTCTTTGACGGCACTTATCGCTATTTGCTGCGCGCAGCAAAAGGCCGGGCTCGCGAGTGAACCCGGCCTAGCTGCGACCACGCTCAGCGGCCGTAATAGCCGTTGTGGTGGTGATGGTGGTGGTGATGATGATGGTGACGATGGGGCGGGACGATGATGACGCGCGGCGCGGCGTGATGATGGTGGTGATGATGGTGATGACCGAACTGCACCGAGACCTGGGCCGTCTTCACGTTGCGCGCTTCCGCGTCGCGCCGTGCATCCTCGGCCTTCAGCGCCGCCATCGCATTAGGCACCGGGTTTAACAGGTCCCGATAACCCGTAGTCGGATTCTGCGGAGCTCCTTGCACCCCCGTGGCAGCATTGGCGCCGCCTACCGTGGCCAAGGCGGCCGCAGCTCCCAACAGTCCAGCAATTTTTTTGTCCATTGTTCCTCTCCAAAAGGGCGTCCACGCACATGCTGCGCGCCCAACAGACAATCACCTTGGAGAAATATTGTTCCCGATTTGCCTAGAGTTTAGCCGGCGAGCGCTTGGCGCATAGTGTCGCGCAGACGTTCGGTCGCCGCGAGGTCGACTGCGAATGTTTCGGGATCGAGCACGACGCCGTAAAAATCCCGCACCGCAGCAACCGAAATGTAGCCCTGCTTGGCATCGGCGGCGACGTCGGCGGCCGGCCTTTGCAGCGGCGAGCCGTAGCCGCCGCCGCCGCCCGAGCGCAGCCGGAAGGCGTCGCCGGTCTTGAGCATCGCCACCAACACCTTGGCATTGGGGAAATCGGTCTTCCATTTGCCGTCGAGCCGCAGCGCCACCTCATTGCCGGTGGCATCGCCGCCGCCGTCGAGGCCCCACGGCTTGCAATGAGCGCGCTCGACCTGGGTATTGAAGGTCATCGGCACACGCGCCCGCACCACGCGCTCGACCCCAAGACCGCCGCGATGGCGCCCGGCACCGCCGGAATCCGGCACCAGCGCGTAGCGCTCGACCACGATGGGAAATTTCACCTCGGACTGCTCGCTCGGTGAGTTGTGGGTGTCGCCGTCGTTGATGCAGACGGTCGCCGAGACGCCGTCCTCGCTGCGCTTGGCGCCCCAGCCGCCGCCGAGCGGCCCGAAATTGGCGAGAAAGAACTCCGAGGTTTTGGTGTTGATGCCGTGCAGCGCCGCAATCAGAAGATCGGCGTGATGACCGGCGATGGCGCGGTCGGGAATGACCGGCGCCAGCGCCTTGAACACGGTGTCGACGATGGTCATCGGATAGGTCATCCACCAGCGCATCGGCGCCGGCCGCACCGCGCTGATGATGCGCCCCGGCGGCACGATGGCTTTGAGGCTGCGGAACGAGCCGTCGTTGATCGGATAGTCGGTCGGCGAGGTCAGGCATTTGTACGCCACTTGCGAGCAGGCGAAGCCCGTGGTGATGCCGGAATTGTAGAAGCCGCGCACCTGGCGCGAGACGTTGGTGAGATCGACCGTCATCTCGTCGCCCTTGACGATGACGCGCACCTTGATCGGCACCTTCTTGCCGACGTCGATGCCGTCGTCGTCCATGTAGGATTCCGCCTCATAGACGCCGTCCGGGATCGAGCGGGTGCGGGCGCGCGCCATCGCCTCGGAATGATCCATGATGGCTTTGATCGCGCCCAACACCGCGTCGCGGCCGTAGCGTTCGACCAGTTCGAGGAAACGGCGCTCGCCGGTTTTCACTGCGGTAATCTGTGCGCGCAGATCGCCCATGGCGCGGCTCGGCAGCCGCATGTTCTGCTTGATCACCTCGACCAGCGTGTCGTTGACCTTGCCGCGATCGTGCAGTTTTAGGATCGGGATCTGCAGACCCTCGGAATAGATATCGGTGGTCATGCCGCCGAGCGTGCCGCCGATGTCGAGCCAGTGCGCCATGCAGCAGGAGAAGCCGACGAGTGCGCCCTTGTGGAAGATCGGCAAGGTCAGCGTGACGTGGTTGAGATGGCTGCCGGTGAGATACGAATCGTTGGTGACATAGATGTCGCCCGGTCGGATGTTCTTCCTGCCAAAATGCTTGATCTTGGCCTTCACCGTCTCCGCCATGCCGCGGATGAACATCGGCAGCCCGATGCCGATCGACACCGTCTCGCCGTCGGCCGTGAACAGCCCGGTGGTGAAATCCAGCGCCTCGTAGATGATGATGTTGTAAGCGGTGCGCATGAGGTTGGTCTTCATTTCCTCGGTCACCGCAATGACGCCGTTGCGCACGATCTCGGTGACGACCGGATCGATGCCGCGGGGCGTTCGTTTTATTTTGCGCTTGCGGGCCATCAGTCGTTCGCCTCATCCGTAATCTTCGGCCGCATTGTCGATAAACCGACGCCCGTGTCGAGGGCCAACGCTAGCGAGCATCGGCCTATTGCGACTACCCAAATTGGGTATTATAATGCCCAAAATGGGTATAAAGCAGCGCTCCGCAAACGGGCTGGCAGGCGCCTTGTTTTCCAAGGTGCAATTAAGCGTGCTCGGCCTATTGATCGGGCAGCCGGATCGTTCGTTCCGCATATCGGAAATTATTCGGCTGGTCGGTTCAGGCTCGGGAGCCGTGCAACGAGAACTTGAAGCTTTGACTGCGGCTGGAATTTTCACGGTAAGTTCTACTGGAGGCCAAAAACTCTACCGAGCGAATCGACAGTCGCCTATTTTTGAAGAATTATACGGGCTCGTCCTGAAGACCGTGGGCTTGGTCGAACCGCTGCAGAAAGCGCTCAAGCCTTACCGACCGAACATCGATTTCGCGTTCGTATACGGCTCAGTGGCCAAAGGCACCGACACTGCAAAGAGTGATATCGATCTCATGATCATCGGCGAAGATATCTCATATGCGGATATTTTCGCGGCGCTGCAAAGCGCCGAAAAAAATCTGCACAGACCCATCCACCCAAACCTCATGACGGTCGACGACTGGCGCAAACGTCGAGCGAACAAGAGCGCTTTCGTGACCAAAATAGCCGAGCAGCCCAAGATGTTCGTCGTAGGAACGGACCATGAGCTCCAAGGAATTGGATAATCTCGTCCGGGTCGGCTTGTTGAAGAAGGAGCCCGGCGACCAGGGCGAATTCGACGGACTGGTAAAGTCAGGCCGCGTGCGCCTGAACGACGCCGGGACGCCGGGGCTCTCGCCGGAAAGCCGTTTCGACCTCGCCTACAATGCAGCGCACGCCTTTGCGCTTGCGGCATTGCGCAGGCAAGGGTTTCGGCCGGACAACAAGCGTTACGTGGTTTTCCAAAGTCTCGAGCACTCTCTAGGCCTCAAGCCCGAACTGTGGCGCGTCTTGGACAAGTGTCACAGCGTGCGCAACCTCGCCGAATACGAAGGGCACTTCGACGCCGACGAGCAATTGCTCAAGGATTTGTTGCGCGTGACGGAGATTGTCGGCCGGTCCGTCGAAAAACTCGGGCCAGTATCGGCGAAACGCAAATAATGGCCTGCGTCTAAAGCCGATCACTCCGGCTTGATGTTGGCGAACTTGATCACCTTGGCCCATTTCTCGGTTTCGTCGGCAACGAGCTTGCCGAAATCGGCAGGTGAGCCCGGAAATGCCACGGAGCCGAGATCGGCAAACCGTTTTTTCAGCGTGGCATCGGCCAGGCCGGCATTGATCTCCTTGTTGAGCTTGTCAACGATGTCGGCTGGCGTGTTCTTGGGCGCGCCGATGCCGTAGAAGGCGCTCGAATCGTAGCCCGGCACGAACTCGGCCATGGTCGGAACATCCGGCAAGGCATCCGTGCGCATTGCCGTGGTCACCGCCAGCGCACGAAGCTTGCCGGCCCGGATAAATTCAATCGCGGCGGCAATCGGCGCGAAGTAGACCTGCACTTGGCCGCCAAGCAGGTCGGTCAGCACCGGCGCCGAGCCCCGATAGGCGACATGCGCCATGTCGGTGCCGGTCATGAACTTGAACAATTCGCCGGCCATATGGGGCGACGTGCCGACGCCGGGCGACGCCATGTTGATCTTGCCCGGATTGGCCTTGGCATAAGCGATGAACTCCGGAACCGTTTTGGCCGGAAACGACGGCACCACGACCATCACGTTGGGATCGCGGCTGATGCCGGCGACCGGCGCGATGTCGTGGATGAAATTGTAATTCAGCTTGTCGTAGAGCGTCGCATTGACCGCGTTGGCGAGTGACGCCAGCAGCAGCGTCTGCCCGTCGGCAGGCGCTTGGACCACCGCCTCGGTAGCGATACCGCTGCTGCCGCCGACCCTGTTCTCGACGACGAACGGCTGGCCGAGCCGATCCGACAGCCATTGCGCCATCAGGCGCGCCAAAATGTCAGGCGCGCCGCCGGCGCCAAAGCCGACGAGCAGGCGCACCGGCCGCGACGGATAGGCTTGCGCGCAAGCGAGCCGCGTCGCGAACGGAAGCACAACGGCGCCCGCCGTGAGATGCAGAAATTCTCGACGGAGCAATTTCATAATGATCCTTCCAATCCCCGACTGAAGTCTGCCCGGCGTAAGCCAAAGACTTAACCTGCCTTGATGCCGGCGTCGCGAATGACTTTGCCCCACTTTTCCGTTTCGGCGGCGATGAGCTTGCCGAAATCCGCCGCCGAACCCGTCAGCACCATACAGCCCATATCGGCGAGTCTCGCTTTGATCGCGGGATCGGCGAGGCCGGCATTGGTTTCTCGGTTGAGCGTTTCGATAATGTCAGCGGGAGTACCGGCCGGCGCGGCTATACCGAACCATGAGCTTGTCTCGTAGCCCGGCACGAATTCGCTGATGCTGGGCAGGTTCGGCAACACATCCGAGCGTTTGAGCGTGGTCACCCCCAAGGGGCGTAGCTGGCCGGCGCGGATGTGCTCGATCGATGCAATCGTGGTCGCGAATGCGACTGGAACCTGTCCGGCGATCAGATCGGCCATCGCCGGCCCGTCACCGCGATACGGCACATGCTGCAGATTGACGCCGGTCATGACGTTGAACAATTGGCCGGCCAAATGGCTCGGCGTTCCGATGCCAGCCGAGGCATAGCTGAGTTTGTTGGCTTTGGCGTAGGCGATCAATTCCGGAATGGTGTTCACCGGCACCGACGGATGGACTTCGGCGACGTTGGGCAAGCGCACCACGCCGGCGACCGCCGCCGTATCGCGAAGAAAATCGAAATTGAGATGCTCGTAGAGCGCGGCATTGGCGGCGACAGCCGGTGGCACCATGAGCAGCGTGTAGCCGTCGGGCGCCGACTTCACCACGGTTTCGGCGCCGATATTGCCGCCCGCGCCCGGCCGGTTCTCGATGACGAATTGCTGGCCGAGCCTTTGCGACAGCCACTGCCCCATCAGGCGCGCCAGAATGTCGGTCGTGCTGCCGGCGGCAAACCCGACGACGAGGCGCACCGGATGTGATGGATAAGTGTCGGCGCGCGCGATCCGCGCGACGGCCGGCAGCGCGGCGGCGCTAGCGGCGAGGTGCAGAAATTTTCGACGGTGAAATGTCATGGCTTATTCCGCCTTGATGCCGGCATCGCTGATGACTTTGCCCCACTTCTCGGTTTCGTCGGTGATCAGCTTGCCGAAGTCCGCCGGCGAGCCGGTGAGCGCCATGCCGCCCATGTCGTCGAGCCGCGCCTTAATGGTCGGATCGGCGAGGCCCGCATTGGTCTCGCGGTTGATGAGGGCGACGATGTCGGCGGGCGTGCCCTTCGGCGCCGCGATACCGAACCACGAGCTCGCCTCGAAGCCCGGAACGGTCTCCGCCACCGTCGGAACGCCCGGCAGCGCATCCGAACGCTTGAGCGTGGTCACCGCGAGCGCGCGCAACTGGCCGGAGCGGATATGGCCGATCGACGCCGTCATGGTCGCAAACCCGACCTGGATTTGGCCGCCGATGAGATCGACCATGGCCGGCCCGTCGCCGCGATAGGGCACGTGCTGCAAGTTGGCGCCGGTCATGGCGTTGAACAATTGTCCGGCCAGATGGCTCGCGGTGCCGATGCCGGCCGACTCGAAGCTGAGCTTGCCCGGATTGGCCTTGGCATAGGCGATCAGTTCAGGGATCGTTTTGACCGGCAGCGAGGGATTGACCTCGGCGACGTTGGGCACGCGCACCACCCCAGCGACCGCCGTCGCATCGCGGAGAAAAACGAAATTCAGATGCGGATAGAGCGCGGCATTGGCCGCGACCGCCGGTGGCACCATGTAGAGCGTGTAGCCGTCGGGCGTCGACTTGATCATCTCCTCGGCAGCGACATTGCCGCCGGCACCCGGACGGTTTTCGATGATAAATTGCTGACCGAGCCGTTGCGACAGCCATTGCCCGATCAGGCGGCCGAGAATGTCGGTCGTGCTGCCGGCGGCAAAGCCGACCAGGAGGCGCACCGGGTGCGACGGATAAGTGTCGGCGCGCGCCACTCGCGACAGCGCCGGCAGCGCCATGGCGCTCGCGGTCAGATGCAGAAATTTGCGACGAGGCAATGTCATGGCGTGGTCCTCCCAGACCAAAGTTGTCGAACTTCAACGTCCTCCGACTGCAATCACCAGATTTCCCAAGGCATCGACTTCCATCGTGTCGCCCGGCATCAGCACCGTGGTCGAGGCGTATTCTTCGATCAAGGCTGGGCCCTTGATCTTATTGCCGGCGACGAGCGCGTCACGCCGAAAAGTCGGCGTCAAATGGAAGCGGCCGCCGTAATAGACATTCCGTTTGCCGCTGGACGCGGCTTTCGCCGGCGCCCTTTGGCCGCGCCCGATCTTGCGCTGCGGCGGCTTGCGCATCAGCCCGGTCACGGTCGAGCGCAGGCTGACGATCTCAGCGCGTTCTTGCGGTGCCGATGTGCCGTAGCGCTGCGCGTGCATCGCGTCGAAGTAACGCTTGATCGCCTTGCGGTCCTTGCGCGCGAACACTGCCATCGGCAGGTCGACGGTGACGGCGTGCTCCTGGCCGACATAGCGCATGTCGGCGGCGCGCTTGACCGCGATCTGCTGCGACTTGATCGAGGTGCCGGCGATCGCGTCGCGGCCTTGCTTCTCCAGCGCGCGATAGACTTTTTCGATTGTCTCGAACTTGGCGTCTTCCAGCGGCGTGAACCAAGTGCGTACGAAGTCGTAGCGCAGATCGGAGAACAGCATGCCGAAAGCGGAAAAAACGCCGGGCGCAAACGGCACGATGACCTTGCGCATGCCGATTTCGCGGGCCACCTCGACGGCGTGCAGGGGACCGGCGCCGCCATAGGCGAACAGCACGAAATCGCCGGCATCAAAACCGCGTTCGGTGGTGACGCCCTTCACCGCGTAGGACATCGCGGTGGCGGCGATGCGTAAGATCCCATCGGCCGCTTCGACCGCGTTCATGCCGAGCGGATCGCCGATCTTTTCTTTCAGCGCGCGCTCGGCGGCGGCGACGTCGAGCTTCATCTCGCCGCCCAAAAAGCGCTCGGCGCCGAGCCGGCCGAGCATCAGATTGGCGTCGGTCACCGTCGGCTCGGTGCCGCCGAGGCCGTAACAGGCCGGGCCCGGCGAAGCGCCTGCGCTCTGCGGACCAAGGCGGAGCGCGCCGTCGTCGACGCGCGCGATCGAGCCGCCGCCGGCGGAGACCTCGAAAATATCCATCATGGCGATCTGCACCGGCAGCGCCTTTTCATAACCGCCGATCAGCGCCGCGCCCGTGGTCAAAGCCTCGCCGTGATAGATGACGCCGGCTTTGGCCGTGGTGCCGCCCATGTCGAAGGCAATCGCGTTGTCGATTTTCAGCGCGCGGCACAGCGCTTGCGTGCCGATGACGCCCGCGGCCGGCCCGGATTCCAGCATGCGCACGCACTGGTCTTGCGCCTGCTCGGCTTCGTAGAGCCCGCCGGTCGATTGCACCACCAGGAACGAGCCGGCGAACCCGGCTTTGCGCATATGGGCGTCGATCTCGCCGATATAACGCCGCACCTTTGGACCGATATAGGCGTTGGCGGCCACCGTCGCGCAGCGCTCGAACTCGCGATATTCCTGTGACAATTCGTGCGAGGCGGAGACGAACAGCGCGGGTTGATTTTTTTCCAAAATCACTTTTGCCCGCCGCTCGTGATCGGCATTGGCGTAGCAATTGAGAAACAGGATCGCGGCGGCTTCGACGCCGAGCTTTTCAAGCTCGCGCCCGAGCGCCGCGATCTCGTCGTCGTCGAGCGGCTTGTCGATCTCGCCGTCGGCCAGCATGCGCTCGTGCACTTCGAAGCGCAGCGCCCGCTCGATCAGCGGCACGTGTTTTTGGAAGAACAGATTGTAGGCATCCGGCCGGTTGATGCGGCCGATCTCGTAGATGTCGCGAAAGCCTTCGGTGATCAGCAGCGCGGTCTTGGCGCCGGTGCGCTCCAGCATCGTATTGATGGCGATGGTCGAGCCGTGCAGGAACAATCCGGCGGAGCGATAATCGCTGCCGGCCTTGGTGACGCCCGCCGAAATGCCTTCGACCAGATGCGCCGGCGTCGACAGCGCCTTGCCGAAGGTGAGCTTGCCGGATTTTTCGTCGAACACCGCGATGTCGGTAAAGGTGCCACCGATATCCGCCGCCAGCCGCAATCGCCCCTGCGCCATTCCAAATTGCCTCATGCGTCCAGCACGACGTATTCGTCTTCGA
>DATHHM010000389.1:0-15021 GCA_035317145.1 Xanthobacteraceae bacterium | reverse complement strand
GTCGGCTGGGCGGTGGCGAACGATTTGCTCTCCGCGGAACGCCAGGCGCTCGGCAAATGCATGGACACTGCCGGCCCGGGCCGCCGCGCGGCCTGCGTGGTCGACCATTCGTCCTGCGACGGCAACGCGAAATAGACTTCGCGCCGCACGATAAGCTTTGCATGACGGGCGTTGCGTAATGAGCCGCAGCAACGCCATCGCCCGGGCCCATGCCTGTTTCGACGACGGCCGTTTCCTCGCCGACCTCAGCCGGCGCGTCGCCATCCCGAGCACCAGCCAGGAAGCGGCGCGCGCCGGCGCGCTGCGCACCTATCTCGACGATGAGATCGCGCCGGCGCTGACGCCGCTCGGATTTACCTGTCGCGTCCTCGACAATCCACACGGACCGCCGGCGCTGGTCGCCGAGCGCATCGAGAATCCGGCTTTCGTCACCGTGCTGGTCTACGGCCATGGCGACACCATCGCCGGCCAGGACGAACTGTGGCGGGCAGGGCTCGAGCCTTGGCGGGTCGTCGTCGAGGGCGAGCGCATCTACGGCCGCGGCACCGCCGACAACAAAGGCCAGCACAGCGTCAACATTGCCGCCCTTGCCGCCGTGCTCGAAGAGCGCGGCGCGCTCGGCTTCAACTGCAAAGTGCTGATCGAGATGGCGGAGGAAGTCGGCTCGGCGGGCTTGCGCGAACTGTGCATGCAGCATCGCGACGGCCTGCTCAAGGCCGACGTGCTGATCGGCTCCGACGGCCCGCGCATTGCGCCGGGCGAGCCGACGATTTTTCTCGGCGCGCGCGGCGGCTATCCGATCGATCTGATCGTCGATCTGCGCGAAGGCGCGCATCATTCCGGCAATTGGGGCGGGTTGATCGCCAATGCAGGCATCGTGCTGGCGCAGGCGCTCGCCACCATCACCGACGCGCGCGGCACGATCAAGATCCCGGAATGGCGGCCGCCGTTGCCGCAAGCGGCGCGGCAAGTGCTGGCCGGCGTCGAGGTCGATGGCGGCGCCGACGGGCCGCGCGTCGACCGCGACTGGGGCGAGCCGGGTCTGTCGCCGGCCGAACGCGTATTCGGCTGGAACAGCTTTGAAATTTTGGCCTTCATCACCGGCACGCCGGAGCGTCCGGTCAATGCCATTCCCGGCAGCGCCCGCGCCCATTGTCAGCTTCGCTTTGTCGTCGGCACCGACGTCGATGACGTCATTCCGGCGTTGCGGCGCCATCTCGACCGCCACGGCTTCCATAACGTCGAGGCGCGTGTCGGCCGCGGCAGCTTCTTCAACGCCAGCCGGCTCGATCCCGCCGATCCGTGGGTGACCTGGGCGAAACTGTCGTTGGAGCGCACCGCCGGCAAATTGCCGACCATCCTGCCCAATCTCGGCGGCTCACTGCCGAACGATATTTTCACCGACATTTTGCATTTGAAAACGATCTGGGTGCCGCACTCCTACGCCGGCTGCTCACAGCATGCGCCGAACGAGCATCTACTGGCGCCGATTGCGCGCGAAGGCTTGGGCCTGATGGCCGGATTGTTCTGGGATTTTGGCGATCCCGATATGCCGCGGCCGGCCCATTAGCGGCCGAAGCGGCACGCGCCGCGCCGGGCCGCATTGCCTATGCGCGCCGTGCGATGGCGGGAAATGATCGTTGCGTTGAGCAAAATTTTCAACGTATAATTGCGCAGGGGCGCATTTTCCGGGACCGGATTTTTTGTCGCGACATAACGATCCTGACCAGGCGAGCGCGCGCGATAAATTGCATTGGCGCTTACGACATAACGCGTCGGTCGCCGGCGGTGATGCACAGATGAGAGGGTACGCTCATGCTTAAAACGTCATTCAGCAAAACGCGTCGTCCATTCGGGCAGCCCGTGGCCGAAGCCAAGGGTCATCCCCGATATGTCAAAATTCCAAAGGCGCCGCCGCAAAATCTGGTGCTACCGCTGGAAACTGTGATTTCCGGCATAACGACTAAACTCGCTGACGCCGGCAAGCTTGTGTTTCACACCTGCGGCGATACCGGACCCATCAAAGGCGAAGAGGTCATAAAATTGGTTGCGCAGCAGATGGAGGCGCAATTTATCGGCGCTCCAAAGCTCGGCGTTCCGGCAACCCTGAACCCCGACAATCCGATGTCGACGCACCCTGAAAAAGGCGATCCCAGCTTTTTCTATCATCTGGGAGATGTGGTCTATTTCAACGGGCTCGTCAGGGATTATCAGGCTCAGTTTTACGAGCCTTACCAATTTTATCCCACGCTGATCTTCGCCATTGCCGGGAACCACGACGGCGATACCAAGACTCAGAAAAACGATCAGCCCGATAACGAGCCGAGCCTCGAAGGTTTCTTCGACTACTTCTGCGCTACGCAGCGGCAACATCTTTCGGCCTATCGAGAGACCATGACGCAGCCCTACGTGTATTGGACGCTCGACGCGCCTTACGCGACCATCATCGGCCTCTACTCCAATGTCGACGGCTCGCTGGATCCTCTCGGCGTAGCGCAGCAGCAGGCCTGGTTCGAGCAGCAGCTAAAAGCGGCGGACCCGAAGAAGTGTTTGATCTTGGCTGTGCATCATCCGTGTTTCTCGCTGGATGACGATCATGGCGGCTATCCGGACATCCTCGCGTCGATCCAGGACGCAGCGGCCAAAGCCAACGGCCGCTGGCCGGACCTGGTGATGGGCGGCCATGTCCACAACTATCAACGCTTTACGCAGATATTGGGCGATGGAAGGCAGATTCCGCACTTGGTGGTCGGCGATGGCGGCTATGCCGATACCGTCGCGGCAATGCACAAATTGCAGCGGGATCCGGCCAAGGGCAACGCCCCCATCACGGCGAAATTTGCCACCGACATGGAAGGGGTCACGTTGGAATCCTATAATGAAATCGCCGGCGGGTTTGGGCGCATTACGGTGGACGATCAAAACCTGACTTTTGAATATTTTGCCTGTCCGCTCACGGGAGCTACGCCGACCAAGCCGTTTGATTCTTTCACCTTGAACTGGAAGACGCAAAAGATCACGGCGTCGAAGCCGGGCTTTGGGGTCGATACCAAAGCCAAGACGCCGACCGTTCCCAAGCGCCGTGGCGCCGGCAAGGTGCCGCAGAGTTGGTCAAAGGCCGGGCCAAGCCGGGATCGCCGGCCTAATCCGAAGTCGTTGTAGTCAGGCTCGCGCGTCGGCGGCGGCGCTCTACTCTGCCGCCATGACCGGCGTTGTTTGCCGGGCCTGCCGTTCCATCTCGCGGCGGATGCGGACGGCTTGGGCGCCGTCGTCAAGCGCAACGTCGGCTGCGGTCACGAACGCACCCGCGGCGACATTGCGCACAAGCTTGACGTGATGCGCCAGCCCGATCGGCAGGGCGCCGAGTTTCAGGCTGCGCGCCGCCGGAATGAGTTTTGCGTAGACGCAATAGCCGCCTTCGCCGTCGAGCATTTCGCCGGCCGTCAGGTTGCGCTTGGCGACCGTCACCGCATCGCCACGCCAGGCGCGGCAGCTCCCGGTCGGCTCGCCGCGTAGCGCGACGTTGAGCACCGAGATCGACAGTTCAAGCCCGATCAGATGATAAGGCTTGTACATCGCCGCGTAGCGGCCGGTCGCATCGGTCGGCAAGCCGTATTGCTTGAAGCACGCCGCGGCGTAATCGTTCTCCGCCTTGAACACCACATAGACGCCCCAGCGCAGATCGCGCTCGACCGGCTCGCCGTTACGCTTGAGCGACGACACCACCTCGACCACGCCGTCGCCGGCCAGCACGCCGCCCAAAGTTTTCGGCCGCAGCACGCTGGCGAGCTCGTCGGCGCCGCATGGCGGGAACACCAGACCATCGTGCGGCACATCGAGCTCGCAAGCGTTGGCGACCGCGGCCATTTCGATCGCCGACTTGGTGCCGTCGAGAAACGAATTGAACATCTGCGAATTCATGCCGGCGCGCTTGGCCTCCTCGGCGGTGAGGCCGTAATGCTGCCACACGCCGTCCGGTGTGACCGTGTGATAGGCCGGCAGATATTTGGTGCCCTTGCCGGCTGCGGCCACGGTAAAGCCCGCCGAGCGCGCCCAATCGACCATTTCGGCAATCAAGGCCGGCTGATCGCCATAGGCCATGGAATAGATCACGCCTGCCGCGCGCGCCTCGCGCGCCAGCCACGCGCCGGCGAGCGCGTCGGCTTCGACATTGACCATGACGATGTGTTTTTTCGCGTCGATCGCCTCGATCGCATGCGCGATGCCGGCTGCCGGATTGCCCGTCGCTTCGATCACTACTTCGACGCGCTCGTCGTTGATGGCATCGTGCCCGCGCTCGGTAAAACGCGTGCGCGCGATGCGGGCCTCATCCCAGCCGACGTTGCGGCACGCCGTTTTGGCGCGCTCGGGATCGAGATCGGCGATCACCGCGACTTCGATGCCGGCGATCGACGGCACTTGCGCCAAAAACATCGAGCCGAATTTGCCGGCGCCGATCAGCCCGACGCGGATCGGCTTGCCGGCCTCGACGCGAGCAGCGAGCTTGCCTTGCAGGTTCATGGCTTGACCTCCGTAGGCTCTTTCGCCGCTGCAAGCGCGCTGGCAAAGGCTGTGAGATTTTTCTGCGTCTCGCGGTCTTTCACCGCCGCCGGTGTTTCCGCGATCAGCTTGGTGATGCGGGAACGGTCGTCCGGCATGATATATCCCGCCCAGACATCCCGCGTGTCCCGCAAGGCGCCGGCGATCAGCCGGGCGTTACCGGGTTTCATGCCTTGCGTCATCGCCGTAATGGCGCCGGTGATGGTTTGCGCCGCGCCGCTGCGGGCCTGCTGCAGGCCGGCCGCGCGCGTCGGCGTGCGCTGCTCCGCCGGCAGCTGATCGAGGAACAAAGTCAGCGTCGTCGCCTGGCGCGCTTCGAAGCGGATCAAAAAACTCATCGCCGTGGCGCACTGGTCTTCGTATTCGCTCATATTGCGCCGCATCACCAGCTGATCGATCGGCTGGCCTGGCTGCAGGCCATACAAAATGATGCGCTTGTAGCTTTGGTCCACGGCCGCGCCCCACTGCAGCAGCCAACGGATGTCGTCCGCTTTGGCAGGCGGCAGTGCTTTCAGCGCCGCGACGTCGAAGATATGGCGAAATAGATCGGCGGCGGGCGCCTCGTTAAAATCAGGCTGCCCGCCGGCTTTCAAGATGCCGTCAAGATAAATCCCGAACGCTTGCGCGGCGTTCTGCGCGGTGGCCGCGTCACTTGGGCCGTCCTGGCTATGGGCCGGCGCCGCGAGCGCGGCGAGGAGCAGCAACGATCCGAGAAAACGCACCCTCGCTCCTACTCCGCCGCTGCGATCAGGCCGCGGTCTTTAGTTCACCGCGAAGCAGTAGAACAGCCCGTCGCCGCCGGTGCTCTTGAGGTCGTTCTGGCTGCAGCCGCCGTCCGGCCCGCGCGAAGGATGCGATGAATTCCACGACTTCGACGCATCGTCGTCACGCAAGCCCTGGCGATCGATGTGACCAAGCATGGCAGCGCCTTTGGTGCTGCTGGTCCAATTGCCGCACGTGCGATCCTCGCCGGCTGCAAACGCCGTGCCGTCCGGTTGCGTGCCGGTCAAGGCGTCATGCCGGTTGGGCGTGTCGCCCCGGCCATTGATGACGTCGCCTTTTTCGGAAAGCGAAGTCTGCTTGGTCAAGTTATTCTGGCCATGCAGCTCTGCGACATCCTTGGCGACGACGACGCCCTTGGCATCGGTCCAGGGACCTTTGCCGATGCGATCGCGGGCATTGGCCGCCGGCTGGCCGTTGGCGGCCTGGGTGCTCAGATAGGCGTGCCAGGTATGGCCGCCGGCACCGGCGGCTTGCGCGAGCTGCTGGCAACGCTGGTCGGCGCCAGCCAGCCCTCCGAGATCGGCGCCGTTGCCGGAGCCGACGCTGGTGACGAAGAACGTCATGGCAGCCTGCTGCGCGATGGTGCTGCCGCTCATGGCGAGCGCCAGCATTGCGGCGGTTGCGGCCAGTGAAGTTGCGGCCAGTGAAAAAGTCGCCCTGCGATTCATGTTTACTCTCCCGGTTACGTGTTCAAGCTTGCAAGACGATAACAAGCCGGGCGTGCGATTATTCCGCCGCCACTCGGTGCGCGCGCGCATAGGCCAACAGCGCATCGTCGGCGACCGGCACGATCGGCGTGAAATCGCGGTGCGCGATCCATTCCGCGCGCGTGAACTTGGTGATGTGGTTCGAGCAAGCGCACAGCGTCAGATAGACGATCTTGCGCGGATAGGGCGTGATGTTGGGCGGCGAGGCGTGCACCAGGTTGCCGTGGAACATCAGCACCGAGCCCGGCTTGCCCGTCGGCGCCACGATGCCGCCTTCGGCTGCGAGCCGCGTCACCGTCTCCTTGTCGAGCGTCCACAGCGGATAGGACGTGGTCAGTGTGTCGTGGCCGGCGTTGAGCACGCCCTGCTTGTGGCTCTTCGGAATCAGCAAGAGCGGCCCGTTGATCGGCATCACCTCGTCGAGGAACACCGCGATGTTCATGGCCCGCGCTTGCGGCATGCCGTCGTCGCGCGCCCAGGTGCCGTAGTCCTGATGCCATTGCCAGACGTCGCCCTCGAAGGCGGCTTTGGCATTGAGCTTGAACTGATGGACATAGACCTCTTCGCCGAACAATTGGCGCAGCGGCTCGACCACCCGCGGATGGCTGGCGAGCAGGCGGAACGTCTCATTGAAGGTGTGCGCGGCAAAGGCGGTGCGCGGCGCGCCGGTCTTCTCGCGCCACACCTCCTGGCGGTCGAGTTTCAGGATCGCCTCGGCATCGTCGCGCAACAGCGCGATCTCTTCCTCGCTGAAACAGTTCGGGAAAAACAAATAGCCTTGCTCGTCGAACTCTTTCAGCTGACCCGGCGATAGCTTCATGGCGTTTCCAGACGTGGTGTTGTCGGCCCGCAGCGCGGCGCGGGGAACGGCCTGGGACCTAATTTATCCCATAGAACCCGGACGATCCAGATTTGGCTGTCAGGCCCGCGCCGGCAGCGGTTTCCGGGGAACTTCGCGGCCCGAATTCGGTTTATACTGCGCCCGAAGCCGCTTGTGCCACATGGCTGCTCCATATGGCCGCTTCGGGCTGGAGCCTTCGTTGAGCTTATTCGGTGACGCACAACAGGGCCAGCCACCCAGCGCCGACCGGCTCGCACCCATCACCCTCATCGCGGCGCTCGGCATCGTCTACGGCGATATCGGCACCAGCCCGCTCTACGTTTTTCAAGCCATCGCCAAGACAAACCACGGCCATTTCGACGAACTCAGCGCGCTCGGCAGCCTTTCGCTGATTTTCTGGACGCTGATCATCGTCGTTTCCATGAAATACGCCCTGGTCGTCATGCGCGCCGACAATCACGGCGAAGGCGGCATCCTCGCGCTGATGTCGCTGACCCGGGCAAAATGGCGCGGCCGCAACAGTTATATTATCGCCTTCGGATTGATCGGCGCGGCGCTGCTCTACGGCGACGGCATGATCACGCCGGCAATCTCGGTGTTGAGCGCGGTCGAGGGGCTGAAGCTCGCAAGTGAGGATTTCGCCCCCTACACGATGCCGATTGCCGCCGCCGTCCTGCTGCTGCTGTTTCTGGTTCAGCGCTACGGCACCGCCGTCGTCGGCCGGGCATTTGGACCGGTGATGCTGCTTTGGTTTTTGGTCATCGCGATCCTCGGCGCGATCGGCATCGGCCGGGCGCCGCACGTCATCGTCGCGGCCAATCCGCTCTATGCGGCGTCGTTCCTGATCCATCACGGCGTTGCCAGCCTCGCCGTCCTTGGCGCGGTGTTTCTTTGCGTGACCGGTGCCGAAGCCATGTATGCCGACATGGGGCATCTCGGCCGCGAGCCGATCCGGGTCGCCTGGACGGCACTCGTGTTGCCGGCATTGCTGCTCAATTATGCCGGTCAGACAGCCGTTGTGCTGCAAAACAGCGGCGGCGACGCCAATCCGTTTTTCGTGTTGGTGCCCGATTGGCTGCTCTACCCGATGATCGTTCTGTCCACGCTCGCGACGGTGATCGCCAGCCAGGCCATCATCACCGGCGCGTTCTCGCTCACCCGGCAGGCGATGCAGCTCGGCTGGCTGCCGGGAATGCACATCAATCAGACGTCATCGGAACAGTATGGCCAGATCTACGTGCCGTTCGTGAACTGGCTGATGATGCTGGGGACGCTGGCGCTGACGGTGATATTCGCGCAATCGGATCGGCTCGCCGGCGCCTATGGCGCGGCGGTGTCTACCACCATGCTGATGACCACCGCGATCCTGTATCGCATTATGCGCGTATCGTGGCGGTGGCCGGCATGGCTTGCGATCGGCGTCTTCTCCCTCTTCATCACCGTCGATATCGCATTCTTCGCGGCCAATATCCTGAAGGTCGCCCAGGGCGGTTGGATACCGCTGGTCGTCGGCGGACTGCTTTTCACCGTCATGACGACGTGGCGCGCCGGCATGGATGCGATCCATCGCACGCACCAGCGCGACACCGTGACTATCGCGCAATTCATCCGGCGCTTGCACGACCACAAGATCGAACGCGTTCCCGGACGCGCGATCTTCCTGACGCGGCTGCGCGGCTCCATTCCACCGCTGATCGCCGATCACGTCCGCCAATTCGGATCGCTGTACGAAGAGGCGATTGCGCTGACGGTGAATTTCACGATCCGGCCGCGGGTGCGGCCCAACAACCGGCTTCATGTCGAAAAGCTGGGCGAGGGCTTTTGGCATGTGACGGTTCGCTTCGGCTTTGTCGAAGTCCCGAACGTCGCCAAGGCGCTGCACCTGGAAAAATCCAAGTGTCCGATCAATCCGGACGATGCGATTTATTTCAGCGAACACGACAGCGTCGTGGCGCGCAAGGGCAAGCCGCGGCTGGCCGCCTGGCGGCGGCAGTTGTTTTCGTTCCTGTCCCGCAACTCGATCCATCCCGCCGATCGCTTCAACATTCCGGCGGAGAATTTTGTGCAGATCAGCCGGCAGATCGAGGTTTGAGCGGCGCTCAGCCATGCCTACCGCGGCGGTCGTGCGCGGTTGCCAGCCGACGGGTTTTGGAGGAAAGTCGGGCAAATCAAGAATCCGTGGAGGATGCTCTCGTGGAAATCATCCCGCTGGGTCCAGGTTTTGCCGCCGAGCTGCGCGGCGTGACGCTAGCCGATGTCGCGGCCGATGATGCCGTTTATGCGGCGGTGCGCGCGGCGTTCGAGGACCATTCGGTCCTGCTGTTTCGCGGCCAGGAGGTGAGCGGCGAGGGCCAGCTTGCCTTTTCGCGACGTTTTGGACCGCCCGAAGTGACCAAGGTCGGCTCGGTGGGTACCGGCACCAATTTCGTCATCCTCACCACCATCGGCGACGACGGCAAGGTCGTGCCGGAAGATCACCGCTATGCCATGCGCAACAAGGCCAATCAGCTTTGGCATACCGACTCTTCGTTCAAGAGCGTGCCGGCGCTGACCTCGGTGCTCTCCGCGCGCACGATTCCGGATCACGGCGGCGAGACCGAATTCGTCTCGACCCGGCTCGCGTTCGAACGGCTCGATCCGGCGTTGCAGGAGAAATTCGAAAATTCATTCGCCTGGCACCACTACGGCCACTCGCGCGCCAAGGTCGCCGCCGGCCTCGCCACGCCGGAGGAGCTCGATGCGCTGCCGCCGCGCTGCTGGCGCCTGGTGTGGCGCAATCCGGTCAACGGCCGCGGCGCGCTCTACATCGCCTCGCACACTTATGCGATCGAAGGCATGGAGCGGGCGGCGGGAGAACAGCTGATCGCCGAGCTCACCGCCGCGGCGACGGCGCCCGGCACGACCTACGAGCACAAGTGGAAGAGCGGCGACGTCATCATGTGGGACAATCGCGCCACCATGCATCGCGGCCGGCCGTGGCCCGGCAACGAGCCGCGCTACATGGTGCGCACCACGATCTCGGCGACCGCGGCGGACGGCGTCGAAACCATGCGCCCGCCGTCACTGCAGGCGGCGGAATAGCCGCAGTGAACGTTCATCTGGTCGGCAGCATCGGTCTCGACACCGTAGACGAAGTTTTCCGCACGGTCGGAGAATTGCTCGGGCCTTATCTGCACCGCGTTCCCGACGGCGAGGTCGGCGGCCGAAAACTGTGGATCAGCTGGCAATATCCGCTGCTACGCGCCAGCGTGTTCCTGCGGCCGGATCCGTCCGGCGCCGTCCGTCCGACCAATCGCTTTCCGCTACTGACCCTGGCTGAAGGCGTCGCGCCCTCGGACGTGCGTTTCGGCGAGCTGGGCTACGCGCGTGAGGCGCGCGCTTCCTATCTCGATTTTGTCACGGCGCGCGACAACGGCACCCTGCCGAAGGGCATCCGCTTTCAGGTCTGCCTGCCGACGCCGTTCGCGGTGGTGAGCTCGGTGGTGGTGCCTGCCGTGCTGCCCGCGGTCGAGGCCGCTTACGAGCGCGCCATGATTGCCGAAGTCGCGGCGCTCTGCCGCCACATTCCGCATCGCGATCTCGCCATCCAGTGGGACGTCTGCAACGAGATGGTGGTGTGGGACGGCCAGGCGAGCGATGCCGTGCCCGCGGACGTGCCGCGCGAAGAGCTGATCGCGCGCATGCAGCGGCTGTGTGCCGCGATCCCGGACAACGTCGAGCTTGGCCTGCATCTTTGTTACGGCGATTTCGGCGCAAAACATTTCGTCGAGCCGAAGGATGCGGCGAAGATGGTCGAATTCGCCAATACGCTTGCGAAATCGATTCCGCACAAGCTCGCCTATATTCATATGCCGGTGCCGATCGAACGCAACGACGACATGTTTCATCGCCCGTTCCGCGATCTCAAGCTCGGCGAAGGCACCGAGCTTTTCCTCGGCCTGGTTCACGCAAAGGATGGCGTCGAAGGCACGCGAGCCCGGCTCGCGGCGGCGCAGCGCCACGCGCCGCAATTCGGCATCGCCACCGAATGCGGCATGGCGCGCGCCCGTTCGGAGGAGACGGTACGCGCGCTCCTGAAAATCCACGCTGATATCTGCGCCAGCAGCTAAGGATACATGCAGTGACGGGATTTTTCCGCATCGCGTTTTGCTGCGCCATAATCGCGCTCTGCTGTGCATTGATCACACTGAGCGGCGGCGCCAGCGCCCAGACCTGGCCCAGCCGTCCGATCAAGCTGATCGTGCCGACCGGGCCCGGCGCCGCCACCGACGTGATGGCGCGGCTCGTTGCCGACGGCGTGTCGCGCACGCTAGGCCAGGCGATGTTCGTCGAGAACGTCCCCGGCGCCTCGGGCATGCTCGCCCACGAGGCCGCCGCGCGCGCCGCGCCGGACGGCTACACGCTGTTGTTCACCAACACCTCCGGCATGGCGATCAATCTCATTTCGTTCAAGCAACTGCCGTACGATCCGACGCGCGATTTCACCGCCGTGGCCGTGGTGTGCAATCTGGCGCCGCAAATGCTGTCGGTGAACGACGCGCTGCCGGTCACCACGGTTGCCGAGCTGATCGCCTATGCCAAGGCCAATCCGGGCAAGCTCTCCATCGCCTTCGACAACACCGCGGGCGCCGCGACGTTCGGCGCAAAGCTGTTCAACAAACGCGCCGGTCTCGATCTGATCGAAGTGCCGTATCGGTCCGCCGCGCAAATGGTCCAGGACGTTGCCGGCGGCATCAACCAGGTGATGATGAGCTCGATCGCCGCCGCCAATGCGGTGGTCCAGGCCGGCAAGGTGCGCCGCCTCGCGGTGACCTCGGACACGCGTTTCCCGGGATTGCCGGACCTGCCGACGCTGCGCGAGACGGTGCCCGGCGTGGTGATGAACGGTTTCTTTGCCGTCGTGGCGCCTGCGGGCACGCCCGCCGAAATCGTCGCCCGGCTCAATCGCGAGATCGGCCAGTACCTGAGTGGATCCGAGATTCGGGATCGGCTGTTGGCGTTTGGCCTCGCGACCGACGGCGGTGGCACGCCTGAGAGCAGCGCTGCAGCCATCCGCAAGGAGCAGGAGCAGTGGCGCGCGTTCGGCAAGGAACTCAACGTCGAGCCACAGTGACGGCGTCGCGCGAGCGCAAGGAGACATCATGACGCGCAACGTTTACCTCGTCGGCAGCGTGCCGATGGCGAATGCGGCGGAAGTGTTCGAAACTGTCAGCGCTGCCCTTGGCGCGCGCATCAAACGGCTGCCGGACGGCGAGACCGGCACGCGCGGCGACTGGATCACCTGGCTCGAGCCGGTGTTTGCGGATAATCCGGCGTTGCAAAAATCCGGCGAGTTCTTCCGCGTTCACGCCAGCGGCACCGGCCGCGAGCGCTATTCACTCAGGCCTGGATTTCGCGCCGAGGACGTGCGCTTCGACAATTTGTTCTATGCCGATATCGCAAAACTTGCTTACGCGGATTTCAAGCGGCTCAAAGATGCCGGCAAGATCGCCGCCGGCACGAAATTCCAGGTCGATCTGGTGCCGGCGCATTCGGTCATCTGGTTATTCCTGGTCGATGCCCTGCACGCGCCGCTCGATCCGCTCTACAACGACGCGCTCAAGCGCGAGATCGACAAGATCGCCGCCGCCATCCCCCATGACGAACTGGCGATCCAGTTCGATGTTGCGTCAGCCGTATTCGCGCGGCTCGAACGCAACGAGGTGTCGAGCTATGGCCGCAGCAAAGCCGAAATGCAGGAAACGTTCAGCGCCATCGTCGCCGCTCTCGGCAACCACGTGCCGGCCGGCGTCGATCTGCTCTATCACCTCTGCTACGGAGATTCGAACCATCGCCACGTGGTCGAGCCGACCGATATGGGCGACATGGTCGAATTCGCCAATCGCCTGACGCGCAACATCAAGCGGCCGATCGCGCTCATTCATATGCCGGTGCCGCGCAACCGCGCCGATGACGCCTATTTCGAACCTTTGAAACGGGCGGTACTACGGCCCGAAACCGAACTCTGCCTCGGCCTCGTCCATTACACCGATGGAGTCGATGGCACGAAGCAACGCCTGGCGACGGCGAAGAAATACGCCGGCAATTTTTCCATCGCCACGGAATGCGGTTTTGGCCGGCGCGACCCGAGCACGATTCCTGAGCTGCTGCGCATCCACGCCGAAGTCGCCGATCTGAACTAGCAGCGTGAACTCATAAATGCAGGCCATTCGAAAATGTTCGGTTTGCGCAAGAAAAGGGCCTCACGCCACTTGGGGTCTCCACGCGATGACGCCTTCTGTCCGCGCCCGCACTTCGGGCGAGGCCAAACAAGTGGCGACCGCCTCGTAGCCTGGGGCACCGGGATATGGGGCGACGCTGATCGGGGGACTGTGATTGGCGGGACAGAAAATGATCGCCTCTTCGGCACCCACTGCGGCCAAGTCCAGGATCGCGCAAGAGCGCGTGAGCAGGAAAAGCGGCCGCGCGCCGGGCCCGCGGCGGCGTAGGTGGGCGATGAGAGCCTCTTGTGCGGACTGCTCCAGCCCCTGTTCCACCATGTCGACGACCACGATGGCGGCGCCTTCGGTTTCCAGTCCGACAAGAAGGGCAACGAGGGCCTCCGAGGCCGCAGCACCGTCTTCAACGAGCCAAGCCAAGGCCTGATCGACTCTGGATTTAAGTGCCGGGTCGGCGTTCAGTTGTGTCCGCGCCGCCGCGCCGCCGTGCTCCAAGCGATCGAGGCCCAAGAAGACGGCGTTAGGCAGGGTTTCAGCCAGACGCTTGGCCAACCGTGTTTTGCCGCTGCCCAACGGACCGATGATATAATTCAACGGCCGCACGTCCCTTAGTTCGAACCGTTCGCCGCCCCAAGGCCAAGGAAGATCGAAGGCAACGCTGAACGCGGCGGGCGGTCTCAGCAGGCGCACCAGTTCTCCGGCTGTCGGGGACTTGCCCTGCGCGAGACCGGCCCGAAGGTCGCGGACCTTCTCAACCGCGCCGGCCAGCTGGCGGATGCGGCCTTCGAGTATTGCCTGGTGCGCGGCAAGGGCCGGCTCCAAGCCTTGAGGATCATCTCCGAGCACCCTTGCTACCCGGGAGAGGCTCAATCCGAGCGCGCGCAGGGCTACGATCTCGGCGGCTCGGGCCATCTCGTCCGGACCGTAGGCCCGCCATCCGGCCGCAGTGCGGCCGGGGGTTATCAGGCCGTGTTGCTCATAGAGCCGCAACGCCTTTGCGGAGACGCCAAGCCGCCGAGCCGCCGCGGAGGGGTTTAGGAATTGGGCGGAAGCGCTCACGAATCACCTCGGTGTTTGCCGACCGCTGTCCTTATCGGGCCAGTCCCAGGGGCCGGGTCAAGCGGGTGTTCGCGGCATTCGGCAGTTTTCTCCGCGGACCTACGCCTCCGCAACAAAACGATTGCGCATCCTGCCGAGGCCTTCGATCTCGGTCTCCATCACGTCCCCCACATTGAGAAACGTGTTGGTGCCCTGGCCGACGCCGCCACAGGTGCCGCAGCTGAAGAAGTCGCCGCTTTGCAGGCTCAAAATGTCGGAGGCGTATTCGATCTGCTCCTCGGGCGTGAAGATGAATTGCGAGGTGTTGCCGTTCTGCTTGATCTCACCGTTCACGGTGAGCCGGATGAACAGATTCATGTGGTCGCCCACGAAGGCGCGCGGCACCAGGAACGGGCCGGTCGGTGCGAAATTATCGTGGCTTTTGCCGTTGAGCCAATCCGAGCGCAGGCCCGGACGGTCGGTGCGTATCTGCAGATCGCGGGCGGAAACGTCGTTGGTCGTCATCCAGCCGGCGACGTGATCGAGCGCGCGCTCCGCCTTGATGTGCTTGCCAGGCTTGCCGATGACGCAAGCGATCTCCGCCTCCCAATCGATCTTTTTCAGCCCGGTCGGGATCGCGATGTCGTCATGGGCGCCGGCCAGCGTGCTCGGGGCTTTCAGAAACAGATACGGACGCGACGTCGATTTCTCGCCGGTGAATTTCGGGCCGGTCGCCGGCGTCATGCCGGCGCGGATCATCTCGTCGACGTGCTCCTGAAAATTCTGCGCGGCGTAGAACATCTTGCCGGGCCGCCGCACCGGCGGCAGCGCGTGCAAGCCGCCAAGCTTGACCGCGCCGGGCCGGCCTTCTTTT
>DATHHM010000388.1:0-9135 GCA_035317145.1 Xanthobacteraceae bacterium | reverse complement strand
ATCCTTCATCGGATCGAGCAGCGGGTGCTCGCGCAGCACCATCTCGGCGAGGTGGATCGACGAGGTGCCGAGAAAGATCGTGTAGCCGTCCGGCGCGGAGTGCGCGACCGAAGCCGCCGCCACAGAGCCGCCAGCGCCGGGCTGGTTCTCCACAAAAACCGTGTTGAGCATGCCGCTTTTGCTCACTTTGTCCGCCCACGGCCGGCCGACGATGTCGAACACGCCGCCCGGCGGAAACGGCAGCACCAGCCGGACCGGCCGCGACGGATAGGTGTCCGCCCGCAAGACGCCGGGCGCCGCGGCGAGACCGGCGGCACCGGCCGCCAAATGCAAGAACTGCCGACGCGGAATTCGCATAATCCTCCCCTTTTCAGCTTTGCTTCTGCGGAATGCCGACGTGGCCGCTGGCAGCGCTGCAGCGAAATTACACGGATTTTTCAAGGACGTGGAGGGGTGCGCGATGACGCAGGCGATATTCGTCCACTCTCCCCCACCCCGGCCCTCATCAAACTGTAAAGATTCTCCGCTTATTGTCCGTAGACGCGCGAGCAAGCGACCAGCCTCGCGCATGTGATTCCTGCCTATCTGGGGGGTGGTTTCATGCAAGCCTTGTTATTGCCGCTGACGGCACGGTTCCTCGTTTTGACGTCCGTCGTCGCCATTGCCTTGATCCTGTTATTTGCCGATCTCGACGGCTATTCGTCGATCTATGTCGTCATCCCACTCTTTCTGTTTACGGGGCTCGCGCTCGTCGGCATCCACGACGTGGTGCAGACCCGGCATGCGGTGCTGCGCAATTATCCCCTGATGGCGCATATCCGCTTCATCCTGGAAGAAATCCGCCCCGAGATCCGCCAGTATTTCCTCGAAAGCGAAAAGGACGGCACGCCGTTTTCCCGCGACAAACGCGCCATCGTCTACCAACGCGCCAAGCGGGCCTTGGATAAACGCCCGTTCGGCACGCAGAACGATGTCTATTCCAGCGGCTACGAGTGGCTCGACCATTCGATGGCGCCGAAGCCCGTGGTCAAGGAGCCGTTCCGCGTCGGCATCGGCGGGCCGGATTGCAAAAAACCCTATTCAGCTTCGATCTTCAATATTTCGGCGATGAGTTTTGGCGCGCTCAGCGCCAACGCCATCCTCGCGCTCAACGGTGGGGCCAAGAAAGGCAATTTCGCCCACGACACCGGCGAAGGCGGCTATAGCCCCTATCATCAGAAACACAACGGCGACATCATCTGGGAAATCGGCTCGGGCTATTTCAGCTGCCGCAATGCCGACGGCACCTTCTCGCCTGAAAAATTCGCGACCATTGCAAAGAACGACCAAATAAAAATGGTCGAGCTGAAGCTCAGCCAGGGCGCCAAGCCCGGCCATGGCGGCGTGCTGCCCGGCGCCAAGGTCAGCGCCGAGATCGCCGCGACCCGGGGCGTGCCGGAGGGCGTCGATTGCATTTCGCCGTCGCGCCATTCGGCGTTCTCGACGCCGATCGAGATGATGCAATTCATCGCCACCATGCGGAAGCTCTCCGGCGGCAAGCCGACGGGTTTCAAGCTCTGCATCGGCCATCCGTGGGAGTTCCTTGCCGTGTGCAAGGCGATGCTGGAGACGGAAATCTATCCCGACTTCATCGTCGTCGACGGCAAGGAAGGCGGCACCGGCGCGGCGCCGCTGGAATTCACCGACCATCTCGGCATGCCGATGCGCGAAGGATTGAACTTCGTGCACAACGCGCTGATCGGCATCAATGCCCGCGATCGCATCAAGATCGGCGCCGCCGGCAAGATCATCAGCGCCTTCGACATCGCCTGCGTCATGGCGCTAGGCGCCGACTGGTGCAATTCGGCGCGCGGCTTCATGTTCGCGCTCGGCTGCATCCAGTCGCAGTCCTGTCACACCGACAAATGCCCGACCGGCGTCTCGACCCAGGACCGCGTACGCCAGCGCGCGCTGGTGGTCCCCGACAAGAGCGAGCGCGTGTTCAATTTCCAGCGCGCCACCGTCGAGGCACTGGCCGAGCTGGTCGCCGCCGCCGGCCTCGACCATCCGACGCAATTCTCGCCGGCGCATTTTTCGCGCCGCGTCTCGCCGCACGAGGTGAAAAGCTTCGCCGAGCTTTATCCGTCCTTGACGCCGGGCGAATTGATCGCCGGCACCAGCGACCGGCGGTTCGAAACCGCCTGGGCCATGGCGAGCGCCAAGGAATTCCGCGCCGTACCGCGCGCGGCACGAACCGTGCAGCCGACAGTCGACCGACTCAAACTCATTCCGGCTTGAGATTCGCGAACTTGACGACCTTGCCCCACTTTTCAATCTCAGTGGCGATGAATTTTTGGAAATCGGCGGGCGAACCGGTCATCACGATGGCGCCGAATTCGGCAAGCTTACCCTTGAGCGCGGGATCGGCGAGCGCCGCATTGGTCTCGCGGTTGAGCTTGTCGACGATCTCGGCGGGCGTGCCGGCGGGCGCGCCGATGCCGGCCCAGGACACCGCATCGTAGCCGGGCAAGGTTTCGGCGAGCGCCGGCACGTCCGGCAGCACGTCCATCCGTTTGGCGCTGGTCACCGCGAGCGCTCGCAACGTGCCGGCCTTGACGAAGTTCATGACCGAGCCGGGCGTGCTGAACATCACCTGGATCTGGCTGCCGAGCAGGTCGGTGACCGACGGCGCCTCGCCGCGATACGGCACGTGGGCGATCTTGAGGCCCGCCATCAGGTTGAACAGCTCGCCGGCCACGTGGCCGGTAGAGCCGACGCCGCCCGAGCCCATATTGATCTTGCCGGGATTGCTCTTGGCGTAAGCGATGAATTCCGCAACCGTCTTGGCCGGGAACGCCGGATTGACCGCCATGATGAGCGGCGCGCGCTCGATGCTGGCGACCGGCGCGATGTCGCGCGCGAAACTGAAATCGAGATTGGTGTAGAGCGTGGCATTGATAGCGCCCGGCGAGCCGGCGAGCAGCAGCGTGTAGCCGTCGGGGGTGGCGTGCGCGACCGTGGCCGTGCCGATATTGGTGCCGGCGCCGCCGCGGTTCTCGATGACGATCTGCTGGCCGAGGCGCTCCGATACCGATTGTGCGACCAGGCGCGCAACGATGTCGAAGGTGCCGCCGGCAGGAACGGGAACGATCAAATGAATCGGCCGCGTCGGATAGTTTTCCGCACTGGCGACACGAGATAGCGCCGGAAGCGCGGCGACACCGGCCGCGAGATGCAGAAATCGACGGCGGGGAAGTTTTTTCATCAGTTTGCTCTCGCACCAGAGAATTTTACGACCTTAGCCCATTTCACGGTCTCGTCGGCGACGAACTTGCCGAACTCGCCCGCCGAGCCGGGCAGCACCATGCCGCCCAGAGCCGTCACCTTGGCCTTCATCGCCGGATCGGCGAGCGCGGCATTGACCTCGGCGTTGAGCTTATTGACGATCGCAGCCGGCGTGTTTTTGGCTGCGCCGATGCCGATCCATTGGCTGGCTTCATAGCCCGGCAGGAATTCGGCCATCGCCGGCACGTCCGGAAGCAATTCGGAGCGCGTCGCCGACGTGACGGCCAAGGGGCGCAGCGTTCCTGCTTTGGCTTGCGCCATGACCAACAGCACGGTGCCGATCACGCCCTGGATCTGTCCGCTAAGCGCATCGGTCACCGCCCCCGGCCCACCGCGATACGGAATGACGGCAAGTTTTGTATCCGTCATCATCTCGAGCAGTGCGCCGCTGACATATTGCGGACTGCCGACCGGCGGCGTCCCGATATTGACCTTGCCCGGATTGGCTTTGGCATAGGCGATGAACTCCGGCAGCGTTTTGGCCGGGAAGGACGGGTTGACCGAGAGCAGCATCGGCAGATCGATCAAGCCTGCGACCGGCGCGATGTCGCGCGCCAGGTTGAAATTGAGCGTATCAAGCAGCGTCGTGTCGATAGCGTTCGACGCCGAGAACACCAGCAACATGTAGCCGTCCGGCGGCGCGCGCACGACCGGTTCGGCCGCCAGATTGCCGCCGCCGGCGGGCCGGTTTTCGACCACGAACGGCTGCCCAAGCCGCTCCCCGAGCCACTGGCCGAACAGCCGCGCGACGACATCGGGCGACGCGCCGGGAGTGGAGCCAACGAGCATGCGCACCGGCCGGCTCGGATAGGATTCCGCGCGCGCGACGCTCGGCAGCGCCGCGGCGCCGGCGGCGCTCGCGACCAAATGAAGAAATTTGCGGCGCGGCAATTGCATTGGCTTCGATCAGTTCGGCTTGATCCCCGAGAACTTGACGACCTTGCCCCACTTCTCGGTTTCCTCGGCGAGGAACTTGCCGAACGCGGCGGGCGTCATCGGCATCGGCTCACCGCCGAGATCTTTGATCTTGGCCTTGAGCTGCGGATCGGCGAGGCCGGCAGTGATGGTGGCGTTGAGCTTGTCGATGATCGCTGACGGCGTGCCGGCCGGCGCGCAAGTGCCGTCCCAGGCGGTCGCATCGAAGCCCGGCAGCAATTCGGCCATGGCCGGAACGTCCGGCATGACGTCGGCGCGCGTCGCGCCGGTCACCGCCAAGGCACGCAACTTGCCGGTCCGCACGAACCCGATCGCGGCCGGCACGGTGATGATGAAGGCCTGGATTTGTCCGGCGAGCAGGTCGGTGAACGCCCCCGCCGGACCGCGGTAAGGAACGTGCACGATGTTGACGCCGGTCATCATCTTGAACAGCTCGCCCGCGACATGCATCGGCGTGCCGATGCCCGGCGACGCCATGTTGATCTTGCCCGGATTGGCCTTGGCGTAGGCCACGAACTCGGCGAGCGTGGTCGCCGGGAACGATGGATTGACCAACAGCACCATGGGCAACCGCACCAGGCCAGCGACCGGCGCCATGTCGTGGAGGAAATTGAAGTCGAGCTTTTCGTAGAGCGTGGCGTTGACCGCGTTCGCCGAAAGACAGGTCAACAGCGTATAGCCGTCCGGCGCCGCGGTGGCGACCGCCGCGGTGGCGAGATTGCCGGCAGCGCCGGTACGGTTCTCGACCACGAAGGGCTGACCAAGCCGCTCGGCAAGCCACTGGCCGATCAGGCGCGACACCAAGTCCGGCGTACCGCCGCCGCCGAAGCCTTCGAAGATGCGCACCGGTCGCGTCGGATAATCAAGCGCAAAAGCGCCGCGTGGGCAGACGCTCGCAGCGAGAGCGCCGGCCGTTGCCAGCAGAAATTTGCGACGCGGCAACGCCATTGTGAAATCCCTGAGTTGGATGGTTTCCTCCCAATCGATTGTCGAGGATTTTAGCCGGTTCTTCGTGCGATTTATGCGCTTCGGTGGCGGCGCGACAAGTAGGCGCAGGTTGTCCGGCTAAGCGCTGCGCACGTCCCGGATTGCGGTCGGTGGCCGATCGAGCGCGAAGCCAGCCTCCGCATAGCATTCGCGCAGATCCTGGAAGCGTTTCTTGGCGATGACGTCGTTGAGGACATCCGTGACCGCCACCGTATAGATGAGAATCTTGGCGTCGTCGGCGCGCCGGCCGACGCGTTTCATGCCAAAGCCTTCGGCGAGCTTGATGCCCTCGGGCGTCCAGACGTCGGCCGCAACCTCGGTGATGAACACCGGCGGCTCGGCGGCGGCGAGCTTTTCCAGCACGTCGAAAAACGAGAAGAACAGCTGGCGGTAGAGCGCGGCGTTGCGGTGCGCGTTGTTGACGACGGTGATGACAAAAAACAGATTGTAATGACCGCCCTTGTTCTCGAACAAGGTCAGCCGGTCATAGGTCACCATGCCGGCCTTGAAGCGGCCGGCGATGAGCTTGTCATAGTCCTCGGCCTTGAGCGGCGCGACATGCCAATAGGCGACGATGGCATCGTTCTTGTCGAGCACCATCCGCCATGTCTGCGGATGATGCTCGAAGATGACGGCCCATTGCTCGGGCGTTCCCTCGTCGCCGGGATCCCTGCTGCGCAAACCCAGCCGCTCGAGACAACGATGGACGCCCTGCCGCAGCCGGTGCAACGGATGGCGCGGCGCGGCATCGATGGTCGGCACCTCATCGACGTCCAGCTTGATCAGATGTTTCAGGAAATCCACCCAATCCCAACGCCAGCGCACGATGTCGTCATGGCTGCCCACCCAATAGGGCGGCAATAGCCGACGTGCGCCTTCGATGATTTTGCCGACGTCGCCATCACCGGTGATTTCGAGATATTCCAGCTCGCCGATGGCAATGAGGTCGCTCGGCAATTGCTCGGATGGAATTCTGGCGCCATCGACCACGACGGGCAGGACCTTGAGTCCATCCTGCTGGCGCAAATCCAGCGCAGATTTGAGCTCGCGATGGACGAAATCATGCGTGCTGTCGAGGCGGTTGTTGGCGTTCCATTGCGGGCCGATCAGCGCGATCACCACCTGGCTAGATTGCAGCTCGCGCACGATCTTGGCGATGATCTCGGTGCCCGGCTCGGGAATATCGACGTCGAAGAAAATCTTTTTCTTCGGAAATGCCGCCTTCAGCGCCTCGTAGAGCCGACCCGCAATTACCCGCGTATCGTCGCGCCGATAACTGATGAAGATACCCTGCGACATGAATCAGCCCGCGCCTTCAGCGTTCCTCGGTCTTCCAGGGAATGACCATGCGCTCGAGCTCCGCCAGCAACACCGAGGTGACGAGACCAAGGAGGCCGATCACCACGATACCGACGAACATGGTATCGACCTGGAGCAACTCCCAGGAATTCCAGATCATGTAGCCGATGCCGACCTTGGTGGCGACGAATTCGGCGGCGACCAGCACGATGAAGGCCACCGCGACCGCGATACGCAGCCCGGCGAAGATCATCGGCAGCGCGCCGAAGAACACGATGCGCGTGAACATCACCCAAAGGCTCGCGCCATAATTACGCGAGACGTCCCAGTAGATTTTCTCGATGTTGGCGGCGCCCGCATAGGTGTTGACGATCACCGGGAAGAACACGCCGATGGCGACCAGGGCGATCTTCGAAGCGTCGCCGAAGCCGAAGGCGAGGAGAAGGAGCGGCATCAACGCCACTTTCGGGATCGGAAATAGCGCAGCAATCAGCGGATCGAAAAAGATGCGCACCGGGCGGAACATCGCCATGACCAGGCCGACGGCGATCGCCGGCACGACGCCGATGACGAAGCCGGCGACGACGCGCCAAAGCGTCGCCAGCGTATTCACCGCCAATTCCCCATTGAGCGTGAGCTGCCAGAACCGCACAGCGATGTCGCTCGGCGTCGGGATGAAGCGGCGATCGCCAAAGCCGAGACTGACCAGGATCTGCCAGAGCAGCAGCAATCCGATCGGCGAGATCAGATAGAGCAGCCGCTCGCGCCATTTTGCTGATGGCTCACTCATCGTTCGAGCTCTGCCCGCGCGCGATTGACCTCGTCCTCGAGTAGCCGCCAGATGTCGAGCTTGAGCCGGCCGAACTCGGCGCTCGCCGACAGCGCCATCAAATTCCGCGGATGCGGGAACGGCACGTCGATGATCTCCTTGATGCGGCCCGGTTGCGCCGTCATCACCACGGTGCGGTCGCCCAACAGCAGCGCTTCCTCGATGGAATGGGTGATGTAGACCACGGTCTTGCCGGTTTCTTCCCAGATGCGTACCAGTTCGGCCTGCAGGATGGCGCGGTTCTGCGCATCAAGCGCGGCGAACGGCTCGTCCATCAGCAACATGGCAGGATCGGTGACGAAGGCGCGCGCGATGGCGCCACGCTGGCGCATGCCGCCGGAGAGCTGGTGCGGAAAATGATTGCGGAATTTGGTCAGCCCGACCAGCTTGAGCGCGGCCTCGACCCGCGCCGCCTGCTCGGCGGCCGGCACACCGCGGGTGAACAGACCGAAGCCGACATTGGCGTCGACGCGCATCCAGGGAAACAGTCCCGAATCCTGGAACACCATGGCGTTCTGCACCGCCCAGCCGGCAGCCTGAACATCGATACTGCCGCTCGTCTGCTGATCGAGGCCGGCGAGAATGCGCAACAACGTCGACTTGCCGCAGCCGCTCGGCCCAACGATGCACAGGAACTCGCCCGGTGCGACGCGCAGATTGATGTCGTCGAGCGCGACCAAGGCGGCGGAGCCGTTGCCGTAAACCTTATTGAGATGCGCGATCTCGATCGCCGCGCCGCGCCGCTCGACACTCATACGGTCTCGTCCTCCCGCGGCCGATCTTAGCAGAGCCGAGCCCTTCCGCGCACACTCGCGGGTCGTGTAGCATGGCGCAGGCGCTCCCGCGCGATTTCGGTAGGCCATGAGAATTCCGCGCCGTCACTTCCTGCACCTTGCCGCAGCCGCCACGCTCTTGCCGTCGCCGCGGACGGCGCGGGCCGACGATTATCCGTCGCGGCCGATCACCGTCATCGTGCCGTTCTCGGCCGGCGGCCCGCTCGACATCACCGGCCGGATGATCGCGGCCAAGATGCAGCAAACGCTGGGCCAGCCCATCGTCATCGAGAACGTCGGCGGCGCCGGCGGCAGCATCGGCGTCGGCCGCGGTGCCCGCGCCGTGCCCGACGGCTACACGCTGACTATGGGCATCTGGAGCACGCACGTGGTGAATCCCGTGCTCTACGATCTGTCCTACGACGTCGAAAAGGATTTCGAGCCGATAGCGCCGATCACCGACGGCCCGCTGGTGATCTGCGCGCGCAAGGACTTTCCGGCCAACGACTTGAAGGAATTGATCGCCTGGCTGAAGGCCAATCCGGACAAGGCGACCTCCAGTGACGCAGGCGTCGGCAGCCCACAGCATGTCTTTAGTGTTCTATTTCAGCAGGTCACCGGCACGCGTTTCCAGTTCGTGCATTATCGTGGCGGCGGCCAAGCCATGCAGGATCTGGTGACCGGGCACGTCGATCTGTCGTTTTCCGATGCGATCTCGGCGCTGACCCAGGTTCAGGGCGGCACGATCAAGACCTATGCCGTGATGTCGAAGAACCGGCTGCCCGGCGCGCCGCAAATTCCGAGCGTGGACGAGGCGGGGCTGCCTGGCTTCTACGATTCGGTGTGGAGCGGCATATGGGCACCGAAAGGCACACCCAAACCCATCATCGACAAGCTCAATGCCGCGGTCGTCGCTGCGGTCGAGGATCCGACCGTCCGCGAGCGGCTCACCGCGCTCGGACGTGTGCTGTTTCCGCGCGAGCAGAT
>DATHHM010000387.1:0-3517 GCA_035317145.1 Xanthobacteraceae bacterium | reverse complement strand
GGCCCTGGCTTCTGCGCGTCTGCGAATCGACGGCTACGCGACCAGCCGAGAGAACAGATCAGGGTCCACGTTGCCGCCGGACAGAACGGCGACGGCGACCTTGTTGCGGACGTCGATCTTGCCGGTCATCAGGGCTGCGAGCGCTACCGCGCCGCCCGGCTCGACCACGAGCTTCAATTCGGCAAACGCGAAGGCAACGGCGGCGGCGACTTCCTGGTCGCTTGCCACCACGCCGGCGTCGACCAGCGCGCGATTGATTGCGAATGTCAGCTTGCCGGGCGTGCGCGCCATCAGCGCGTCGCAAATGGTGCCGGTCAAAGCGGCATTCTGCTCGCGCTGGCCGCTGCGGAACGAGCGCGCATGGTCGTCGAAATCTTGCGGCTCGGCGGTGTAAACCGCAGCCTTCGGCACGCGCGCCTTGACCGCGAGCGCAATTCCCGCGGTGAGGCCGCCGCCGGAAGCGGTGACCACGACCACATCGGGAACGAGGCCGAGCGCGCTCAAATCTTCGACGATCTCGCGGCCGGCGGTGCCCTGGCCGGCGATGATCAAGGCATCGTCGTAAGGCGGCACCAGAACGGCGCCGCGGCGTGCCGCAATGTCCGCGGCCATGGCTTCGCGATCGTCGCGCGCGCGATCATAGAGCACGACCTCGGCGCCGAGCGCCACGGTGCGCTCGCGTTTCGCCCGCGGCGCGTCGTACGGCATGACGATCACGCACGGCATGCCGAGAAGCCGCGCCGCCGCGGCGACACCCTGGGCGTGATTGCCGGAGGAGAACGCCACGACGCCGCCTAAGCGCTGCTCCGGCGGGATGGCGGCGAGCTTGTTATAGGCGCCGCGGAACTTGAACGAGCCGGTGCGCTGCAATGTCTCGGCTTTGAGAAAAACCCGCCCGCCGGTCATGGCGTCGAGGGCGGCCGAGGTCAAAAGCGGCGTGTGCAGGGCCACGCCGGCAAGCCGGCGAGCGGCGTCATCGACGTCGGCCGCGGTAGGCAGGGATACGGTCGCATCCATGAGCCCACGGTAACGCCGCGATTGCGTCACGAGCAAGGGCGTCGGCGAAATTCCGGCCGCGTGGTGACCTGCGCACAGCTGTGCGCAGGCTGCCCCCGTTACTGATCGAACCGCCCGGCGGCGTGGGCCAGCATGGTGTAGACCTTGCCGGTGTCCGACGTCAGGTAGTTGCGCACCATGGCGGGCCCGCGGTCGCCGCGCGAGGCGTCGTCGAGGAGGCGTTCGAACTCGTGGATATAGTGCTCCACGGTCTGCCGGAACTCCGGATCGGTGCGATATTTGTTGCGGATTTCGTCGAACGCCTTCTGGCCCTGGAGCGTGTAGAGGCGGCGCGAGAAGATGCCGCGTTCGCCACGACGGTAGCGCTCCCACAATTCCGCAGCCGCTTCGTGGTCGATCATGCGCGCGATGTCGACCGAGAGCGTGTCAAGCGAGTCCACCGCATCGCGTGGGGCGCGCTCTTCGCTCCGCGCCGGCTCGCGTGACGGCTGCGGGCTCGCAGCCGGCGCTTCGTCGTCGCGGGACGCGCGCGTGAGCAGGTCGGACAGCCAGCCGCCGTTGTTGCGGCCGTTGTTGCTCGCGCCACTCGGCGCGGGGTTTTGCGGGCGCGGCTCGGGCCGCTCGGGCCGCTCAGCCCGGTCCGGTCGGCGCGCCGGCGCGCCAGTGATGTCGCGCAAGCCCGCCTGCGGCGGCTGTTGCGGCGGCGGCTGTTGCTGCGGTGGCGGGCTGATGTCCGGCCGGATCGGCCGCACCTGGGCGCGGCCGCCGCCCGTGGCATAGGCCGCCTCGGCCTCGCGCCGCACCGGTTCGGCGGCATCGAGCGCGCGGCCGTGGCGGGCGACGATGCGATTGAGCTCGGCCAAGGCTTCGATCTGATCGACGATGACGCGGCGCATTTGCGACGCGCTCTCGGCGGTCTCCTGCGGCAGTTCGAGGACGCCGCGGCGCAATTCGGTGCGCGTCACCTCGAGCTCCTGCTGCATTTCCGCGGCCATCTGCTTCATGCCTTGCATGATGGTGGTGAAGCGCTCGGCGGACTGGCTGAACATGGCCTGCGCCTCGGTCGAGGTCTCTTCGTAAATCGCGTTGAAGGTCTCGCTGGTGCGCTTGCGCTCTTCTTCGGCTTGGCTGCGCACCAGGTCGTATTGCTGCTCGATGGTGCGCACGCTGTCGTTGCTGGTCTCGGCGATGAGGCTCGCGATCTCGCGGGTGCGCGTCGTCGCGGCGTCGAGCGATTCGTCGAGCAGGCCGGAGAAACGTTGCAGCCGTTGCTCGAAGTCGTCGGACCGCGCGTCCAGCGTCGTAACCAGCGTCTCGATGGTGGCCTGGCGGCTGCCGACCGTCTCCTCCGAGCGGCGGTTGCTCATGTCCAGAAGCTGGACCGCTTCGGCAAGCGAGCGCCCCTGGGTGGCGAACTGCGTCGACAGCTCGCTGAGATCGCGCAGCACCTTCGCCGTGACGGTGTTGAAGGTGCCGAGGTGCTGTTCCACCTTGGAGGTCGTCGCGCCGCTCTTGTTGCTGAGCTCGTTCATGGCGGCGACGAATTCGGACACCCGCGACGCCATGGTGTGCTCGATCGAGTTCATGTTCTCGTGGGCGCCGCTCAAAACTTCCTGCAGCAGGATATTGGCTTCGCGCAGGCGCTCAAACAAAGCAGTGGAGTCGGAGCGCAACATGCCGTGGGTTTCCAGCATGTCGGCAACTGTCGCTGCCGCAGTCTGCTTCGATTCTTCGACCGCGGCGCGGGTGGCGCTGTGCAGATCGGCGAGCGTGCGCGCAATCGAGGTCTTGGCGCCTTCGGTGACGCCTTCGGCGCCTTCCTGCAGCTGGCCAAGCGTGCGGGTCATCGCCGAGGTGGCGTTCTGGCTCGCTTCGTTGATGAGGCGGGCGATCTCCTCGCTGTTGTCCATCATCGTCTGCGTGAAGACGAAGCTCTTGGCTTCGATGGACTTCACCGCATGGTCGGTGACGCGGCTGACTTCGCCGGCAAATTCCTGGCCCTTGCCGGTCAGCGCCGTGATCAGCCCGTTCGACTTCTCGTCGAGCAGGTGGGTCATTTGGTCGAGCCGCTGGGCGGCCGCCGTGTTGAACTCATCGGCCTTGCCGAGGATGTCGCGCGAAACCACGGTGCTGGTACCGACCAGGAGGCGCTCGGCTTCGCTGGCGCTGCGGCCGATCGACTCGGTCGTGGTGGCGGCGGTCTGGACGATGAGATCGGTCGCGGCCGCGGTCGTCTTGCTGATTGTTTCGCTGGCGGTCGCGGCAGTCCTGCCGATGGCTTCGTCGGCGGCCGCAGTGGTCTTGCCGATTGTTTCGCTGGCGGTCGCGGCGGTCCTGCCGATGGCTTCGTCGGCTGTCGTGGTGCTCTTGGCGATCGCGGTACTGGCCGCCGCGGCGCTCCTGCTGAGCGCGTCGCTGGCAGCCGCAGCGCTCCTGCTGAGCGCGTCGCTGGCCGCCGCCGCCTTCTTGCCGAGTTCGTCACTGGCAGCAGTCGTGCTGC
>DATHHM010000386.1:0-3177 GCA_035317145.1 Xanthobacteraceae bacterium | reverse complement strand
CCACGGTACCTATGCCAAGAACCCGCTGCCGTTCTTCGCGGTCAAGCAGCGCATCGAAACCGCGTTGTCCGCCTATACCGGACGCTTCGTGGTAGTGCCGCTGCCCAACATCACCAATGTCTTCTACGGCCGCGACGTCGGCTACGCGGTCGAGCGCATCGTGCTCGACGAGGAGACCGAGGCGATTTCCGCCACCAAGATCCGCAGCCTGAGCTCAGCGCCGGGATCGCGCTGACTAGCGGTAGCGTCATCGCGACAGTAATGTCACGGCGATGAGCACGGCAGCACTCGTTCTCTCGGCACGCAATCGCTTCGAGCGTCTGTTCGACGCGCTGGTCGATCCGGCGCGCCGCGAGCGCACCATGCTCGTCGTGCTCGCCTGCTATTTCGCCGTCTGGTCGCTCTATGCCGTTATCGCCAAGAGCAGCCAGGATATCCACACCGACATGGGCGAGTTCGTGGCGTGGTCGCGCGAGGTGGGCCTCGGCACGCCCAAACATCCGCCGCTCGGCGCCTGGTTGCTGCGGGCCTGGTTCGCCGTGTTTCCGCGCGAGGACTGGGCCTATTATTGTTTTGCCATTGCGCTGCCGACGCTGGCACTATGGATCACGTGGCGGCTTGCGGCGCGTTATCTGCCGCCCGACAAACGCGTCGCCGGCATCGTGCTGCTGACATTCGTGCCGTTCTATAATTTTCACGCCATCAAGTTCAACGCCAACACGGTGTTGACGCCGTTCTGGGCGTTGGCGACGTGGTGGTTCCTGCGCTCGTTCGAAACGCGCCGCGTCGGCTGGGCGGCGCTCGCCGGCATCGGCGCCGCCGCCGCCATGCTGGCCAAATATTGGTCGATCACGCTGTTAGCCGGGCTTGGCGTTGCCGCGCTGAGCGATCCGCGCCGCAGCGTTTATTTCAGTTCGCCGGCGCCCTATGTGACGCTCGCGGTCGGCACGGTCCTGCTGACGCCGAATGTCTACTGGCTGACGACGCACGCTTTCATGCCGTTCTCCTATGCGATGGAAGCGCATTCGGGGACCTCGGCATTGTCGCTGTACTCGGCGCTTATCTTCACTGGCGACGGGTTGGCTTATGCGGTAGCAGCGATCGTACTTTGCGTGCTGGCGACGCGGCCGAGCTGGGCCGCGATCCGCGACACGCTGCGGCCGGCAGAACCGGAGCGCCGCACGCTCCTCATCGCATTCGCCGCGCCGTTTTTGTTCGCCGTGCTGATCGCGGTGTTGCTGACGGTTGCCATCGAGTCGATCTGGGTCACGCCGGCGATGACGCTGTTGCCGGTCGTGCTGTTGTCGTCGCCGCTGGTCGCGCTGTCCCGCCCTGCCGCCATTCGCCTGCTGGCGCTCGCGGTGGTTTTTCCCTTAGGTGCGCTCGCCGTCTCGCCGCTGGCCGCGCTCGGCATTCATTTGAATGGCGTGCCGGATTACGGCAGCGACTACCGGGCCGTCGCCCAGGCGGTCGAGCGCGTCTGGCGCGCGCACACCGACAAGCCGCTGCGCATCGTCGGCAGCACCACGTTCGTCAACGGCATCGTGTTCTATTTCAAGGACCTGCCGTCGACCTTCGACATCGACAATCCGAAACTGACGCCGTGGGTCGGCGACGATCGCATCCGGCGCGAAGGCGCGGCGTTCGTTTGTCCCGAAACCGAGGCTTTTTGCATGCGCGCCTTAGGCGGTTACGCCGCTCATTTCTCCGTCGTCGCCGATGAGGATGCCGTGGTGTCGCGCCGCTTTTTCGGCTTCGCTTCGCCGCTCGACCGCTACGAGATCATCGTCATTCCCCCGGACCCTTCCTAGAGTGAAATCGCTTCAGATTGAAGCGATTTCGCTCTAGCATTTTGATGGAGCACGATCTTTTCGGAAAACCGGTTTCCACTTTTCCGGATCATGCTCTGGCGTATGCACAGCGCCACGGCGCCGGAACGTTGACCTTGCATTGACCGCGGGTCTTTATTGTCGCGTCGACGAGTCGTGCCAGCGGAGGGGTCGGTGTGCTCTGACGGTCGCGTGACTCATCCCGCCTTGCAGCCCGCGCAGTGCCTGGCGACACTCGATGTTCTGGTGATCGCCGGCGGACTTGGCACCCGCATCCAGTCGGCGCTAGGCGACACGCCAAAGCTGCTGGCGCCGATCAGCGGCCGGCCCTATCTGGCCTATCTGTTGGACTGGCTGCGGCGGTTTGGGGCGAAGCGTATCGTGCTTGGATTGGGACACCGGGCGCAAGCGGTGATCGATTTTCTCGACCGTCATAAATCCTCTTATGACGATCTCACCGTGGTGACGGTGACCGAGCCGGAACCGCTCGGCACCGCCGGCGCCATCCGCTTCGCGCGAGCGAATTTGCGCACCGATCCGGTGCTGGTGATGAATGGCGACAGTTTTGCCGATGCCGATCTCTGCGCCTTCGTCGCACACCACCGGCGCGTCAAGGCGAAAGCCACGCTGCTGTGCGCCGAAGTCGACGACGCCGGCCGTTACGGCCGGGTCGAGCTCGACGGGAAGGGGCGCATCCGCGGCTTCATCGAGAAGGACCCGAATTTTCATGGCAGGAGTGCCGTGAGCGCCGGCGTCTATCTGTTCTCGGCAGCGCTGCTCGACGAGATTGCCTCAGGCAGCGCTGCGTCGCTGGAGCGCGACGTGTTCGGCCGGGCGCCTTCGGGCTCGCTTGATGCCTTCGCTGGACCGTTCGCCTTTATCGACATCGGCACGCCCGAATCGCTTAAGCTCGCCGAACGCGTCTTCGGCGCAAAATTCGACCACCGGCCCGCATGATCATCAGCCGCACCCCGTTTCGCATCTCGCTGTTCGGCGGCGGCACCGACTATCCGACGTGGTTTCGCGAGCACGGCGGCGCGGTGATCGGCACCGCGATCGACAAATATTGTTACATCAGCGTGCGCCGACTGCCGCCGTTCTTCGAGCACAAGTCGAAGATCGTTTATTCCAAGGTCGAGCTGGTCAAGGAGTTGGCCGAGATCGAGCACCCGGCGGTGCGCGGCATCCTCACCGATATGGGTGTGACCGACGGCCTTGAGATCCATCACGATGCCGATCTGCCGGCGCGCTCCGGGTTGGGCTCGAGCAGCTCGTTCACGGTCGGGTTGCTCAACGCGCTCTACGCGCTCGACAGCCGGATGGTTTCCAAGCGCGACCTCGGCCGCGA
>DATHHM010000385.1:0-5302 GCA_035317145.1 Xanthobacteraceae bacterium | reverse complement strand
CGGCCCGCCGGTCGAGGAACCGATCAGCAAGGCGCGCGGCATGATCGGCGAGAACGGCCGTAACGTCAGCGGCGGCGCGTCGTGCTTACCCAGCAAACTGTCGCGCGACGGCAACGGCACCAGCGCAGGACGCGGCAGGCGGGCTTCGGCAGCCGCCGGGACCGGCATGGGTTGGCGCAGCAACAGGCGGCGGCGACGACCGAGGTTGCGAATTTTTTCGATCAGCTCGCGGCGATAATCGGCGGATGTGGTGGCCTCGCGCGTGGTCGCGGGCTTGGGGATATAATCGGCGGCGCCGAGCGACAGCGCGCGCAAGCTGACTTCGGCGCCGCGGCGTGTGATCGCCGACGCCATGATCACCATAAGATCGCGTTTCTTCTTCAGGAGCAGCGGCAGCGCCGAAATGCCGTCAAGCTCGGGCATCTCGATGTCGAGCACGACGACGTCGGCGTCGCTGCCTTCGATCCGGTCGACGGCCTCACGGCCGGTGCGGAGCGCCGCGGCGACCGTCATGTCCGGTTCGCCGTCGACCCAACGCGCCACCAGGCTGCGCGCGACGACCGAATCGTCCACGACCATGACGCGGATCGGTTTGTCGGCGGCAACCGCACGGTCGGCGGCGGCGAAGGCGATACTCATGGACTCTGACTTTGCACGCTGACTCTACTCGGACTTCCAACGCGACGACGGCGAGGGCCGGCTTCAGATCAGCCCGACTTCCTCGAACTTGGCCTGCACGATGTCCTTGTCGAACGGCTTCATGATGTATTCGTTGGCGCCGGCATGGAGCGCACGGGCAATGTGTGCGACGTCGTTCTCCGTGGTGCAGAACACCACTTTCGGCCCGTCGCCGCCGGGCAGCCGGCGCAACACCCGCAGGAAATCATAGCCGTCCATTTTCGGCATGTTCCAGTCGAGCAGAATTGCGTCGGGCAATTGCCGCTTGCAGGTTTCGATGGCTTCCTCGCCGTTCTCGGCTTCCATGATCTGGAAATCGAGCCCTTCGAGGATCCGTCGCGCCACCTTGCGGATGACGCTCGAGTCGTCGACTACCAAACAGGTCTTCATAACGTCCTCACTCCACGCTTTGCGGGCGCACCCGCTTTGATTTCACTGCATCCCAAACGCGTCAGTCGTCATCGCTGGCCCTCATGCCGCCGCGGCTTCAGGGCTGAGATCGAGCACCCGGTCGATGTCGAGAACGACAAGGAGGTGCCCTTCGAGCCGATACACGCCCGCGGCGACGCGGCCGAGATTGCGGTCGAGATTAATCGGGTTCGGCTCGCGCTCGTCGTCGGGCAGCTTGAGCACTTCGCCGACCGCGTCGACCAGAAGGCCGAACGATTCGCCGCGCGATTCGATGCCGATCGCCATCGGTACCTGTCCCTCGTCGCGTGCAGCCAAACCGAGCCGGCTGCGCAGCTCGATGGCGGTGACGATGCGGCCGCGAAGATTGAGCACGCCCGCGATCTCCGGGCCGGCGAGCGGCACGCGGGTGATGCGCGACGGCTTGAAGACGTCCTGCACGCATTCGATCGGCAGGCCGAACATCTGCTCGGCCGTGGTGAAGGTGACGTAGTCGCTGAGCGCAGTGTCGTTCATGGCCGTCATGCCGCCCGGTTGAGGTCGGCGCCTTGTTCCTTGATCGCAGCGACCAGGCCGGCGCGATCGAACTTGGCGACAAAATCGTGGAATCCGGCGGCGCGTCCGCGCTCCACCGTCTCGGCGGACACCATGGTGGCGAGCGCGATGATGGGGACCGCCGCGGCCGCCGGCATGGCGCGCACCGCCTCGGCGAGCGCAAAGCCGTCCATCTCCGGCATCTCGATGTCGGTAACGATGAGGTCGAAACGGGTGTCGGATTTCAGCGCCGCGAGCGCGTCGGCAGCCGAGGCCGCCGCGACCACCCGATAGCCGGCGGCCTTGATCAGCGGCGCCAACAGCTCGCGGAAGAACGCCGAATCGTCGACCAGGAGCACGCTACGCGTCCGCGGCGCCGCCGACGGATCGCGACGGCGGAACCAATCCTCGAAAGCCTGCGGCAGGAAATGACCGACGTCGATGATCTCGGTGGTTGCGCCCTTGATCACGGCATAGCCGAGGAGACCCGGACGGTCGCTCGACACTTCGATGTCGAGCCGTTCCTCGACGATGTCGATGATCTCGTCGGCAACGAGGCCCATGGAGCGGCCTTGATCGGAGAACACCAGGATCGGCTGCGCGCCTTCCTTCTTGAGGCTCGTCTCCCCATCGATCCGCAACAGCGGCATGAGCTGGTCGCGGTATTGCACCAGATGGCGGCCGTCGGAGATTTCGATCTTGCGGCAATCGATCTCCTCGAGCCGCGTCACCAGCGACAACGGCACCGCCTTGGGCTGCTGCGAGCCGGCACGGAACACCAGGAGCGAAACGGTATCCTCGTCGGCCTCTTCTTCGCGGCTCTGCAGTTCGGAATTTTCCGCGCGAGCCGCCGCCACCGCGGCGCGGCCGAGCGCCTGCGCCACGCCATTCGGATCGATGATCATGATGACGGCGCCGTCGCCGAGAATGGTGGTGCCGGAAAACACCGGGATGTGGCGCAGCTTCGACGACATCGGCTTGATGACGATTTCCTCGGTGTGGAAGACGCCGTCGACGACGATGCCGAACACCTGGCTGCCGACCTGAGTCACCACGACGAATCCGTTCTCGTTGTCGCAGGCGCCGAGGCGGAAGACTTCCTTCAGACGCACCAGCGGCAACAGCTTGTTGCGCAGGCGGAGCACCGGCGCATCCTTGATGTGCTCGATGCGGTGCTCGCCGTTGTTGCCGGCGCGAACCAGCTCGAGCACCGCGAGCTGCGGAATAGCGAAGCGCTCGCCGCCGGCCTCGACGATGAGCGCCGACACGATCGCCAGCGTCAGCGGGATTTTGATAGTGAAGGTGGTGCCGGCGCCGCTTAAGGACTTCAAGTCCACGGTACCGCCGATCTGCTCGATATTGCTGCGCACGACGTCCATGCCGACGCCGCGGCCGGAAATGCTGGTCACCTTCGCCGCGGTGGTGAAGCCGGGGGCGAAGATGTAATTGCTGATTTCCGCTTCCGACTTGGCGGCGAGCTGGGCTTCGCTGGCGACGCCTTTTTCGACGACCTTGGCCTTAATACCGGCGAGGTCGAGGCCGCGACCGTCGTCGGAGATTTCGATGATGATATGGCCGCCCTCGTGCCATGCGGACAGCCGGATCGTGCCCTTCGCCGGCTTGCCGGCGGCAATCCGCGCGGCCGGCGTTTCGATACCGTGATCGGCGCAGTTGCGCACCAGGTGCGTGAGCGGATCCTTGACCAGATCGAGCACCTGGCGGTCGAGCTCGGTATCGGCGCCGCGCATCGTAAGCTCGATATCCTTGCCAAGCTCGGCGCAAAGATCGCGCACCACGCGCGGCAGTTTCTGCCACGCATTACCGATCGGCTGCATGCGCGTCTTCATCACGCCTTCCTGCAGCTCGGCGGTGACGCTGGACAGCCGCTGCAGCGGCACCTTGAAATCGGAGTCTTCGTTGCGGCGGACGATCTCGAGGAGCTGGTTGCGGGTCAGCACCAGTTCCGAGACGGTGGTCATCAGATGATCGAGGGTGTCGACATTGACGCGGATCGAATGGTTGGCGAGCCGGTCGCCGCGCTCCTCGTCGAGCCGCTCGACCGCGGGCTTGTCGTGTTTCTCGGCTTTCTCGGGCGCGTCGGGCTTTTTGAGCTCGACCGGCGCTGGTGCCGGCGGCGGCGCGACCTGTGGCGGCGCTGCGGCTTCCTGCCGCGCCATGCGGCCGAGCGGATCGATGAGGTCGGCGTCGCCGCCTGACGGCTCCTGCTCGCTCTTCTCGATCGCATCGAGAATCAGTTTGATCCGGTCGATGGTGGAGAGAATGAGCGTGACGGCTTCCGCGGTGACCGGCATGCCGTCGCGGAATTTTCCCATCAGCGTCTCGGCGGCGTGGGTCAGCGTTTCCAGCCGCGGCAGCGCGAGAAAGCCGCACGTGCCTTTGATGGTGTGAACCAGGCGAAAAATATTGCCGAGAATGGCGCCGTTGTTCGGCTCCTGCTCGAAGCGGACGAGTTCGGCGTCGACCAGATTGAGACTCTCGTTGGTCTCGGTCAGGAATTCACGCAACAGGTCGTCCATACAGGCGCCCTCGACACCGCGGGTGTTTGCCGGTTGGCACCCGCCCCGCTTGCATACTCATGGAGAGGCGCGCAAGGCGCGCGCCCCCGTCGCCAGGCACGCCGCGCCTGATCAACCCACCTCAGTCTGTTGCCAAACGGTTTAATTTCAGTTGCAGCGGGCGCCGAAAGACGCCCCGAAGTCGCAAAATGAACTCGCTGCAACTCCTAGCTTGCCGTGAACACCACGGTTTCGCGTTCGGCCACGGCCGAAACCGTAAGCCCGCAATCCCGCGCCAGGATGCCCGTATAGAGCGGCTGGATGGCATGGGCATCGACCGGGTGCGCCGGACTGCCCACGAGGAGTCCGGTGGTAGCCTCGGCCAAGCGGGCATTGAGCCCCGAAGCCGTGAGGCGAAACCCTTTGCCGCCCTCGGTCGGGTCGATCGTGATCGAGCCGCCGCGCGGAATGGCGCCGACCGCGACCAGCAGCATGTTCAACAAAAGCTTAACGCGGTTCTTCGGCAGCAATTCGCGGGGCAGATTCCACACGATCGTGGTCTTGTCGTCGCTGAAGAGCCCGCGCGCTACCTTTTCGGCGTCTCCCAGATCGATCTGGGCGCCGGCCGAGCCCGCCGCGCCGAAGGCGAGCCGGCAGAATTGCAGCTTGGCCGAGGCCTGTTGCGCGCTCTTCTTGATCAGATCAAGGGCAAAAACCTTGGTTTCCTCGTCCTTGTCCTCGTCCATGACTTCGAGGCCGTTGACGATGGCGCCGACCGGGCTGATCAGGTCATGGCAGACGCGAGAGCACAGCAGCGCCGCAAGATCGAGGGCGCCGATGGCGATGGGACTGGACGGTGCGGACATGCGCGGCTCCGCTGGGGCTGCGGGGATTTAGGCCAGTGCCTGTCACAGCCTAGCCGATTCGGCAATCGTGCCCCGCCCATGCAGCCGTGCTAGATCGGCATTCCTTCATCCGGCTAAACCGCCAGGAACCGTCCGTGCCAACCCTTGATACCGCCGCATGCGCTGATCTCATGGACGAGTTGACCGGGATCACCATGCAGGCTGCCGCCGCGATCCTGGATTTCGCCACCGACTTGGGCGTGCGCAGCAAGGCCGACGGCTCACCAGTGACCGCGGCCGACGAGGTCGCCGAAGCCATCA
>DATHHM010000384.1:0-4095 GCA_035317145.1 Xanthobacteraceae bacterium | reverse complement strand
CTGACCCTTCTTGACGTTGACGGCGCGACCGGTTTTCGCCGCCGCCACCAACAAATCGGTTTGCCGGCAGAGAAACGCCGGAATTTGCAAAATATCGACCGCCTCGGCAACCGCCGCACATTGCTCCGGCTCATGCACGTCGGTGAGCACAGGCACCCCGAGTTTTTCCCGGAGCTCGGCGAAGATCGAAAGCGCCTTGTCGAGGCCGAGCCCGCGCGCGCTCGCGGCGCTGGTGCGGTTGGCCTTATCGAACGAGGTTTTGTAGACGAAGCCGATGCCGAGCCGCGCCGTGATGTCTTTGAGCGCCGCGGCTACGTCAAAGGCGTGCGCCCGGCTCTCCAGCGCGCACGGCCCCGCGATCAGGGCGAGCGGCAGGTGATTGCCGAACCGCGCCTTGCCGACTGTGACGATCGGATTGGGTTTTGCCGTCATCAGGCTCCTCGCCGGGCGAACCCTAATGGAGCCCCGTGGAAAGGCAATCGTCGGCTATAGCGGCAAAACGCGTGCATCGCGCCTATGCGTTGCGCACGGGCGCGATGCAACGATCAGATGGCGGCAGGACCGGCTACGTCCCGCCCGTATCGCTAATCTCAGAAGTGGTAGTTCACTCCAGCCTTCACGGCACTCATGCGATTGACGAGGTCCCAGTTGGCGAAGTTACTGGCGGCAATGATGCCGCCACTGGGCGGGAAATTGTACCGCTTGGTGCCGAAGTCCATGTAGTCGTATTCGAGTTTTGCCGACCAGTGCATGGCGAAGGCGTATTCGAGGCCCATGCCAAGGGTCCAGCCGGTGCGGTCGTTGCTGATGCTGGAGGAAAACGCGGTTGCGAGCGGCGGCAAAGCAACGTTGGAGATTGTCGAGCTTTCGTGCATCCAGGCGCCGCCGCCTTTGACGTAGACCAGCGTGCGGTCCAAATCGACGCCGAGACGGCCGGTGACGGTGGCGAGACCGGTCGTCTTCGCCGCGCAATTGAGAAAGAAGGTGGTGGTGTTGCAAAGGCTCTTGCCTTGCAGATTGGCCCAGCTGCCGTCGGCTTCGATGCCAAGCACCGCCCAGCCGGCTTGCCAGTTGGCGCCGATCTGGCCGCCGGCGAGCGGGCCATTGACCGGAGTGGAGCTGTTCCACAAGAACGGCGCCGCCGCCGTCAGGTCGTTGAAGTCGAATTCCCGGTTGCCCCATCCGGCGCCGACATGGGCGCCGATATAAAAGCCGGTCCAGCTGAACGGCACGGGCGCCGGCGGCGGCGCTTTGTAGAGCGGCATGTCGGCGGCTTGCGCCGACAGCGAAGCGGCCAGCATCGGCAGTGCCGCCAATGCGCCGACGATCAAACGGTGGTTCATGTCATGCCCCCTTTTCGCCCAAGACTGTTCTTGACCGCGCGGACGCAGCCACCCGAACGGGGCCACGGTCGCGACCGATGGATGAACGCTATGTGTGCTGACTGACGCGCACTGACTGGCGCTTACTGACGAAGCGGCAACGCGCTTGCCGAGAACGACGCCTCGGGCCACGACTCGAATCGACGAGTCGCAGCCACGATAGAGCGTCGCGCCCCTTGATCAATTAACGAGAGCGCCCGCAGCCGCGCCAAGCGCCATTTTTCGGGCGAGTGTTGCAGACAAATCACATGCAACAAATCCCCGTCAGCGGCGGATCAACGTCAAGGTTTCCGCCGCGCGGCTTGTTTCGGCGCGGAAAAACTCACTTCACCGCGGAAAACGCCGTCGGCCGCAGGAATGAACTCTTGATATTGGCGATGATCGGGCCGTCCTTCTCGCTGTCGTCGCGCGCCTTGTGCCAGGCGGGATCGGCCTGGAAAGCGTTCCAGATCCGCTCGCGTTCGGCGAGCGAGTCCCAGGCCAAGAGGTAATGCAAATCGTGGTTGCCGTCGCCCACCAGCACGGTCCAGAAACCGGCCTGCTTGATGCCGTGCTTGTCCCAGACTTTCAGGGTCTGCTCCTCGAACCGCTTGAGCAATGCCGGCAGCCGGCCCGGAATGCAGGAATAAATCCGTTGTTCGTAGATCATGATGGCCTCATGGGGTGATGCAGGCCGCAGACGTTAATGCCGCCGCCGGGAAAGGCAATTGCCCCGGCACGCAATGCTGACAAGACTATTGCGCTTCGCCGCCGTGGCGGCGTCCGCCGTCAACCGGGGCGCCATCGCGTGAATTCACCAGCGCCAGCATCTGCCGTTGATGCCGATCGATCTCGTCGATGAGGCTGCGCATATCGCGCTTGACGTCATCGATCGCGGTTTTTTCCTCGACGCGAGCCAGGTTCGAGGCGCCGCAATGCGGGCAAGCGGGCTCGGACGGGTAGATGAATTCGCTGCACGACCGGCACGGCACGAGGCGCCGGTCGCGCCGGCGCGGTTTGTCGTCGCGCGCCAGCGACCGCGGTGCCGGCGAGCCGTCGAGGTATTCGAGGCCGAGCTTGAAGCGGCCGACGGCAAAGGGCTCGTTGGGCGCTTCGGCGACCTTGGTGATGGTCTCGCGCAGGCCGCGCCGCGCCAGCGTGGTGGCGCGATAATGGCAGTACGGATTGTCGCCGCGGCGCCCTTCCAGAACGTGGGACACCCAGGTGCAGCCGCCCTGGCAGAAATTCCAGTAATAGCACGAGCCGCAAAAGCCGCGGCCACGATTGCCGTCGCGCCGCACGGTGCGATCGGCGAGACCGGCGATGGCGTCCTTGATGGTGGTGGTGCGCGTGTCGCCGGACGCGTAATGGGATTTCGGCAGCGACGGGCAGCCTTTGATGGTGCCGTCGGCCTCCAGCCCCAGCGCCGTTTCGCCGGCGGTGCAGCCGTCCCAATGGGAAATTTCGCCGGTCAGCGAGCGCCAATACGCCTCGTGCCGGCCGAAATAGCCGATGCTGTTGCCGGGCACCAGGCGAAAACCGACATCGCGGCCCTTGTGATAAAGCTCGGCCAGGCAATCGACGACGTCGACGATCTGATGCGGCTGCAGCAATATCTCGCTGTTGTCGACGGCATTGCCCATCGCCACCGTCAACTGCACCTGCCAATATTTGGCGCCGGCGGCGACGATCTCGTCGAATATCTGCCGCAGCTGCGGCGCCGAGCGGGCGTTGATCTGGGTGTTGACGCCCGGCTCGATGCCGACCTCGCCGATCCAACGCACTGCCTGGATCGCCTGTTCGTGGCTGCCGGGAACGCCGCGCAGGCTGTCGTGCAGCTCGCAAAGCCCGTCGACCGACACGCCGATGGCGCGAACGCCGGCATCATAGGCGGCCTGGATGCGCTCCTTGGTCAGCCCGCGCGCCCCGGTCTGCACGCCGCAATGCATCCCCAAGCGGGCGATCTCGGCGGCGATCTCGAGCCAATCGCGCCGCAGATAGGCCTCGCCGCCGATCAAGGTGACTTCTCGGGTGCCGGCCTCGGCAAGCTGGTGGACAACGTCGAGACACTCGGCCGTCGACAATTCGTTGGTACGACGCTTTCCGGCGCGCGAACCGCAATGGCCGCATTTCAAATTGCAGGCGAGCGTGATTTCCCAGACCACATGGACCGGAACGGCATGGCGCCGATCGTGCTCGGTACGCAGTCGAACTGGGGCCGGCGCTCCATCGCCCATGGGCGGCTGGGGCGTCACTTCTTCTTTTTCAGTTTGGCCTCGCGCGCCTTGATCTCTTTATTGAGCTTGGCCAGCCCGCCTTTGAGATCGCCTTGCGCCGCAACGACGGCGGTGGCGTGGTCGCGCAGCACTTTCAAATCCTCAAGACTTGTACGCGCATTGGCCAGCGCGTGGTTGATGGCCGTGCCGTATGCGATAAGCGTCATGGTGCTCACCATCTGAGATTGAATAGACCATAATGATTCCCATGGATTGTGCGTGATGTCCAGCGTCAAGCCGCCGCGCAAAGCCGTCCGCTCCAGCGCACTGGTCCGCGAATTTCACGCCGGCCGCCGCGACGTCGAAGACGCCGTGCTGGCAGACGCGCTGCACATCGAGCCCGATGCCGATGAGCGGCTCGCAAGCCTGCCCGCGCTGCTGCGTCGCTTCGGCAACCAGCACCTGGCGTTCAGCAGCATGACGTTTCGCGAGCTTCGTGAAATCTTCCGCGCCGTGGC
>DATHHM010000383.1:0-14045 GCA_035317145.1 Xanthobacteraceae bacterium | reverse complement strand
AGCCGGCCTCGATCTGGCCCACGTGTGCAGTGACATCGGTCTCACATCACGCTGGCCGAGAAGAAGGGTTGCCGGACCGTCTGTTCGGCCTTCTTCCACGGTACCGAGGTCGCGTCGGACCGGGTCGATGCCGAGACTTATGCGGCCTTCAATCGCGCAGTGCGCGAGGCGGTGCGCCGCATCAATGCGAACAAGAAGGCGTACATGCACTATTTCATCGACTATTACGCCAAGAAGGATCCGGAGATCGCGGCGCTCAAGGTCGAGGACTTGCGCGAGAGCCGCCTCGTGGTCTGCGATCCGGCGCCGATCCCGGCCGACGAGATGCAGCGCACCTACGATTGGCTCAAGAGCTGGGGCATGCTGGAAGAAACCGCGTCGCCGCTGCAGCTCATCAACACCCAGGTGCAGGACCGCGCGCATCAGGCGGCGGAATAGCGTCTCATGCGCAACGGCCACGCCGACGAGATCGGAAAGCTCATCGAGCCCGGCCGCGTGCACCGGCGCGTCTATACCGATCCGGATCTGTTCGACCTGGAGATGGCACGCATCTTCGGCCGTGCCTGGCTATTCGTCGGCCATACCAGCCAAGTGCCGAACCTGGGCGACTTCATCACCACCGATCTCGGCCGCCAGCCGGTGATCATGGTACGGCATCGCGACGGTTCGGTGCAGGTGCTGCTCAACCGCTGTACCCATCGCGGCGCCAAGGTGGTCAACGAGCGCCGCGGCCACGCTCCGCGCCTGACCTGCTGCTATCACGGCTGGACGTTCGACACCGACGGCCGCCTCATGACGGTGCCGGTGCCAGAAGGTTGCGCCGAAAATTTCGACAAGGACGCGTTCGGTTTGGCGCGCGCGCCGCGCGTCGGCGAATACCGCGGTTTTGTGTTCGCGAGCCTAGCGGTGAAGGGCACGAGTTTTGAGGACCATATCGGCCCGGTAAAGGGCAATATCGACGATCTGGTCGATCGCGCGCCCGACGGCGCACTGGCGCTCGACGCCGGCATGCACCGCTACGTCTACAATGGCAATTGGAAGCTTCAGGTCGAGAACGTGCTCGATTCCTATCACGTGCCGTTCGGCCATGCCTCCACCGTCAACAAGGACGGCGTGCAGTTTGCCCGCCGCGAGGGCGATCAAAAAGGCGCGATGGTTGTCGAGACCGAGAAGAAACTAACCGCCGCATCCTGGAAGGACCGCAAGAGCTTTATCGCCGGCAACGGCCACGGCTGGACCAGCAACACCTCGCTCGACGACGGCAAGCGCTCGAGCCCCGCGTTCGACGAATACAAAAAAGTGCTGGCCGAGAAAGTCGGCGCCGCGCGGGCCAACGATATTCTGACGCCGCGGCTGCACAATTCGCTGATTTATCCGAACATGTCGATCATGGGCTTGAACATCCATGTCCGCGTCATCAAGCCGATCGCGGTCGACCGCACCGAGGTGACGATCTATCCGATCCGCCTGGTCGGCGCGCCGGAAGCGATGAATTTCGGCAATATCCGCCTGCTCAACGTCACCCATTCGGCCGCGTCGTTCGTGCAGACCGACGATCTGGAATCGTTCGTGCGCGCGCAAAAGGGCCTGCAAAGCACCATGACCGACTGGGTCGACATCTCGCGCGGGCTCGGCGCCGAGGAGCCCGACCGCGAGCACAACGCCACCCGCGAGCTTGCCACCCATGAGATGGTGGTGCGCGCGCAATACAAAGCCTGGCTCGGCTATATGCACGAGGCGGCGTAATGGCGGCTGACGAGTTGGGCCGCGCCGCCTTCGAGGACTTCATCATCCACGAAGCGCGGCTCCTCGATGCGCGGCGCTTTCGCGACTGGATGGCGCTGTTCGCCGACGACGGCACCTATTGGGTGCCGGCGGTGCCCGACCAGAACAGCCCATTCGACCAGGCGTCGCTGTTCTACGACGACCGCGAGCTGATGAAGACCCGCGTCGAGCGGCTCGAACATCCGCGCATCCACGTGCAGACGCCGCCGTCGCGCACCGCGCATCTCATTGGCAATGTCATCGTCGAGGAATCAGATCATGCGAAGGGCGAATACGTCGTCGGCTCGACTTTGATCATGGCCGAATACCGCGACGACACGCAACGCCTCTTCGCCGGCCGCCAGCGGCACCACTTAAGGCGTCACGGCGAAACTTTCCGCATCGTGCAGAAGCGCGTCGACCTGATCAATTGCGACGGCGCCTTCGAGGCAATGGCGGTGCCGATCTAATCGTCATTCCGGGGCGCGCGAAGCGCGAGCTCGGAATCCATAGCCACCGCCGCGTCAGGAATAGCTCGGCCTTCGCGAGGCCCTCACGAACCGTGATTATGGATTCCGGGCCCGCGGGCTTCGCCCGCGTCCCGGAATGACGGGCGGAAAGAGTTACGCGCTCGCTTCCGACTTCTTCTTGTACCGCCCCGCCTTGACGATCTCCGCCACCGTGCCGTCCGGCGCGCGGAATTTCCAGGCGTTGCCTTCCTCGCGCGAGATGATTTTGCCGCCGCCGGCCTCGATCTGCGCCGCGGTGGCGTCGCGGTCGTCGACTTCGATGCCCCAGTGATGGATGCACGGACCCGGCCCGGAGAGTTTTGCTTCTTCGACGTCCTCGCTGTCATAGACCATCAGCGCCAGATCGAGATTGCCGTCGGTCATGTGGCGCGACACATGCCCGCGATCGTAGCTGGTCTTGGTCTCCTTGAAGCCGAATACGGTCGCGTAGAACTTGGTCGCCTTTTCGAGATCGGGAACCTTGAGCGCGATGTGCACGATGCGGGGCATGGTCGCTTCCTCCATGGGCGGGAATTTGGGGCGTACTTACAGGAGATTTTCCGCCCTGGCGACACGCAATAACGCAGTCCTGATGACATGGCAGTGGCGCTGGTCACGAATTGCGATTAAACCGAGCGGGGCGGCGAATGTGAGGATGGCGCGGGCAACGAATGAACGGCGGCGGCGCATGCCGGCGGCATGTCGGTTTGATCATCGGCGTGGCGCTTTTACTCGGCGCCTGCGCCGGGCATCACCGTCAGTCTGACGCCTCCGGCGAAGACGAGGGCGTCAACGCCTATCCGACGAATTACAAGACCGACATCCTCGCCGCCATGCACGCCTATCTCAACGATCCGTCCGCCATTCGCGACGCCAGCATTTCCGAGCCGGCGATGAAGTCGGAGAGCGTATTCAGCCACCAACGTTACATGGTCTGCCTGCGCTTCAATCCGAAGAAGACCGCCACCGTCTATGAGGGCATGCGCGAGGTCGCCGCCGTTTTCGTCGGCGGCCGCTTCGACCAGTTCATCGAGACGCCCAAAGACCTGTGCGCTGGCGCCACCTATGCGCCGTTCCCCGAACTGGAAAAGCTCGCGCGTTGAAAATAACAAAATCCTGCCGCGAAGCGGGTTGAAAACCGGCACCGTCGAGACTTTAATCGGTGGCGAAATATCGTTTTGCAGCCCAGGAGGTTAGCGATGACTTTCGGGAAGATCACAGCGTCCGTCGCTATGCTGTTGGCGTTATCGGCGGTAGGCGCCGCAGCGGCGCCCGCGCTCGCCACCAACAACGTGAATTTGCGGCAGGGGCCGGGCACCACCTACACCGTCATCATGACCATTCCCGGCGGCAGCAATGTCGACGTCAGCGGCTGCAGCGGCCAATGGTGCCAGGTCACGTTCCAGGGCCAGAATGGCTACGCGATCGCCACCAGCTTCGACCAGGGCGGTGGCGCACCGCCACCCGGCGCGGCTGGGCCGCCACCTGCAGGCTACGCGGGGCCGCCTGCGGGGCCGCCGCCGGCGGGCTATGCACCTCCTCCGCCTCCGGGCTACGCCGGCCCACCGCCGGGCGTCGATCCCGACGCGCCGATTCCCGTTTACCCTGGAGCGCCGCCGCCCATCGGTCCGCCCGTCTATGTCGGACCGCCGCCGCCGGCCTATTACTATTACGGCTACGGTCCCTATTACGGGACCTATGGGCGCGGCTACTATTACCGGCGTTGGTAGTGTCGGCGCGCGCCGTCGTCTCGGCGCTTAGGAATCCTGCCGGCTGAAATGCACGGCCGCGCCCGACGCCCCAAGACTCAGCGCGATGATGACGAAAATGCCGCCGACGCCGGCCGCGGCGGCGATCAAGCTGGCGATGAACGGCACCGCGACCTGGCCGATGCGGTTGCCGGTGATGCGCAGCGACATCACCGTGCCCATGGCGGCAGCCGACGCGAGATCGACCACATTGGTCAGGCTCAACGTCGTGGCGATGCCGAGCGAAAATCCCATCAGCACCATCGCTGCGAACATCGCCGAAAGTGGAATGGGCAGAGCGAGACAGGCAAAGCTGATCCCCGCCCCCATCATGCTGGCGAGGGTCAAAGGCCCGCGGCCGACCAGGCGGATCACCCGCACATAGCCCATGCGCGACACCAGCGAGAACACCGAACGCACCGTGAGCAAGGTGCCGACGTCGCGCGCGGTGATGTTGTTGGCGGCGCCCAAGAGCGGCAGGTAGATCACCAACAGATCCTGCGCGGTGATGGTAATGACGCTGGCGATCAGCACCGCCATCAAGCCGCGCTGGCGCATTAGCGTGCGTACCGGCACGACGGCGGCGCTGTGCTCGTGGGCTTTCGGCTTCGGCGCCGGCCGCATGGCGGCGGCGGTCACCAGCGACGCCAACGAGATCAAAAAACCGATCGCATACAGCCGGTCGGTCGGCGGCAGCCGCGCCGTGCCGCTCGACCAGGCGATGATGTACGGGCCGAGCCCCTGCCCGATGGCGCTGGCGACCAGATAATTGCCGAACACCGCGTCGCGGCCGCGCGGCCCGGCGCAGCGGATGCACAGCATCTGCTGGCTTGCCATCATGAACAGATGCGAGATGCCGAGCAGCGCCATCAGCGGCAACAGCGTCGTCACCGATCCGGCCCCGTAGCGAAAGCCGGCGCAGGCGACGACCATCAGCGCGGCGCCGATCCAGCAGGCCTGCGCGTCATTGCCGCGATCCATGAAACGGCCGACCCAGACCGCGAGGAAGATCGGCAGGATCGCGAAGGTCGCCGAGATCACGCCGATCCAGATCACCGGCAGGTCGAGCTCGATGGCACGGTATGACGTCGTCACCCGCATGATGGCGTAGACCGCCTGGATGATCGCCGAATTGAGCACCAGCGGCACCAGCAGGCGATAATCGACGTCGCTCTTGCCCGCCTCGCCGCCCGCGGCCGGTTGCAATTTTTCCCTAAAACTCGACACCGCGCCGCGACACCCAAAGTGATTTGCCGGCAAGGTGTATCACCCCTGCCCGTGCCGCGGCAGTCCGTCAGTCAGGCTGCGGCAGCATGGCTGCGGCGTCGCCTTGTCCGGGCGCGCCGCACGGGTCTAAGCTTGCCGGCTTCGGGAGATCATCCATGACAATGCTTATCATTCGCGCCGGCTCGGCAGTGGCGCTCGCCTGCGCGCTGCTCGCATTGCCGGTGCTGCACGCCATCGGCGCCGAAGACTATCCCAACCGCCCCGTGACCATCGTCGTGCCGTTCCCGCCGGGCGCATCGAACGATATTCTGGGCCGCTATGAAGCGGACGTGCTGGGACGCGCGCTGCACGGCAGTTTCGTCGTCGAGAATAAGCCCGGCGCCGGTGGCGAGATCGGCATCTCGTTTGCCGCCAAGGCCAATCCCGACGGCTATACGTTGATGCATGCGCCGTCGGTGATCACGCTGCTGCCGTTCGTGATGAAATCGGTGTCCTACGATCTGGCCAAGGATTTTACGCCGGTTGTCCTGGTCGGCCTGACCAAATTCTGCCTGGTGGTGTCGCCGTCACTGGGAGTCAATTCGGTGGCGGACCTGATCAAGCTCGCCAAGGCGCAGCCCGATGCGCTGACCTACGCGTCCTCCGGCAACGGCACGCCGCATCAGATCTTCGCCGAGGAATTCAAGATCATGACCGGTGTCAATCTCCGGCATATTCCCTACAAGGGGACGTTGCCGGGATTGACCGACGTGGCGAGCGGTAATGTGTCCATGGAATTCTCCGACCTTACGCCGGCGCTGCCGCTGATCCAGGCCGGCAAGTTGAAGCTCATCGCGGTGCTCGCGGCCAAGCGCGACCCCGACATGCCGGACGTCCCGGCGCTGGCCGAAACCGTGCCGGGCTATTCGGGGCAAAGCTGGCAGGGTTTTTTCGCCCGCGCCGGCACGCCGAAGCCGATCGTCGACGCGCTCAACGCCGCGCTTGTCGCCGATCTCAAGAAGCCGGAGACCGCCACGCGCTTCAACACCATGGGCATCGTCGCGCAATGGGACACGCCGGAAGAATTCCGCGCCTTCATCGCCGCCGAAACCGAGAAATGGGGCAAGGTAATCAAGGCTGCGGGGATTGAGCCGCAGTGAGTTTCCGCCTCACTCCTTCGTCGTCTCCACGTGGAAGGAATGCAGGATGCGATGGAAAATCGGCGCCAGCACGAATCCGGTGGCGATGACGATGATGAGACCAGACAGGATCGCGTAGGAGCCGGCGAACACTTTGCCGCCTGTGGTCTTCAGTTCGCCGACCGGACCCATGCCGGACAGGATCATCGCCGCGTTCACATAGGCATCGACGAAGGACATGCCCTCGAACGCCGCATAGCCGGCAATGCCGATCGCGAGGCCGACTATTGTCAAAACGATCCACAACCCGATCGCGATCGCCATGCGGATCAGGAATTTGCGACGGGGCGCGAGCGGTTGGCCGCGGCGTTCGAACCGGGTCACACTCAGACCTCTCCAGGGCATTTCTCGTCCTCCGGCTGCGTCCTACTACCCTACACCCTAGACAACGGTTGAGCGTGCCCCGGCCCGCGCCTAGTATCGCCCTAGGAAGAAACCGCGCCCAGGACACTGCAATGCCCCAACCACAATACGACCGCGCCGCCCAGGACTTCGGCAACATCGTCGGCATCGGACACGTCAATGTCTGCATCGACGATCAGCACCTCGCCACGCATTTTTACATCACCGGGCTCGGCTACACCCGCGACCCCTATCTCAACACCGGCGCCGGCAATATGTGGGTCAATGTCGGCATGAGCCAGTTTCACCTGCCGATGGGCAAGCCCGACGTGCTGCGCGGCGTCACCGGCCTGGTCATGCCGGACCGTGAAGCGCTCCTGAACCGGCTCAAGCGCGTGAAGAAGCCGCTCGAAGGCACCAAATTCGAATTTCGCGAGAGCAACGACGGCGTCGAGACGGTGTGCCCATGGGGCAACCGCATCACCGTGCACACGCCCGACGTTGAGCGCTTCGGCCGCATCCAGCTCGGCATGCCCTATGTCCGCTTCGACGTGCGCCCCGGCACCGCGGAGCGCATCGCGCGCTTCTATCGCGAGGTGATGGACGTGCCGGCCGAGGTCAAGAAAAACGGCGCCGGTCCCGAGACCCGCGTCCAGGTCGGCGAGAAGCAATACTTTTATTTTCGCGAGACCGACGCGCCGGAAGCGCACTACGACCGACATCACGTGCAGATCTATCTCAGCAATTTTTCGCGGCCCTACCGCAAGCTGCTCGATCTCGGCCTGATCACGGTGGAGACCAACGACTACGAATACCGCTTCAAGGACGTGATCGACCTCGACACCCGCGAAGTGCTGTTCACCGTCGAGCACGAGACCCGCAGCCAGACCAATCCGATGTACGGCCGCCCGCTGGTCAACCGCAATCCGGCGGTGACCAACATGGATTACAAGCCCGGGCATGACAGCATGTCCTGGGCGTTGTCGTGAAAGCTGGCACGGCCTGCGTCTCCCTCCCCCCTTGTGGGGGAGGGTGGGGTGGGGGGTCGGGAGGTGACGTTAGAGCGTCAATGATCGCGCTAAACCTCTCGACCCCCACCCCTGCCCCTCCCCACAAGGGGGAGGGGAAAAGATGAGTGCACGTCGCGCCCTCGTCATCGGCGGTTCTCTCGGCGGGCTGATTGTGGCGCATCTGCTGCGCTCGACCGGTTGGGACGCGACCGTGTTCGAGCGCAATGACGAGGAGCTGGCGAGCCGTGGCGTTGGCCTGGGCACCCACCCGCAGCTCATCGCCATCCTCAAGCGCGCCGGCATCGACTTCGACGAGACGATGGGGATCAAGCCAACGCGGGCGGTCTGCCTCGACTCAAACGGCAAGATTTTGATCGAGCAGCCGACGGCGCGCACGCTCAGCGGCTGGTCGCGGCTCTATCGCGCTTTGCTCGACGCGCTGCCGGCGCAAACCTATCGGCTCGGCAAAAAGCTCGTTCGCGTCGAACAAGACGGCGCCGGCGTCACCGCGATATTCGCCGACGGCACGCGCGAGCGCGGCGATCTCCTGGTCGGCGCCGACGGCGTCCGCTCCACGGTGCGCGCACAATTTTTGCCGGAAGTCGAGCCGGCTTACGCCGGCTATGTGGCCTGGCGCGCGTCGATCGACGAAGCCGACGTGCCGCCAAATCTGTGGCGGGAGATGGTCGATCTCTACGCGTTCTGCCTGCCCGAGGGCGAGCAATTGATCAGCTATGCGGTGCCGGGGCGCGACAACGACACCGCGGTCGGCCGCCGCGCCTACAACATCGTCTGGTACCGGCCCGTGGGCCGCGACGCGCTCGCCGATATCTGCACCGACGCCGTGGGCCGCCACCACGCCGCCGGCATTCCGCCGCCGCTGATCCGGCCCGACGTCATCGCCAAAATAAAAGCCGACGCCAAAGCCATCATCGCGCCGCAGATCGCCGAGATTTTTGCGCGCACGACGCCGTTCTTTCAGCCGATCTACGATCTGATCTCACCGCAAATCGTGTTCGGCAGGGTCGCGCTGGCCGGCGATGCGGCGTTTGTCGCCCGCCCCCATGCCGGCGCCGGAACCACCAAGGCGGCGCTCGATGCGGCTTGTCTTGCCGACAGCATCCGCGATGCCGGCGACCTCGATGCCGGACTGCAGCATTACCAGCGCATGCAGATGCCGTTCGGCCGCGCTTTGGTCGAGGTCAACCGCGCCGAAGGCGCTTATCTGAGCGCCCAGACCAAGCCCAAGGCGGACCGCAGCGCTGCGGAGCTTCACCGCGACATCGGCGCTGTGGTGCGCGCCCATATCGACCGCAGCGAGCAGGTCGGCGATATCGTCGCCGCGCATGGCCTCACCGCGCTGGCTGGGGCATGACACCCCCCGGCGCTACGGTATAATCGCGCAAACGAAGCAATTTCGCCGGAGGGCCCATGAGCGCCGCCAAGAAAACACTCGTCATCCGCAACGGCACGCTGATCGACGGTTCCGGAAAACCGTCGGCGCGTAATGACGCCGTCGTGGTCGAGGGCAACCGCATCAAGAGCGTCGGTGCGTTGCCGGGCGACATGCACCTCGAAGACCGCAAGACCGTCGACGTGGTCGACGCCGCCGATAAATGGATCATGCCCGGCCTGATCGACGCCCATTGCCACATGTCCTACGGCTATCCGCTGATCAAGGGCGAGGGCAAAGGCAAGGGCACGACGCGGCCGGAATTCTCGACGCTGAAATCCGCCCGCAGCGCGCAGAAAGTGCTGCGCTCCGGCGTCACCAGCATTTCGGTGCCCGGCGGCACCTGGTTCACCGACGTCGGCGTGCGCGATGCCATCCGGCTTGGCCTGATGGAAGGCCCGCGCATGTTCGTCGCCGGCCGCATGATCGTCACCTATGGCTGCATCGAGGACGACGAGCCGTCATGGGAAGGCACGCCCGACCACTCCATCGGCAAGCTGTGCAACACCGCCGACGAAATGGTCACCGAGGTGCGCCGCCAGGGCAAGCACGGCGTCAATTTCATCAAGATGGCCGATAGCCGCTCCGGCGAATCGCAGATGCTGGCAAAGGACGAGATCGCCGCCGTGGTCGGCGAAGCGCACCGGCGCAACCTGAAAGTCGCCATCCATTCGCGCGGCGCCGGCTCGACGCGCGCGGCGGCGGAAGCCGGCGTCGATTGGATCGTCCATGCCGATCTCGCCACCGACCGCGATCTCGACGCGGTGGCCAAGGCCGGCATGCCGATCCTGCCGACGGCGACGTTCCTCGCCGTGGTGGTCGAGCTCGGCAAGCAGCAAAAGGTCGGCGCCGAGCAGGTGCAGCTCGATTTAAACCGCATGCAGCGGCATTACGATCTGCTCGGCGAGTTGATGCACAAGGCGCGCAAGCTCGGCATCAAGCTTTTGGTCGGCACCGACACCGGCAACAATTCGTTCACGCGGCATGGTGAACTGCACGCCAAGGAGCTTGAGATTTTCGTCAAGCACGGCGGCTATACGCCGATGGAGGCGATCGTCGCGGCGACCCGCGACAACGCCATGACCGTCGGCCTCGACGGCCAAGTCGGCCAGGTGATGGCGGGACAGCTCGCCGATATCACCGTGTGGGACAAAGACCCGATCGCCGATATCGCCATCTTGCAAGACAGCAAAAACCTCGCCTGGGTGATCAAGGACGGCAGGATCGTCGATCTCGGTGGGCGCGACGAGATGCTGACGTTCCAGCAAGCTGCGGAATGACGGCTTGCCGTCCCCTGACATGAGCGAAATCGCACGGTTGAGTGTCGAGATCGACGACGTGACGCCGCGTGTGGTGCGCCTCGTCGAGGTGCCCGCCGACATCCGCCTCGACGATCTGCATTTCGTGCTGCAAATCGCCATCGGCTGGCAGAACGGCCATCCGTTCGAATTCCGCATCGGCGACAAAGTGTGGGGGCAGCCCGATCGCGACGCGGATGTTAGTCCAACACCGGCCGAGCGCGCGACGCTGTCCGATATCCTCGCCCACGGCGATGCGTTCAAATACGACTACGTGTTCGGCGAGGATTGGCAGCACACGGTAACGCTGCTGGCGCGCGCCGGCGCGCAGCCTGTCTTGCGTTATCCAAACCTCGTCAGCGCCGAGGGCCGCTGCCCGCCGGCCGATATCGGCGGCCCGGTGGGCTACGAGACCTATCTGCGCAGCATCGCCGATCCGAACAGCGTCGACCACGAGGGCATGCTCGACTTCGACGCGCCGGATTTCGATCCGCACGTGGTCGATACTGCTACGCTGCGCAAAAATCTTGCTGAGCTATCCAGGTACATCGGGCGCAAGCCCTCGACCCGTCACCCTGAGGTGGCCGCACAGCGGCCCAACCAAGTCGGCGCTGCCGACTTGGACCTCGAAAATCCGAAATCGGGTAAACCCGATTTCGGGCGGGGCGACGGCCTCGGCGCCTCGGCCGTATCCTTCGAGGCTCGCTCCGCTCGCACCTCAGGATGACGGAATACAATGCAGTTCGGCGTTCAGTTCTTTCCCAATTTCAGGCCAAGCGACAAGAGCGCCGCGGAGTATTTTGCGGAAAGCCTCACCGTCGCCGAAGAGGCCGAGATGCTCGGCTACACGCACGCCCGCTCGGTCGAGCATTATTTCGAGCGCTATGGCGGCTATAGCCCCAACCCGATCCTGTTTTTGTCGGCGGTGGCGGCGCGGACGAAAAAAATGCGGCTGGTCACCGGCGCGGTCGTACCAGCATTCAACAACCCGCTAAAACTTGCCGGCGAGATTGCGATGCTCGACGCCATTTCGGGCGGCCGCTTCGATGTCGGCTTTGCCCGCGCCTTCCTGCCGCACGAATTCCGGCGCTTCAACATTTCGCCCGACGAATCCGTCGCGCGCTTCCGCGAAGGTCTTGAGCAGATCGAGCTCCTGCTGACACAAGAGAACGTTACGCACCGCGGCCAGTTTCATTCCTTCGAGAACGTCACGTCGCTGCCACGGCCGACGCAAAAGCCGCGGCCTAAATTCTATATCGCCTCGACCCGCACCGCGGATTCGTTCGAATTCGCCGGCCGTGCCGGCCACGCGCTGATGTCGATCCCGATCGGCCCGCTGAAGGATTTGATCCCGATCTACCGCAACGCCTGGCGCGACGCCGGCCATCCCGGCAACGGCGAGGTCATGATCGCGTTCCACATGTTCTGCCACGAGGACGCAAAGCTCGCCCGCGAAATTCCGCGCAAGCAGTTCGAGGATTATTTCGCCGCTTTGTTCGAATCCGCCGGCGAATGGACCCAAGGCACCTCTTCGAAAGATTACAAAGGCTACGATGTCTCGATCAACCGGATGAAGAACTTTACGCTCGAAACCCAGATCGAAGCCGGCGGCGCCTGGGTCGGCACGCCCGACGAGATCAAAGCCACCATCCGCCGCCTCGAAGGCGTCATCGGCAAATTCGAGCACGCCTCGCTGCAAATCAATTTCGGCACGCTGGACTTCGCCGAAGCGCAAAAATCGATGCGGCTGTTCGCCAAGGAAGTGATGCCGGCGTTTTCTTAGCTTCCACCTCCCCCTGCAGGGGGAGGTCGCTGCACGAAGTGCAGCGGGTGGGGGTAGTGCTACTCCGCGCACGGCCCCACCCCGGCCGCTTCGCGGCCGACCCTCCCCCTGCAGGGGAGGGTGTTAGTAATGTGTAGGGACATAGACCAACCATGGCAGGACCTCTCGCTGGCATTCGCATTCTCGATCTCACTTCCGTCGTCGCAGGCCCCCTGGCGACGCAGATGCTCGGCGACATGGGCGCCGACGTCATCAAGATCGAGGCGCCCGAGGGCGATGCGCCGCGCCATACCGGCCCGGCGCGCTCGCCGAACATGGCGGCGCTGTTCATGGGGCTCAACCGCAGCAAGCGTTCGCTGGTGCTCGATCTCAAGAAGCCCGCTGCCGCCGACGCACTGTGGCGACTGATCGCCGGCGCCGATGTTTTGGCCCATTCGATGCGGCCCCAAAAGATCGAAAAGCTCGGCTTCGGCCAAGAGGCAGTACGCGCGCGCAATCCACGCCTGGTTTACGCGGCGCTGCACGGCTACCGCGACGGCGGGCCCTATAGCGGCCAGCCGGCCTATGACGACGTCATCCAGGGCCAGTCCGGCATCGCCGCCTTGATGTCGGTGGCCGGCGAGCCGCGTTACGCGCCGACCATTTTAGCCGACAAGATTTGCGCGCTGTCGATTTCCAATGCCATCGCGCTGGCGCTCTTGGCGCGCGAGAAAACCGGCCGCGGCCAGTTCGTCGAAATCCCGATGTTCGAGCAGCTGGTGTCGTTCGTGCTCGCCGAGCATCTGTTCGGCCACAATTTCGTACCGCCAATGGGAGCACTCGGCTATACGCGCGTCACCGGCGCTTGGCGCCGGCCGTACAAGACCAAGGACGGCTATCTGTGCATGATGGCCTATACCGAGCGGCACTGGCGCAAATTCTGGCCGGTGGTCGGCAAGCCGGAAATTTGCGACGATCCGCGCTTCGACAGCATCGCCACGCGCAGCCACAACGTCGTCGCGCTCTACGAGCTTGCCGGCGCGTGCCTGCTCGACAAAACCACGGACGAGTGGATAGCGCTGCTGCGCGAGCTTGAAATCCCATGCGCGCGCATGGCGAGCCTCGACGACCTGCTCACCGATCCGCAGCTCGAGGCCACGGGCTTTTTCAAGCACGCTACGCATCCGAGCGAAGGCGAGATCATGTTCACCGATCCGCCGGTGCGGTTTAGCGAAACGCCCCCCTCGACCGAGCGGCTGCAGCCGCGGCTTGGCGAGCACAGTTTCGAGGTGTTGCGCGAGGCCGGTTTCAGCGAGGGTGAGATCAAGGCGCTGGTGGCCACGGGCGCGACGGTTGACGGAAGTGCGAAAGCGCAAGCGGCTGAATAGCCTCTAATCCGTCATCCTGAGGTGCCCGCCGAAGGCGGGCCTCGAAGGATGCACGGCCCGGGCCGTCGCCCTTCGAGGCTCGCTTCGCTCGCACCTCAGGGTGACGGGAAACAGTTACGATTCGAGCGCGTTCGGCGCGTAAAGCTCGTCGATCTTGATCAGCCGCGGGGTGAGCCCCTGCTCCAGCGAATATTGCGCGATGGTCTCCATCACCTTGCGATTGGCTTTGACGCCGTGGTGCAGCAAGGCGGTGTTGGCGTCGCCGGAGAGTAGCCCCGTGGCGAGGTGATATTCGACGTGCTCGATGCGCTGGGCATTGGCGATGTCGTTTGCCTTGTTGAAAGCCTTGAGCAAGTTCAACACCAC